>CAISTY010000149.1 GCA_903888515.1 Akkermansiaceae bacterium | reverse complement strand
TTTGTCCTCGTTCCTCTCGGACCATGCGGGGTGTCATTTTCTCCGCCGAAAATGAAGTTGGCGAGCGCCCTCCGGGCGTGGCGTTGCCCCAAACCCCGGGATTCGGAGGCATGGCAGAGGACTCCAAATGGACGGTCCAATCACGTTGCAGGGGGCATGACCATGCGTTCATGCGGTCATTCGGATGGCGCTGCCTGCCACCCGGCGGAAAAGCGCTGGCACGAGCGCGGCGTGTGAAAAGTAGCTTCTTCCTTTAGCCGGCCCGATCTGCTATCCCTCGCGGCGTGAACCGCCCCCGCCTCAGCCTGCTTGCCCCGCTCCTGGCGGTGCTGGCGCTATTGCTTGGTCTGGCGGGGAGCGCGTCGGCGGCATTCAACGCTGCTGCCACGGATCCGCACTATGGGAATTTTTTGCTTCACACCGAAGCACCGGCCCGAATGCCGCTCGCAATCGCTGATTCCAGCAGGGAAATCGGCGTGTGGCTCTACGACAGCACGTTGGGTGTTCCTGTTTACGTGCAACAAAATCCATGGAGCTCATTCGATCCGGATGGGTTGACTGCCAAGGATGAATTTGTGAATATCGCTAAACGACAACCGGTCGGTTACCTGCTGGATAAAAGTGCCAAAGCATGGAATCATGTTTCTGACATTGCCGCGAACAAGGGCTGGCATAATGTTGTTGGAGCAACCGCTGCTGCGGGAGCTATGGTGCAAGCCGGAGCTGACATGGTGTCGCCCGGAGTAATCAATGAAAACATCACCAACGATTACAAAGCCAACCTTGCAGTTGATGGAAGTCATTTTAAGGCGCTAAACTCTACATTCAACCCAGTTGTTAAAGCTGGAGTTGGCCTCCTCGAAGCCAAGGATGGAGTCGGGCTTTCGCCGCACAATTTGGGCAAATCGTTGGATGGCTGGGATAGAACCGAAAGCGGGATTTCTTTTGCACAGAATTTTGTAGCCACTGCGGCAATCGCTATGGGAACAGGGAAAGGGGTTTCGGCACGGGTGAATGCCTCAATGACACCAGTCAAAGTGGGAATCTACGAGTTTATCGATACGACGGGTAAACCTTACGTGGGGCAATCGTCCAATATCCCGGGCCGACTTGACCAGCACGTGAAATCTGGGAAGCTTGATCCAAACACATCAGTCAATACAACGGGGGTGACTGGAGGAAAGACGGCAAGAGAGATTGCAGAGCACAAACGAATTCAAGAAATCACAGGAGGTGTTCCTGCTCGCTTTTCCGACAAGGTGTCGAATAAGGTTGATCCGATAGGTCCAAAGCGAAAACATTTGCTAGATGAATAAGGGAATACAATTTTTCATTGACGAGGACGATCATTACGGGCCGTGTTTGGCGCTGTGCGGGGAATGGTCGTCAGGACTCGCATCCGTGATCGAGAAAGAGGGCGTTCGGTCTTTGCGACTCAGCTTTTCCAACGGATGGAAGGGAGATAACATTGTTTTTCTGAATGAAGTTCCCAGTTCAGTTACAGGTTTTGAGATCTATAGCTGGAAGGTCGCCGATCTATCGCCGTTGATAGATCGAAAAGGCGTCGAGCGTCTCGCTTTCCAAGTAGAGCTAAAGAGAGTTTTCGATTTTGGTTTTCTACCGATACTGAAAACACTCAAGTTTGTCCACTCTGCGAAAACCAAGAACTTGCAAGGATGTCATCGTTTGGAACATTTGAACGTGATGGGATATCCGGATGAGGATTTCGGACTGCTCGCTGCCATGCAGTCTCTTGAGAGGCTACAGGTCTCGTCGCGAAAGCTACGTTGTCTTGATGGTATCCCGAATCTCAAGAAGCTGCGGATAATAGATTTCGCGGAGTGTCCGAATCTCGTAAATCTTGCTGGTATTGAACAGGTGAAAACTCTTGAAGAAATCGAGATTGCTGATTGCAACGCAATTAAATCACTCCCCTGTCTATCCTCGCTCGAAAGACTAAAATCACTGATCGTTGAAAACTGTGGCACGCTTAAAAGCATTAGTTTTTTGAATGCACACAAAGCTTTGGAACGAGTGCTCATCATCGGGAATACCCAAATCGCTGACGGAGACTTAACTCCGCTGAAAACATTGCCAAATCTATGTGATGTGAGGGTCGCGGAGGGAGATTACAACCTCGAACCTGATGAGGTTTCAGCGTTGCGTCGATGAATGGGATCTGTTCTCGCGGATCCGCCCCCGTTGAAAGCGCGACACGTTACATGAAAAGCTCCGAGTTTTCACACAAATTCCCGAACGCCGTTCAATCGTTCGATATCTCTCAGTCCGCCCCCTCATATTCTCCAGGCGAATCCGTGACGCCGTGCACCGCCCGATGTTAGAACAGGACCTTCATCCTCTGAGCTTGGGGACCTTCAACTTTATTCCTGATCCGCGCTCTGAGGAAAAAACTGTTGTATGTCGTAAGTCGGAGTGGCTAAAGGAAGAGGCGACTTTCACACGCCGCGCTCGTGCCAGCTCTTTTCCGCCGGGTGACAGGCAGCGAAGGCCTGACGCAGCGGTTCGACATTTCGGTGTAGATGGCGGTGGTTTCGAGGCTGGCATGGCCCAGGAACTTCTGGATGTAGCGGATCGGGATGACCCCAAGCATGTTATGGTAGTCAATCAGAAGCTCCGCCCCAAATAGCCATCCGTTCCCGTTAGTCGCCGCGGAGCCACATTTTTTACCAAACGGAGGCAGGCGCTGCGGGGACGCAACCGGTCAAGGGATAGTCAAAACAGAGACAACGAAAGCCGTCAACAAGTCAGGGGGCATGCCCATGCGTTCACGCGTCATTCGGATGGCGCGGCCTGCCACCCGGCGGAAAAGCGCTGGCACGAGCGCGGCGTGTGAAAGTCGCTTCTTCCTTTAGCCGACCCGAGCTGCTATCCCTCGCGGCGTGAACCGCTCGCGCCTCCGCCTCAGCCTGCTTGCCCCGCTTTTCGCGGTGCTGGCGTTGTTGCTTGGTCTGGCGGGGGTAGCGTCGGCGGCATTCAACGCTGCGGCCACGGACCCGCACTATGGGATTTTTTTGCCTCAGCTATCCGAAGCACCGGCCCGAATGCCGCTCGAAATCGCTGATCCCACTAGG
>CAISTY010000148.1 GCA_903888515.1 Akkermansiaceae bacterium | reverse complement strand
GATCTCGACCCGAAGCGATACGTTTGGAAGGCCGAAGGGCAGGAAATCCTCAGAAAAATCCAACGGGCTAAGGACGCCCTCGCCAAGACCAGCGGCAAGAATTAATTATGAATAGCTATTTAACGTCCGGCACACTAGTTCCATTCCAAATCCCATCTTCCGCTTCACCTGCCCCGTCCCGAGATTGCTTGTTAGAATAATCACCGATTCACGGAAATCGCACTTGCGGCCCTGTGCATCCGTTAGTGTGCCTTCGTCGAAAATCTGGAGAAACAAATCCAGCACCCGTGGATGGGCTTTTTCAATCTCATCGAACAACACCACGCTGTAGGGATGCGTGCGGATTGAGTCTGTTAGCTGTCCGCCCTCGTCATGGCCGACGTATCCAGGTGGCGAACCGATCAACTTCGCCACGCTGTGTTCTTCCATGAACTCGGACATGTCGAAGCGGAGCAATCGGCGCTCATCGTAAAACAACGACTCCGCCAGCGCCTTGGCCAACTCGGTCTTGCCGGTGCCGCTCGGGCCGACTAACAAAAACACGCCCACTGGTCGCCCGGGTTTCTTCAATCCGGCCCGCGCCAGCCGCACCGCTTCCGCCACTGCGGAAATCGCTGCCGGCTGTCCTTTCACCCGCTTTGATAGATCCTCTTCCAGCGCCATCAACCGCACCCCCTCATCGGCGGTGAGTGAGCCCACCGGGATCCCACACCGCGCCGCCACCGCCCGCGCAATCTCGTCTCTTCCAACCACCAAGTGGCTGGCGCGTCCCGCGCCAGACCGTGCAGGGGGCGTCCCGCCCCCTCTCTTCTTCTTCTCAACCTGTGGCGTCAGCGTCTGAAACCTAACCGCCGCGCACGCCTGGTCCACCAGATCCAGAGCCTTGTCCGGCAACCGGAAATCCGGCAGATACCTAATCGACCATTCCACCGCCGCCCGCAGCGCCGCTTCGTCTAGCACCACCCCGTGATGCGCTTCCAACCTCGGCCGCAGGGCTAGCAGGATGGCCACCGCTTCATCGGCGCTCGGTTCCTCGATCTTCACCGCCTGGAACCGCCGCTCCAGCGCACCGTCCTTCTCGATGCTCTGGCGGTATTCCCGGATCGTCGTCGCGCCGATCACCCGGATCGCGCCACGGGCCAGCGCGGGTTTGAGGATGTTAGCCGCGTCCATGCTGCCGCACCGATTGAGGGGCTGGGGGTCAGGGGCAAGGGGCCAGAGAGAGTCGAAGAAGAGGCGCTTCGCTCTCTGCTTTCGCATCTTTGCTAGCCTCCGACCCCTAGCCCCCGACCCCTTAGTTCCCACCAGCGATGTCAGGGAAATCTCGATCACCGCCGGCTTCCCCAACGCATCCGGTAATTTGCCCTCCGCCAGTAACTGCGCGAAACCCTCGACGATCCCGGTCTTGCCCACGCCCGGTTCGCCTATCAAGGAACGTGGGAGTCTCGCCCACGAGCCAACGAAAAGCAAAAGTCCGGTGGCAGAAGCCGCTCTTCTTTCTCCATCCCTTGGCTCGGCGGACAGGAATGTCCACCCTCCGCGCCGCAAGGCGGAATCCTTCTTCGCTTTCTCAAATCTAGCGTTTCCCAAACTAAAAAATTGAAAGCATTCAGGTCGTAGATTGGCGGAACTCATTGATAATTAGAAAACTCTCGGATTATTTTGCGCCGGATCCCAAACTAAAATCCTTTTGGCTCTCGATTTCAGTTTGGCTGCGCCCGGATGGCCCAGCGGGCTGCGGAGCCTCGGGCACCGCTGACGTTCTCGATGATCTTGGTGCGGTGGGCCAGTTCGTAGGTAAGGTTGCGGATTTTCGAGCGCTTCTGCTGCTCGTCGAGGGAATCGGGCAGTTTGTCCATGAAGAGCTCGATGATCACGTCCGGGCTGAGCGGGCCGTGGACACGGATCAGTTCTTCGAGCAGGTTGCGGTAGTATTGGTTGTCGAAGCCACGCTTGCGGATGTGTTGGGCCTGGCCTCCGGTGGTGGCGGCGATTCCGGCAGAGACGTAGAGGTTGGGGTAGCGGCCTTCCACGAGGTGGAATTTGCGAAGGCGAGCGGCGTCCTCTTGGGAAATCCGCTCTTCCTTTTGCACCTTGTCGAGCAGCACTATGTCGGTGAGTGGGAGGTCGTCGCGGATCATGAGCAGGCGGGTGTAGCGGGAATCGAGAATCCGGCCGATGATGCGGACTTCGACCCTTGGCAGGTCTCCAGTGCCTCGCTGGATTTCATAATCCGGCATCGGGAAATTTCGTTCCCGCTGGGTTTCGAACATCCGGCGGATACCGCTGCCGACCTGATCAATCATCCGCAAGCGGATCATGGCGTCGATCAGCCATTGGTTGCGGTAGTGTTCCGGCGGCGACTGGTGTTGAAGCATCCATTCGACACTGGGAGGAATGAATTGCCCGAGGTTGGAAAGAACAATGCGGTCGGGATACTCGCTGAGGTTGATTTTGCCGCCGAGTTTGTAGTCCTGATGGGCGACGGCGTTGTGAAGGGCTTCGCGGATGACCCAGCCGTCGTATTGTTGCAAGGCTTCGGGAAACAGGGTGCCGTCGGGCATGCGCTCGAGTACGAGATTGCGGATGCGGCCGAAGATGCGGTCTGTGGAAAGCAGGAATGGCGGCCCGAAATGCTGGGAACTCAGGGTTACGCCGCTCTCGTTGCGGAGAATCCAGCTCATCTTCACATCGGCCGGGCTGAGGAAATGGGCGCCTTCGTCTTTTCCTAGCAGCAGCAGGGCGGCGCGGGTGATCCGCCCACCCCGGGTGATGCGTGCCTTGTTGAGCAAGGTTGGGATGTCCCACGACGCGGCATCCTCGCGAATCCGCAGATGCCGCTCCTGATCCGGCTCTCCCTTGAGCAGGTATTCCGTAAAGCGGCGGCGAGCCTCGTCGAGGGCCTCAGGTTCCAGATCACCGAGCGTGGCATCCGGCAGGACTTCGCCGGACCAATCGTCCTTTTGTCCGAGCTTCGCCCAGAGGCGTGCCTCTTTGTCCGGGTGATCCGAGAGCTTGGTCTTGTGGCTGTCGATGCGGATGTAACGGATGTTCCTGAACGCGATGGGCGCGGTTCTTGCCGGATGGATCTCCAGCAAAATGACTTTGCCATCCGGGTGCGGGCACTCGTGAAAGGTGAAATCCGCACGCGGCACCGTCATGTGCTGCAACCAGATGATCAACGGCTGGTTGCCTTCCGCCTTGTTGGAGAACGGATCGAAAACGGTGCCTTTGACAGCATGGGTCGCGTTGTCCACTCCCCACACAAGCCACGCCCGCTCATCACCGGCGAGCGCTGCCGCATTGGCCAGGGCTGAGAGGTATTGGCCGATCTCGGATGGCTCGTGCAGGTTCATCTTGAACTCTACCGTAGCCGCCTCGCGTGGCAGTTCACGCAAGCGGTTCAGGATTTCAGAAAGGACTTGGGGTTCCATGGGTGGCTTCGATGAAAATGCTTTATGGGGTATTCAAATTGAGCAGCGCTCGTCTCGTCAGTGCTTGGGGTCAAAAGTTTTTGCAGCAGGACTTTCGAAGCCCCCCGAGGCAGAAACGCATATGGCAGAAACCTCGGCATTCAGTGCACAGAAATTAGGACATGCTGCACCGAGTTCCTTGAGAGCGAGCATTATTTCAGAAAGGCCACCTCCAACAAGGAAGCTCTCTTTGATGTCGATATCGGAAAAGAATCCTGTCATAGCCGTAAGATTCCCGTGGGTATAACGGCACAGTAAACGGTAGTAGCTATTATAGAGCGCCCCGAGATTTGCAGCCTTGGCAAGCCCTTCAATAGTCATACCCATTCGAGGCACGCCGACAAGATCCTTAGGAGAAAATTCCTTCACATAGGAATCATGGAACTGGTTCTTCCGCTCCGCACATTTTTGAGCACCTCCGTCACAAATAAATCCGGGTGGGTCGAGCGCCTTCATCCACCTCTCTTCCTCCACCAACTCACCCATTGCAATTCTGTAGAGCATCACGGAATCCTCCCTAATCGCTTTAATGCGCACCCATGTCTCCAGCATTGGCCGCAGCAATTGTTGCGCTGCGGCATCCTCACCACCCCGCTTCAGCCGGATGTAACCGCGTGCCGCCGCTGCATAATGCCTCGCTGAATAATACTGGTAGCCTGCAAGAATTCCTTGGCAATTGCCATCCAACTCGGTGATGGCGGATTCCACCTCAACAGATAACCTTTCAAGCAATTCCAAAGGCAAATTCGGACTATTTTCGTCTTTCATAATTAAATCTGTTATGCAGTTTCAATCAGTATTTTCTGTAAAATGCTCAACAAACGAACTAACACGGCAAGTCCTATTAAATGTGCTCACTTGAAAATCGATCACGTTCAACAAAATTGTCGGAAATTTCCCGAATCTCATTTGGAAAAGCGTCTCTATAAGTCACTCCAAGAAAGCTACGAGCACGACTGAGTCCCACATAAACATATTTATCGATCAGTTCCGGTTGGAGTTTGGCCATGATGTCCAAATCCACGTAGAAAACAGCTTCAAACTCCAAGCCTTTTATTGCCGTTACAGGAAAGACCCGGATACGTGAAGGATTTCCCAAAAAAGCACCGTTGGGAGATGCGTCAACCTCAATCCCGGTCGGTTCAAGCAGGCCTCTGAGTCTCGATGCAATAGGGTCAATCGAATTGCTTTCGGGCACCAATACAGCGATCGTTGGAAGATGCTGTCCGCATAGTTCGAAGATTTCAAAGATTCGATCAGATACCCAAACGGCAATCTGATCGACTGTTTCAAGCCTGACAGCTAATGCAGGAGGATCGACTTCCTGTATTGGGTATGCTGAAGTGAATTCGACTGAGCTGAGTCCAGTCTTCGCGACAAATAAATTCTTCGCGATAGCAAACAGTTTTCCGGTTTGTCGATAAGCAATTGCAAGTTCATGCCCAGCAAGTCCCTTTGAAAATATATTGAGTTGCTCCCAATTGCAGATCCCTCTTGAGGTAATCCTCTGCATTAAATCGCCACAAACCGTGATTCCCCCAATTTTTGGGCATGCAAATTTCTCCATACACGCAATTTCAAGGGGTGAGAAGTCAGTGACCTCGTCTATACAAATATTTACACGTAACAAATCCATAAGATGTTTAAGCTTCCCTGGAATGCGTAAATCTCCAGCTTTCATGACATCCCACAATTGATGGACAGTTTCAAGAATAGCAAAAAAAACCAAATCGAGTTCCTCCGCGCAGACGTTTCGAGACTGCTCACGTGTTGGATTTTTCGTTGTCCTGAATTCAATATACAAGTCGGCAACTTTTTCAAAAATCATCTCAAGTGGCCTTATTTTTTTAAGCGCGATAAGCTTACCACATTGATTCTTAACTAAGCCCGCCACAACAGTCGTTCGATTTAAGGCAAGATGTGCCGAATCAGCACGATCCACAAGTTGAGCTATCCGTTGAACGAACTCTCTTGCGCGGATTGGTTCCGACAAGACTGTGGTACCTATCTTTCGTTCAATCGCTTCAATTTCTCGGAGAATTGGTTCGGCAACTAAGTATTGTTCATGATCAGTCTGCCCTCGAACCATTTCACGAATTCGCTGCAACTCGAAAATTGCCGTCCCAACCTGCTCCTGAACTGTTTTTGTGTAATAGCTCTGCAGATGACGAGCAAATGAGATAACATAATCGCGATCAATAATTTCCCCGTAACTGGATACCTCCTTGTCACCGGCTATAAACATCATTGCGCCTATTTTCCCAACACGAAGAACACCGAAATCTCTGAGAATCTCATTACGGAAAGTGGAGTAAACTTTCACATGTTCATCGCCCGCTGGAAGTTGCTCCTTGGCGAGTGCTTTTTCCAAATAGCCCTTTAGCAGATCGCTCGGCGAGAAGAGATACCAATCCTGCTCTTTCCACGTTCGATCACCACGAAACAGTTCTTTCTCTTCGTCCGTCAAATACTCAAATTTGTTCTTTTGAGAAAGACGCTTCAGAAGGACTGTCGTCTTGCCAGTTCCTGGACCACCCGAAATCCTGATTCTCGAATTCAGAGGTGATCGGAATATGGCGTCCTGGACTGGATCGAGAATTGCTTTCATTGGCAGGGCTACACCACGCTCCATTGACTGGCGATGTGGCGCGGCAGGCGGAATAAATGATGGGGTTCTGTTCGCAGGCACGACCGAGGATGTCGGTTCATTTGGGTAAATTGGCACAGTTTGCTTAGGTAGTTGCTCAGTAGGTTTGAAAGGGAATACTGGTTTAGTAGTTGGCAGTGAATCAGCGGGCTCGTTACGTGGAGCAAATGATTCGGGCTTGCTAGGCGTGGAGCGCGAAGCAATCGAGACGTTCACAGACTCAATTGCAGGATTTTCAGTGGAGGGTAGGCCAATCTCATGATACACATCAAATTTTCTCATTGAATTGAGACGATAGAGTTTTTTGCGTGTGGCGATCAACGCATCAGTCAAGTCCGTTTGCGTGGGTGTAAACGTAGATTTCCAGATCAAAAAGCATCCCCAAATAGGTCCCGTTCCTGGATATTGCGCAGCAAAAGCACCCTTTGGCGACAAGTAGCTAGCGAACATTGCCCCCGGAGTCAGAGGGTCGTGGCTTAGTGGTGTGTAACCGCGACATATTAGCAAGAGCTCTTTATTTCCTCCTGACTTTGACAGCTCAAGCGAAGCCACGAATGGCTCATGATTCAAGTAAGCTTCCCAATAATATTTGGCCTGGAATTTCGCACGAAAATTGTCGAGCTCGGTGAGTGACAACGACGCAATATCCTGTGGGGATGGTTGAGACGTTGCGGCAAGCGTTCTTGCATCCTCAAGTGCTTGCTCGCGTTTCGCAAGATCTTGTAAATGTTTTTCATTGGCTTGGCGAATCACTTCGCAGCGGATCGCCTGCTGCTCAATCAATGGCAAGTTGAGAATTGCAAACAGTTCCCTGAGACGTTGTTCTTCAATTCCGTTATCCGGATAACCATAAATTTTGCGGTTATTGTGAATTCCAAGATATACAAAACGACTCAAGATACATTTTGTCAAAATGCAGCGCTTGCGTCCTCCATTACGATCAAATCTATCGAACTCGATATTGGATTCGAAAATTCCTGCCACCACAAGGATTGGGGGCGGGATTTCGTTATCCAGTATAATACCATCGCCAGTCTTCATAAAAGTATCTTTGATTTTCGGTTGGCAGTTCGTTTTTCTGGGCAGGGTGGCTTCCCGTAAGTCGAGCAATTTGGGTTTGAGAAGAAATTATTGTTCGACATGAAGATCAATTCTATTTGGGGAGTTCATAGCAAGAAATTGATTTTAGAGGGAAGCCTGCTATTCAATCAAATGGTCAGGCCTGGAATCTTTGGAAGGCTGACATCATCAGGATGCGTGATTAGATTACGATCTCGAATTTTGAGTATGGCTGAAGCAAGCTGAGTGAATGTTTCTGGAATTATTGAACAGCTATCTGCAAGAGCCACTGCTCGATTTGTCTTTCGAGACGAAAAGCCAGCATGACCTTTCGCATGCAAAAACCTGGCTATCTGAGCATCCCAAGGTTTTGAACTGTCAAAGGTTTCAATCAATTTAGAGCGAACAGAGGAAAGTTCACCCTCCGATATGAAGTCTGTAAGGCTAGTATTGATGAAGTCATACAAGGTAAAAGCTTCTTCGAACGCACCCCCTTTATGCCCGTCTGCGTAACAAACAATAGGCTCACTTGGAATTGGAAAGAAGCTCACTAAATCGAGATCGAGGCCCAGCTTGTAAACCGATGATGTAAATGCAGCTCCTTCAATGTCGTTGTCGTATGTCGCAATGATTGGACGGTCATGACTGAGGGTTCTTTTCATGAGTCTCAGGACGTGACTAAGATTTCCGATTCCATTGTAGTTAGCGACGACAATGCCGAGTTTTTGTAAATCAAGACCGGCGTTTTCGAGTAGGATAGGAATCGCTTGTTCCTCTGATTCCCCCTCTACGAAAAGATAAATGCACTGGTGGAGGGTGGCGTTCTTCATGATGGCCTCGTAGCGCAGCTGCTCGATAGCAAACTCTTGTGCCCAATCGTAGGGTGACATACTCATAATGAATTCTGTTAATTGGTGCTCAATTTTGAAAGATTTCCAGGCTAGGCGATGATTTTATCTATGACCAGCACTTGTAGAAGGCAACAGCGATCTCTTTCGCCAGTCCCGGCATGCGTCGTGGATGGGAACGGGGTTTTCCTTGAGGAGGAACATGGGGTAAAAGCTGAAATTCTGAAAGCTGAAACGCTGAACGCGGAGTGAGTGTTAACGAACCAGGAAAATAATGACGAAGTCGAAACTGGCATGGCCGAAGGCAAATGGAGATTGAAGAGTCGAAGGTGGGAAGGTCTCAATGTCGAAGGTCTGGAGAGGAAGATTGTGGGCGGGACGCGTAGGATCCGGCGGGGGTTATTTGAGTCGCTTCACGTTGCTGGCGTTGAGCAGGGTTCGCATTTGGGTGATGGCGATGTCGTTAAGAGTGGCGAGGCGTTCGGGCTGTGGCAGGCCTTGGCGGATGAGGACGGAGTTGAGGCTTTCGAGGTTGGTGAGGACGACGAGTTGCTCCAGCGGGGCGTGGTCGCGGAGGTTGCCCTCGGCACCGGGATTGGCGTCGCGCCATTGTTTGGCGGTCTGGCCGAAGAGGGCGACGTTAAGCAAGTCCGCCTCGCTGGCATAGACGGCGGTTGCCTGCGCTTTGGTGATGGAGGGCGGGATGAGGGTGTCTTTGATGGCGTCGGTGTGGATGCGGTAGTTGATTTTGGCGAGGGTGCGCTGGAGGTTCCAATCGAGCTTCAGGCGGTCGTTTTCCTCGTCCTTGAGGCGTTGGAATTCCTTGATGAGGTAGAGCTTGAATTCCGGGCTGAGCCAGGAGCCGAACTCGAAGGCGATGTCCTTGTGGGCGTAGGTGCCGCCATATCGGCCCGCGCTCGCCATCAGGCCTTTGGCACCGGTGAGGTCGATCCACTTTTTGGCGGAGAGGAAAAAACTGTTTCGGCCGGCTTCGTTTCTAATTCCCTCGAATTCGAGGGAATTAAAATCCGGGTTGTTGATCTGCTCCCAGACACCGAGGAACAGGACGGTGTCCTTGTTCTTGAGCCACTGCTCGATCAACGCCCCCGCTCCATCGAAGTTCCGCACCATGTCGGTGAGCGAGATGTAGTCACCGTCCGGCTGTGAAAGGATGCCGATGGTCGTTCCCCTGACCTCGATTTGGCTTCGTTTGGCTTTGCTCATGGGATTTCAGGTGTTGAATTTGGCTACAGGTTGTAGCCAAATTGGGGTCATTTCCCCGGGAGTTTCGCGGTTTTTCGGCGGGCGGGTTTCTCGGAAGATGTGGAGTGGCGATTCTTGCCGGCTAAATTCACGACCTCGCGGCCGCTTTCCCACTGACTTTGTTTCATGGCGTTCATCATGGTGTGATAGTTGCCTTGGTAGGAATCGAGGATTTCGGCCCGTTTTTTGCGGATTTCGGTGACGAGCGGATTGTGATTCATGGTCTTGGCTTTGGGAGTGAAGCTAGCAGTTTCCCGGCATCGGGGAAGCGGTCTTTTGGATTTCTAACGAGAGCCTTGTCGATGACGGCGGCGATGTCTTTTGTTAGCCCCGGCATGCGGTCGCGGATAGAAACCGGGTTTTCGTTGAGGATGATGTCGATGGGGTCGCGTTTGGGGTCGAAGCGGTAGGGGAATTTTCCGGTGAGGAGTTGATAGAGGGAGGCGGCGAAGCTCCAGACGTCGGAGACGGGTTTGACGTATTTGAAGTTGGTGATTTGTTCGGGCGGCATGAAGACGGGCGTGCCGGCGTAGTTGCCGGTCATGCTCATGCCGCTGAGGCCGGCTTTCTGGAAATTCTTGGCCAGTCCGAAGTCGGAGATTTTGGCGCGGTTGCGGTGGAGCAGGATGTTGTGAGGTTTGATGTCGCGGTGAACGAAGCCTTCCTTGTGGGCGGCGGCAAGGCCTTCGAGCGCCTGGAGCGCCCACGGCATGAGCACGTCGGGCGGGATAGTGCCGCCACGAGCCTTGGCAACATCGGCCAGCGAGCCGCCGTCGCAGTATTCCATGACGAAGAAAAAGGTGCCTTGGTCCGAGCCGCTGTCGAGGAAGCGGACAATGTTAGGGTGTTTGAGTCCGGCGATGACTTGCATTTCGCGTTTGAAATGCTCGATGGCGCGGGGTTCCGCCTGAGCGCGGGAAAGCATGAGTTTCACGGCCACTGGATCGCCACCGGATTTCGGGGTGGCGAGATAGACGGCCCCGCAAGCGCCACGCCCGAGTTCGCGTTGCACCGTGTAATCGGCGAGAGTGAAGATCGCTTTCTCTGGACTGCCGAAGATGAGTTGGCGCATCGCCTCGGGTGAGAGCCCGGACAGATCGCCTTGCTGGAGAGCCGCGGGGATCAGCGCCGCATCCGGTGCGGATTCAAGGCGCACTTCGATGGTGGATTTGCCAACGGTGATGCGGTCGCCGTTTTTCAAGTCGATGCTCGGGTATTGGCGGAGTGCGCCTTGCTCTGGGGTTTCCCCTTTTTCGCGACCGCCGCATTTTTTCCCGTTCACATGGGTGCCGTTGAGACTGCCGAGATCGCGCAAAGAAGCCATGGGCGGACAGGCTTCCAGCAGGAAATGATGGCGGGAGACCTGGGGATCGCCGGGCACGCAAAGGTGGCAATCCTCCATCCGGCCGAGCAGGAATGTGTCGTGTTCGGTGAGTTCGGAGGTCTTGGTGGTGCCATCGGCACTGCTGACCTGGAGGATGACTTTGGCTGACATTGCTGGGGTGCTGGGGTAATGGCGAATGGAAGAGAAAGAAGAGCGCGGATGGCGGGTAAGATGGCGCGTTGTAGGAAGGGATTACGGATGAGGCGTAAAATCGTCAACCGGGGGTGGGGTTTCGGGAGAAGATTGGAGGCGTGACAACCCCAAGACGCCCTGCGGTGAGATGTATTTGCCCCTTTTTTGAATGGACTTGAGGAAACCGAGGGTGTCGATGCCGTGGAAGCCCATGGCTTCGAGGCGTTCCCTGAGCGATGTGATGGCCGCGCCGGCGAGCTTGTGGGCGGCTTGTTTGGAAACCCCCATGGTGGCACCGATTTCGCTGTAGCTCTTGCCGTCGCGGATGCCTTCGACAACAACGCGGAGCCGCGCCGGCAACGTGCTCATGGCTTGTGCGAGGCGCTCACCGGATTCAAGCGCGGCTGCCGCGTGATCGGCCAGAGGCATGTTCCGGGCTGGAACCCGCTGCACACGGGCTTCCGGGGAAGTGGCGGAAAGGGTGACCGGGAGATCGAGATCGTAAACGTGGTGGCGGTGATGCCGCATCTGGCGGTCATAGAGGTCGCGCAGGGCATTGCGCATGGCCCGGGCGGCGTAGGCGGTGAAGTCGCCTTTGGCAGGATCGAATAGCAGGGCCGCATGGGCTAGGGCCTCTTGGGCGGCCAGTTCGATCTCGGCATGGGGTAAGCCCGGGATGTTGTCGAACTCCCGGGCGATCTTCGTCGCGAGGGGAAGGAGTTCGTTGAACCGTTCTTCCATGACCGCAAGAACCTAGCAGGCTGTCTGACGGCAAGGCAAGCGCGGGAATGCGGTAAAAGCTGAAATTCTGAAACGCTGAAACGCTGAAATGAAGAGGGAGAAGTGTCGAGTAAGCGGTGAGCAGAAAAGAGAAGGGGCTTGCTTTGTTAATTCCATCGAATTCGATGGAATTTAAATCCGGGTTTCTGCCGAGGGGCTTGTGACTCATGGTTTGAGCTTGAGGAGTGAGGAGAGCAGTTTTCCGGCGTCCGGGGAGCGGTCTCTGGGATTGCGGACGAGGGCTTTGTCGATGACGGCGGCGAGGTTTTTCTTCAGTCCGGGCATGCGGTCGCGGATGGGGACGGGGTTTTCGTTGAGGATGATGTCGATGGGGTCGCGCTTGGGATCGAAGCGGAAGGGGAACTTGCCGGTGAGGAGTTGGTAGAGGGAGGCCCGGAGCGCAGCGACCAAATTTCAACAAATTCAAGAATCTCATTTCGTATGGATATTTCGGAGACGGCACACTAGTGGGAGGCTCCGGTGCGGGGTGCGGTTCAGACTGGACGAAATGACGCGAATCCATGAAAACCATGCCCGTCCCGATGCTCAAGAACTTCGCGATCCTTTTTCTGTTAGTCTCGAGCTGTGTCATGATCCACGGTGTGGGCATGATGCTCGGTTTGCGCTGGCTGACCCGCGCCTGGCCGCGCGGCGAACACCACTTCAGCCTTCCCAGAACCTTCTGGATTCTGATCCGCGTGGTGTTCGGCCTGCTGCTGCTTCATGTGCTGCAAATCACCGTCTGGGCGTGGTTCTATGACTCGCGCGGCTGCTTCCCGTCCTTCGATGTTTCGTTCTACTATTCCGCCACGAGTTACTCCACGGTCGGTTATGGCGATGTGATTCCCCCGATGCCCTGGCGGATCTTTGGTGCGATTGAGGCGGTCACCGGCATCCTCATGTTCGGGTGGAGCACGGGCGTCCTGTTCTCCATCGTCAACCACCTGCAAACCCATTTTTTCAGAGCCCCCACCGTTTTCCCACCCCGCAGTGCTCCTTGAGCCACGAAATACCAGTGGATTTTTTGCTTGCGCGGCGGGTGTGACTGGCTTGACTCACGGTATGCATAAACACACCGCAGCATTGGGCATTTTGAGTCTCACCTTGATCTCTGGCTTGGCCCAAACCCCTCCTGCTCCCGCACCCACGGATTACGCGGCGCGCGTCAAATCAGTGGAAAACCTCAAACAGCATATCGCCCAACGCGAATCGCGCTTCGAAATGCTCAAACAGGACGTGCTCGCCTTGGACGCCCGCACCGAAAAACAAATCGATGACATCGTGAAAAACCTGGCGTCACTCAAGGATTCGGAGGACTCCAAGACCCGGGTGGCCAATATCAAGGAAGACGTGATCGAGGGCTTGATTCGAACGGTTTGGATCTACCGGCAAAAGCGGGTGGACTTGTTTGAAACGATGCGCAAGGATTCCAACGTGCCGCAAGAAGAGTTGGCCAAAACCCTCAAAACATTTGACGAGCGGATCGACAAACGCGTCACGCAGGTCATGGAGCTTGCCAAATCGTTTCCCGGCCACAAGGACGTCAATAAGTATGAATCCTACGGCAGTTCCTATTCTAACGGATGGTATCAGGAAAACCTGCGGGTCAGCGAGGAGTGGAAACAAAACCGCCGCGACAATACCTCTGGCAAAGTGACGCGGCGCGAACTGCTCCAGGAACTCGACAAGGCGCTCGCCCGCAACCAAACCCGGCGGGCCGCAATCGCCGACGGCCTGGACAAACGCAAACTCAGCGACAAGGAGAGGACCCTGCAATACGCGGAACTCGGACGCATCGATGCAACGTTGGACAAACTCAAGGCGAACCGACGCGAATTGGTGCTGCCTGACGGCAGCGGCGCGACCAGGGAAATCGGCGGCGACGAGGCCCATGACGCCGGGCAGATGCTCGACGACACCCGCAAGGACTTGGCGCGCGATTTCTCGGACATCATGCGCAAGTATTCCGATCTCAGCACCGAACGCACCCGCATCTTCGACTTGAAAGCGAACCTGACGGCACGTGAGGAGTGGCTGAAACAAAACCCGCCCCCGGCCCCGGCCAAGTGATCGTGGTGATCGACCGTTAGACCCGGGAGAATCGGCAGTGCCCATGCAAGTTATGGTGCTGGCCCGCCATGTTCCCCATTCCGTCGCATCGCATGTCTTTCGTCCAAACCATTCGTCCGTTGATCCCGCTGGTCATTGGCTTGGCCGTCGGTGGTGTTGGAGCCACCTTGTTTCTGCAAAGCATGCCCGGGCGCGAAGGATCTTCCGAGGAACGGGCGAACCAGATGGAGGTCGAATTGAAACGGGCGCAAAACCGCATCGTCGCGCTGGAAGGAGCGGATCCGCATGCACGCCGCCGCTTGGGGCGGACCTTTGCCGACGGCGCACGCAACATTGCCGAGGACATCCGCGAGGGGCGTCCAGTAAGCCCCGACGACCTGTTCCGGGCGAGTCAGCCGCTGTTGCGCGATCTCGCGCCCTTGTTCGACCGCATGCGACTCAAACAACAACAGCAATTGGTCGATCGCATGAGCGGCGAGTTGGCGCGGAAATACAATCTAACACCCCAACAGCAGGAAGCGCTCAAGCAGTGGTTCGGCCAGAAAGCCCAAGAAGATGCGAAGCGCTGGAGCGATTTGGTCGCGCAGGACGGCACCCGCATCCAGGACCTCATGCGCGCATCCCGGGACGTCCGTCCGGATGCCGGGCTGGATGCGTTCATGGCGAAAACCCTCAGTGGTGATAAACTAACGGATTTCCAAACCGCGCGCATGGCGGAGCGTGCGGCGCGCGTCCAACAGGATGCGGACATGCGGGTCCAGCGGCTCGATACGATCGTCAAACTCGACGAAGCACAACGGGACCAGGTATTCGGCATCATGGCGCGCGGTTCGAGTGATTACGATCCTGCGATGAAGCTGGAGGGAGTGGGCGGTGACATCGGCGCGACCCCCGCCGGTAACCGCCAGGACGCGATGCTCGCGGTCTTGAAGCCCGAACAGCGTGCGCTCTATCAGGCGGAACAACAGCGCCGCCGCGACGAGGCGGCCAAAAACATGGAGGGCATCGGCCTGACCCTGCCGCCCGATTGGGATATGTTCCATGATGACTTCTGATATCCCCAACGCCCCGGCTCCGGCCATCGACATCCGTTGTTTGCGGGTGGATTACGGTGATTTCATGGCGGTGGATGATCTCACGCTCAGCGTGCCGCAGGGAGTGGTGTACGGATTGGTCGGACCTAACGGTGCCGGAAAAACCAGCACCTTCCGCGTGCTGACAACCCTCATGGAACCCACCTACGGCGAGGTGATGCTCGATGGCGTGGACGTGCTCGAGGATATCGAAGGCGTGCGCCGCATCCTCGGTTACATGCCCGACCTCGCCCCGGTACCGTCGGACCTCAAGGTTGGCGAGTTTCTCGAATTCCACGCCGCCGCCTATGGCTTGGCCAGCCGCTCGCAGCGCCGCGAGCGGGTTGCCGAATGCCTGGAGGAGGTTTCCCTAACAGCCCAGCACGATTGTTGGTGCAAGGAGCTTTCCCGCGGGCAGACGCAGCGTGTGGTGCTGGCCAAAACCCTGTTGCACCGTCCGCGCGTGTTGATGCTCGACGAACCGGCAAGCGGTCTAGATCCCCTGGCGCGCCGTGATTTGCGCAATGCTCTGCGCAAGCTGGCGGAGTCCGGCGTGACGGTTTTTGTGAGTTCGCACATTCTTAGCGAACTCGCCGAAATGTGTTCCTCGCTGTGTGTGATGAACCACGGCCGCTTGCTCGCCTCGGGCACGGTCGAACAAGTCCGCACCCAACTCGGCAGAACCGAACGCGTCCTAACAGCAACCTTGCTGGGCCGCCACGAGGAGGCCAGCGCGTGGCTGGCATCCCGCCCCTCCGTCCACGACCTGCGGGTTACCGGGCAACAGGTGGTTTTCGGATTCACCGGCAACGATGATGCCCAGGCGGATCTGCTGGACGGACTGGTTGGGCTGGGCATCCGCATGCGGGCGTTCGAGGAAAAACGCTCGTCCTTTGAAGACATCCTCGTGGAAGTCGCCGAAAACAATCGCCGCCCATGAACTCTGATAGATCAAGAGCCCGTCCCGTCCGCCACGCCGCATGGAACGTTTGGCGCAATCCGATATTCCGGCGCTATTGCCAGTCACGCCTGCGCCTGCGCGGCGTGGGGGTTGGCTTGCTGATCACGGTGCTCATTGCCGGCTTCATCGTGGCCATGGGGTCGTCCATCGGCGTGCACAGCCTCATGACGCCGGTGGATGCCGCGCGCACCGGCATCATCCCGCTGTTCTTCCTGCAATGCGTCATCTTGTTCATTTTGGGCACCGCGCAGGTGGCTGGCGGGATGACAGCGGAGCGCGACGAGGGGGTGATCGACTATCAGCGGCTGATCCCGATGTCACCCTTGTCGAAAGTGATGGGTTATCTTTTCGGTCTGCCGGTGCGCGAGTATGTGATGTTTCTCGGAACGCTGCCGTTCACGGCTTGGGCGTTGTGGCGCGGACAGGTGGCGTGGACCGTATGGGCACCGCTCTATCTGATAGTCATGACTTCGGCCGCGCTCTATCATTTCACCGGGCTGCTGACCGGCACGGTGGCGCGCAACCGCCGCTGGGCGTTTCTGGCATCCATCGGGTTGGTGTTCTGTCTCTACACGATCATTCCCCAGATGGCGAAGTTCGGGCTGGTGTTTTTCAAGTATCTGACGATCACGCCGGTCTTAGAGGAAAGCCTGCCCGGCATCCTGCCGGTGTCCGCGGGGGCGGTTGTCCGGGCGGGCCAGCGGCTGGCGCCCACCGTGAAGTTCTTCAACCTCGATTTTTCCGAGGCGGTTTTCACCTTGTTCTCCCAGGGCGGCCTGATCCTGACATTTATCATCATGCTGTGCCGGAAATGGCGGCGGGCCGAGGCGCATTTGTTAGGTAAAGTATGGGCCGCCGGATTCTTCGTCTGGATCCAGACGTTGCTGTTAGGAAACGCGCTGCCGCTGATCGAGCCGGGGAATCTTTTCCCGTCGCGCGGATTCTATCGGATGGTGAGAGTGCTGCCGGATTGGGCGCCCAAGCCCGGGGAGGCGGTGTTGTTGTCAGGTATCTACGGCCTCGTCACGTTGTTGCTGATCTTTGTTCTGGCAGGGATCATCACGCCCTCGGCTGACCATCAACTCCGCGGTTGGCGGCGCGCCCGCAAGCAGGGTGTGTCGTCGTTGCCGCATCTGGCGGACGCGTCCACCGGGTTTTGGTTCGTCGGGGTCATGGCGCTCGCGGGCGCGGCGGGGTGGTTTTTGTTCACCCGCGCACTGGTGGAATCGCGCTGGTTTCCGGGCCACCAGGTACCGCTGCATGTGTTAGGGTATTTCACGTTGGTCATGGTTACGGGCGCAATCGGGTTCCAAGCATTGTTAGAAGCGAAAGGGGGCCGCGTGGTCGGTCTAGCGGCGATTTTCGTCGGGGTGGTTCCGATCATGGCGGGTGCGGTGTTCGGCCCGATCAGCGACCGTTTGATACCGGCCGCCGCGTGGTTGATCGGGATCTCGCCGATGAGCATGCCGTTTTATGCCCCGGGGACCTTGCTCTCTCTATCGGAACTGCCGGCTGCGGCCGCGCGTGCAGTGCCGCGCGCGTTTCATTTCTGGTTGTTCGTTTCCGTGCTGGTGAGCATGTGGCTCAGCGTCCGCTTATGGGTGTCCCGCAAACGGATGGCCGAGCGCGTGCTGGCCACTCCGCCGCCGGTGCCGGTGTCAGTCGATCCGTGAAAGGAATGGGTTTACATGCCGGATCCATGAGCTAGTCTCGCTCGGCTGTCTCATGTGGGGACGCCTATCATCATTCCCTAATTCTCAAGCGTTATGAAATACCGTGTTTCGAGTTTTGCCTTGGCTGCTGTCGTGCTGCACCTGCCCTTGACCCTACTTGCCGCCGCGGACGCCAACCCGACATGGCAGCGCAATGCCGATTCGGTGGCGTTGCTCCACAACGGCATGCCGGTCTGGCAGTTCAATTACGGTTCTAACGGAGTCACCAAGCCGTACTTCCACCCGCTGGCTTTGCCCGGCGGTTCGCCCCTCACGTGTGCGAAGCCGCCCGACCATCACTGGCACTACGGCCTCTGGTTCTCATGGCAATCCATCAACGGCGTGAACTACTGGGAAGAGAACAAACAAAATCAGTCTGCCGGCCTCACCTCCTGGCGCGTCGAAAATCTCGAGACGCGACCGGATTTCTCCGCATCGATCGTGCTGGCGCTGGATTACCGCAAACCCGGTGCCGCACAACCGGTTCTAACCGAGCGGCGTGTCATCACCATCACGCCACCGGCCGCGGACGGCAGCTATGCCATGGATTGGAAGCTGGAGTTTCAGGCCGGCGCGGAGCCGGTGAAGTTCGATCGCACGCCGGTGCCGCCAGAACCTAACGGAAAACCCTGGGGCGGCTATGCGGGACTGTCCGTGCGGCTGGCCAAGGAATTGTCCGACGCCCAAGTGAGTGCGACAGCGGCCACGGGCGCGGCGGTGGGGAATTTCTGGCGGTTCAATGCATCGGGGGCGGATTTCAACGGCCGCCTGGACAACACGGAGGTAGGCATTGCAATGTTGGATCACCCGACCAATCCGCGCTTTCCCACGCCGTGGTATGCCATCACCGACCGCAAGCAACCGTTCTGGTTCCTGAATGCCGCCTGGCTCCAACAGCAGCCATTCGAATTGGCGGCGATGAAAAACATCCGCCTGTGCTACCGGGTCCTGGTCCATCCCAAGCGCTGGGATGCGAACCGCTTGGAAACCGAGGCGCGACGCTTCGCCGGGGAACCTCTAACCATTGAGCGCACCACCGCGCGCCGCATCCTCGTATATACCAAAAACGGCAAGGGCTATGTGCATGACAACATGAATGCCAGCGTGGCGGCCCTGCGGAAACTGGGGGAGGAAAACCAATTCGCGGTGGACGTGACCGACGATCCGGCGGCGTTTACCGGTGCCAACCTGAAACGCTATCAGACATTGGTATTCTCTAACACCAACAACCGCATCTTCGACACCGAAGCGCAGCGGACCGCGTTTCAGGACTATCTCCTCGCGGGCGGCGGCTTCGTGGGAATTCACTCGGTGTGCGGATCGGAGCGGGAATGGCCGTGGTTCTGGTCCATGCTCGGTGGAAAATTCCTCCGTCATTCCAAGATTCAACCCATCACCATCAAGGTGCGCGACCCAGCGCATCCCTCCACCGCCCATCTCGGCAACACCTGGCAGTGGAACGACGAGTTCTACTTTCTCGATCACCTCAATCCCGCCGTGCACGTCCTGCTCGCGGGCGATCTGACCACGCTGATAGATCCGGAAAAGGACACATATCCCGGAACCATGCCCGACAACGTATTCCCACTGGCCTGGTGCCACGAGTTCGAGGGCGGACGCGTTTGGTACTCCGGGCTCGGCCACAATCCGGATCATTATGCGGATCCAAAGTACACCAAACATCTGCTAGGCGGAATTCTCTGGGCCATGAAAGCTCCCTCTGCCACCCCTCCTGACAAATGAACCCGCGCACGCGATTATCCCGCCGCCAGTTCCTGAAAACCACCACCGCCGGAGCCTCCGGCGCCATTTTCCTGCCCACCATCGTGCCGTCCTCGGTGCTGGGGCAGAACGCCCCTAACAAAATCATCCAGATCGCGCAGATCGGTTGCGGCCGCATCGGTTTTGAAATGGACATGCCGGGGGTGCTCAACCATCCGAATCTGGCGCGCATCGTGGCCGTCGCCGATTATGACATGAAGCGCGCGGACAAGGCGAAGGCCCGCGTGGAACAACATTATGCGCGGTCAATCCAGCAAACCGTCAACGTCAAGGCGCATCAGGACTATCGGGAAATCATTTCCAACAAGGAAGTGGATGCGGTGATGATCAGCACCCCGGATCACTGGCACGCGCAGTTGATACTGGAGGCGGCGCTTGCGGGCAAGGATGTCTATGTGCAAAAACCCTTGAGTCTGACAATCAGCGAAGGGCGCTTGGTCAGCGATGTGTTGAAAGCGAAAAAAACCGTGTTTCAAATCGGTTCGCAGCAACGATCCACCGCGCAGTTCGTCCGCGCCTGCCAACTCGTCCGCAACGGCGCCATCGGCAAAATCCGCTCTATCAAAATCGGCCTGCCCATCGATCCGGCAGGCGGCAATCCCAAGGAGATGCCGGTGCCCGCGTCCTTTGATTACGACTCGTGGCTCGGTTCCACCCCACTGGTGTATTACACACAGGACCGCTGCCATCCCCAACAGGACTTCAGCCGTCCCGGGTGGCTGCGCCTCGAACAGTTCGGCGCCGGCATGATCACCGGTTGGGGTTCGCATCACATCGATATCGCCCATTGGGCGATGGACACCGAACATTCCGGCCCCGTCAGCGTGGAGGCCAAGGCAACCTTCCCGGACAAATCCAGCTTTTGGGACGTGCATGGGAAATATCAGGTTGTGCTCCATTATGCCAATGGCGCGGTCATGACCATCTCGGATGAACTCCCTAACGGCGTCCTTTTCGAAGGCGAAAACGGCTGGATTTGGGTCAGCCGCGGCGGCGTGGCGGCCACCGCCAGCGATCCGCCGGCTAACCAAAAGGCCAGCAAGGCCTTCAATAGCAGCGATCCCAACCTCGCGCATGCCGATCTGGCAGATCACAAAATCCAACTGCACAAGAGTCCCAAGTGGGACCATCACCTCGATTGGCTGGAGGCCGTGCGCGATCGCAAGCCGGCCGTCACTTCCGGCGAAGCCGCCCATCGCACGTGCAGTGTCTGCTTGATGGCATCCATCGGCATGCATCTGGGCCGCCCCTTGAAGTGGGATCCGGAAAACGAACGCTTCGACGACGCCGGTGCCAACAAAATGCTGAAGCGTCCCGAACGCGCACCCTTCGGTGCCTTCAGCGCCGCCAAAAATGCCGGCTTCACCCAGTCCGTGGCTATCTGACAAATATTCCCCCCCCCCTCCCCCGTCCGCCATGCTTCCGACCCAGTGGCAACAATTCAAGGCAGCGGCCAAGCGCCAGCCCGGTGCCGGCATTCCGTTAGCACTGATCGTGGACAGTCCGTGGCTGCCCGGCCATCTCGGCATCACGCATGCCGATTACTACTTTGATTCCGAAGTGTGGTTCAACGCCCATCGCAGGGTGATCGAGGATTTTCCAGAGGTGATCTTCCTGCCATCGTGGTGGGCGGAAATCGGCATGGCGGCGGAGCCTTCCACCCTGGGCGTGCGCGTGCGCTTCTGGCCCCACCAGACACCCGGCGAGGAACGCGTGCCCTTCCACCTCGATGACCTCAACCAACTCGCCGCGCCCGACCCCACCCGCGACGGCTTCTGCCCGTTGATCCTGCATCGCTACGCGACCATGAAACAACGCATCTTCGACGCCGGATATACGATGCCTGTAGTAGCCGCTCGCGGACCGCTCTGCACCGCCTCGTTTTTCCGCGGTGTCACACAGTTCATGATGGACTTGATCGATGAACCGGAACGCGCGCTCCAACTCATCGACCTGTGCACCACGCTCACCATCGACTGGCTCAAGGCCCAGGCCGCCGCCATCGGCGGGTGTGTGGAGGGAATCCTGGTGCTCGACGATATCGTGGGCATGATAGGTCCCGATGACTACGAGCAATTCGCCCATCCCTTCCTCAAGCGCATCTGCGACGCCTTCCCCAATGACTGGGTGAAGGTCTATCACAATGATGCCGGCATCGAGGCGTGTCTCGAACGCCTGCCGGATACCGGCTTTGACGTGCTCAATTGGGGCAAACAGACCGACATCGCCAATGCCGCTGCGCGCCTCGGCGGACGCATGACGCTGATGGGCAATGTGTCACCGCTGGAAATGGGTGTGCGCGGCACCCCGGAGCATGTGGAACAAGCCACGCTGGATGTCCTGCGCAAGGCCGCCGGCCATCCGATGATCCTTTCCTTGGGCGGCGGCGTCAGCCCCGGCATGCCCGCCGCCAACATCCATGCCATGGCCCGCGCACTAGCGGCGTTCCATGCCTGTTAGGTGTTATCGGCTCTTGCGCGGAGCCGGGGCTGCCTGCGGTTCATCGAGCAGCACGGCATTGGAAATCGTGCGCATCGCCTGATGGTCGGCGAAACTCCAGACCGCGCGCTTGTCCGGCGTGACCTCGACCAAGTGCGGCGATTTGCCGAACTGGCCGTGACCAAGCCAATTGCAGATCAACGTGTTGCCATTGGCGAGCCGCTGGATGCCGGCGATGAATTTAAAACTGTTGCCGGGCACTTCATCGCCCTGCACCTGCCAGATCGTTTTGCCCTGCGGATCCACCTCGAAGACATGCGCGGCTCCCTTGTTGTCGCCACAGGAGATCACGGTATTTCCGTTAGGAAGGCGGATGATGCTGTGCGGTCCGCCCG
Source organism: Akkermansiaceae bacterium (assembly GCA_903888515.1). Classification (GTDB taxonomy): domain Bacteria; phylum Verrucomicrobiota; class Verrucomicrobiia; order Verrucomicrobiales; family Akkermansiaceae; genus Luteolibacter. Next base: position 33,672 of record CAISTY010000148.1, on the reverse strand, counting down.
GCGCGGGGATTTCGCGCAGAACCTTGCCTGCGGCATCGTATTCCTTCACCACCCGGTCACCGTAATGGGCGACGAGAAAATGGCCGTTGTCTAACAATCTTGCGTTCCGCATGTAGGCGTGGCCGCCGTCCTTGCCCTCTGGCAACAACCGCACCTCGCGCACGATCCCGCCCTGCGGGTTCACCGTGAGAAGACGACCGGCATTGCATTCACCGACGAAGGTATTGCCGTCCGGCAGTCTCTGACAGGCATAAATTTCGCTTTTGGATTGGTAATCGAAGACCACCTCTTTGGCCCGCGTGACCTCCTTGACGCCATGCCCGGTATTGAAAAGGAGATTTCCGTTAGGCAAAACCGAAAGGTCATTGCAGTGCGGTGCCGGATACTCCCATTCGACTTTGCCCTCCTTGGAGACGATGAAAACCTTGCCCTGGGTGTAATCGGCACAGGCAAACGCATGCCCGGGATTGGATGCAACGGCGACGGGAGCAGCCGCCGTGGCTTGTGAACAGGACCATTCGGCGGGCATCAAGGCAAGGAACAGCAGCAGCACAGGCTTCATGATGGAAATAGGTTGGAACATGGTACTCTACGCTGCCCGAGGACACGTCCTTTCAGTAATACCCTGCGTTTGGCACGCCTGACTGGATTCGAACCAGTGACGTCCCGCTTAGAAGGCGGGTGCTCTATCCAACTGAGCTACAGGCGCCACACACCGTTCTTTTAGCATTTCTCCATCACAGTGTCAAAATCCGCTTGGAAAATCGACGGATTGTTTTACCCGGCAATCAATTTGCGGTTTCAGTCCGCCGTGACATGGCTTATGTTCCGGCCATGCGCACTGCGGTTTACGCTGGTTCCTTCGACCCACCCACCAACGGTCACCTGTGGATGATCGAGCAGGGGTTGGAAATGTTCGACCGTCTGATTGTGGCCATCGGCGACAATCCCTCGAAGCATTATTCATTCACTGTCGAAGAACGTCTGGACTTGTTGCGAGCCTCCACAGTGGCCTGCGATAATCTGGTCATTACCCGTTTCGACAATCGCTACCTGGTGGATTACGCCAAGAAAAAGGACGCGAAATACGTGCTGCGCGGCATCCGCTCGGCGCATGATTACGAATACGAGCGGGTCATGCGCCATATCAACGCCGACATGGCCCCTGAAATCAACACCGTGTTCCTGATGCCGCCACGCGACATCGCCGAGGTTTCATCTAACATGATCAAGAGCCTCATCGGTCCCAGGGGATGGGAAGAAACGGTCCGCCGCTATGTGCCCGAGGCGGTTTTCAAATTGCTCGCCCAGCAAGGCGCGGACGGCGCGCAAAGGGATCTCAAGATCATGCAGTGAGCCGTCTATCGGGCGGCAAGCACGCGGATCTTGATGTTGCGGAAAAACACCTTGTTGCCGTGATCCTGTAACAGAATATGCCCTTCCGGCAGTTCTCCAAAACCCGGCCAGGTCTTGAATTTGCTGGTGGCCACCGTGTCGCGCCAAGCTTTCGACCCACGCTCGAACCCGACGGTCTTCACGCCGTTGAGACGGAACTCGACCTGTTTTCCCTTGGAAATGATCTCGGCGCGGTTCCACTCACCGACAGGATTCACTTTCTTGTCGGCAGGGGCGGGGATCAGGTCGTAGAGCGAGCCGAGTGTCCGGTTGCCATCGCGGCCGAGTTTGGCATCGGGGTGGCGCGCGTCATCGAGGATCTGGAATTCCGGCCCGATCGAGGAACCCGCACCCTTGTTGATTTCCGTATCGACGAGAATCTTGATGCCGCTGTTAGCACCAGGAGTGATCTTGAAATCCATCTGCAGCTCGAAGTCGGCGAATTTTTCGCGGGTGATGATATCGCCGCCGGCTGCGGCTTCCTTGCCGCCGGTTTCATTGACGATCAATTCGCCCTCGCTGATCGTCCAGCCACCCTTGGGAAATGCCGGCCCGCGGGCACTGCGCCAGCCGTCGGTGGTCTTGCCGTCCCATAACAAACGCCAACCCGCAGCCTTTTCCGCCGCGCTCAGGGTGTTGGAAACGTCCGTCCCGCCTGCTGCCGCAGCGGAAGTTTCCTGGATCCGCAGCTTGCGCCAGCGAACCTGGGTGCCGTCCTTGGCTTTGTCATTGCCGATGCCGTGAACCTGCAAACCAATGAATCCCGCACCCACCCGGGCGTCCTTGATAGACGCGCACGGGGTGCCGTTCAGCGTGGTCTTGATCGAATCCCCGCTGGCTTCCACCCGGATATGGTTCCAATCTCCCTGCTTGAATATCTTCCGTCCTTGCTCGGTAAAGAGCTTGCCATCGCCGCCTAACAGCCCCGGATACAGCCACCCGCGCGCACCCTCTTCATAAATCCCGGCACTCCACCAGCGGTCGTTGGCCGGTTCGGGATCAATTTCTATCTGATAGCCGTGAACCCGTCCGGCGGGAACCTTGATCTTCTTGCCCTGCCACTCGATTTCCGTCGGCTGGTCGAAACACTGGCTGCGGATCTGTACCCCGGAATTCAACTTGGGATCCACTTTGAATTCATATTCCAAAATGAAATCACCGTAGTCGCGGGAAGTGCACAGGAAGGAGTTTCCGGTGTTGAGCGTGGAGGTCCCTACGATGCATCCGTCTTCAATCGCGTACTTCGCCTTGCCTCCGCGCTGGACCCATCCATCAAGGTTTTCACCGTTGAAAAGATCGGTCGATGGGTTCGCCGCAACCGCAACACCGCAGGCGGTAGCCCAAAAAATAAAGGAGCGTAATGGTTTCATGGGGTGCATGGGGTGCATGGGAATGATCTGATTCTACGCATGGCAGCGACAAGAGCTATCAAATAAAATCCGGAAATCCTGCGTTATGCCGCGCTGCTAGTTCCTCCACCTCGCTCACCGCAGCGACATGGCAGAGGCTCTGCCGCAGTCCTTTCGCTCCGGGAAACCCCTTGCAATAGGCCATCAAGCGCGAACGCATCGCGGTCAGCGTTTGTTTTTCGTCGCCATAACGCCCGCTGCCAACAGCCATGCGGCAATGGCGGATGATCAGTTCCCAGCGCTCATCCAGCCCGATCCCGGGTGCCTCCGTCCCGGTGGCGAGAAAATGTTTCGCCTCCCGAAACACCCATGGATGGTGCATCGCCGCACGACCTATCATCACGCCTGCCACCGCGCTGTCATGCTTTCTGCGCAGCACATCCGCGCCGCAGGTGATGTCGCCGTTGCCAATGACCGGGATGGAAACCGCCCGCGCCACCGCGTCGATCACCTGCCAATCCGCCACGCCGCCATACCCTTGCGAACGCACCCGCCCGTGCACGGTGATGGCCTGAATGCCGCACTCCTCTAACAGCCTGGCCACTTCCACGGCATTGACCGTCTTTTCATCCCAGCCGATGCGCATTTTCGCGGTGACCGGCACCTGCCCGCCAACCGCCCTAACCACTCCGCTCGCGACGGCTGCGACGAGCGCGCAATTTCTCAACAACGAGGATCCACCGTTTTTCGCCACCACCTTGTTCACCGGGCATCCCAAATTGATATCGATGAAATCCGGGCGTTTCCAATCAATGATCTTCTTCGCCGCCTCGCCCATCCGTCCGCCGTCCGCACCGAACAATTGCACGCCCACCGGTCGTTGCTCGTCGGTAAACTCGGTGTATTTCCTCGTCCGCGCGTCACGCTGCAGAATGCCCTCCGCCGAGACAAACTCCGTGACCATCACATCCGCCCCAAGCTCCTTGCAGAGCTGGCGGAATATCACGTCCGTCACTCCCGCCATCGGCGCGAGATACAACGGGAAACATCCATCACCCAACCAGTCAAGCACACGCAAACCCTACTGCCGCAACACCCCGCACGTCCACTCCCCAATGCTGTGGCGTTGCGGATCCGAACATTGATCGCCTAAAACCCGAGACCCTGAATGATGGGTATGCTTCCCGCTCAAACCCAAACCGCCATGCTCCTTGTCGGGCAGCGGCGCTGGCTCCATCTCAACCAATACCTTTCTGCAAATCCCTGACACTCCAGAGAGTTCCCGCCGCCGCCGCGCCACTGCCCCGCCACTTCCGCGCGCCGTCCTTGCGCTTCCTGCCAAAACGATCCCGACACAATCGGAATACTTCATCCACATATCCCCGGCTCCCGATCACCGCTCCATCCGTGAAATACCTCACCCGGCAGCGCAACATCTTCCCCAGCGCCACATCCCGGCTCCTTTCCAGCCGCTCCAACTCCGCATCCACCACCGGTTTCTTCATCCCTTTGCGCACCACCTTCACCTCAAGCTCGCCTCCCTCGTTCACAACCTCCGCGAGCTTTTCCACCCCCTCTTCCAGCAATATCATCCGGTATTCCTTCGACACCCTGCCCGCCCAGTGCCGCGCATCCGCCTCGTAACCCTTGTGCGCCATGATCGCACGCACCAGCCCGGCCCGCGCCTTCTTGCCGTCGCCCCGCGGCCCGCCGCCCATCGCCTCGCCATAACTGCTCCAGCGGTACTCCGCCGGGTCCGTCACCATCCCGGCTCTAACAGGATTCAAATCGATATAGGCCGCCATCGTTTTCGCCGCGATGCCATCTTCCACCAGCACACTCTTGAACACATCCTCCCACAGCCCGCCGGTGCGCTTCTGACTGCGGTTGAACCACTGTGTGAAGCGTTGCATGAAGCCCTTCATGAACTCGCTCAAACTGTGCATCCGGTAAGTGTAACCCTCGTGAATTTCCCTCACGGCCACCTCGTGACCCGCCTGCCGATGCTTCTTCAACCGCTGCGCCACTTCCGCCACGTATGCTTCGTTGTAAAGAAACCTCAACCGATCCAGCAATGCCTCGTCGGATAATCCGCCCGTTGGCGGCGGTGGCACTTCCAGCAGCAAATGAATATGGTTGCACATGAAACAATACGCCAGAACCCGGCACCCGGAAAAATTCTCATACATCCGCATGAACGTCCGCAGCTTTTCCTTCTCTTCCTGTCCAAACGCAAACCTCCTCTCCACCACCCGGCTCACACAATGGTACATCACCGGCTTTTCCGTCGAATCCTTCCAGGGCGCTATCAATCGTGCGTGCGGCATGGCGCGACCTTATCCAGAAAAACCACCCACGCAAGAACATTCTCTATAAAAGGAGTTTCCTTTAAATAGAGTCTTGCATCTGGCGTTGCATCTGTTGGAATTGCGCCGGTCCAGCACCGTTCCACCGTTCCGTTCAAGCCATGCGCGTTCTCCTTACCACTTGCAGTTACCAAGACACCCCCGGTCCCCACCACGATCTGATGGCCGCCCAAGGCTGGGAGATCGTGCGCGAACGCGGCCCGCTACCCGCGACCCGCATGCTCGCACTCGCCGGAGATTTCGACGCGTTTCTGTGTGGCGACGATGCCATCACCCGCGCGGTGTTGGAAAAATCCCTGCCCCGCCTCAAGGTCATCTCGAAATACGGCGTCGGCCTCGACAAAATCGACATCCCCGCCACCAAGGCACTCAAGATCCCGGTGCTCTCGACCCCCGGTGTGAACCACATGACGGTAGCCGAGCATGCCTTCGCTCTTTTGTTAGGAATCACCAAGCACATCGTCACCACCGCCACCGCCGCCCGCCACGGCGAATGGTTGCGGCTCACCGGACGCGAGATTTTCGGGAAAACCCTCGGCATCATCGGACTAGGCCGCATTGGCAGGGAAGTGGCGATTCGCGCCCGCGCCTTCGACATGGAGGTCATCGCCTGCGACCCGTTCTGGGACGAGGCCTTCGCCGCCCAACACCAGATCACCCACTGTACCACGATGGACGACGTGCTCACCCAGGCGGATGTGGTCTCACTCCATTGCAATCTATCCGATGAAACCCGCGGCATGATCCGCCGCGAGCAAATCGCCTCCATGAAAGACGGCGTGATCATCATCAACTGCGCCCGCGGCGAAATCGTCGAATCCGCCGACATGGCGGAGGCCCTCGCCAGCGGCAAGGTCGGCGGCTATGGCGCGGATGTGCTGGATATCGAGCCGCCGCCCGCCGATCACCCGTTGCTCAGCGCGCCCAACTGCGTGATCACCCCGCACATCGGCTCGCGCACTTACGAAAGCGTGCCGCGCCAAGCGATGAAATCCCTCACCAACCTGATCCACGCCCTGCGAGGCGAGGGTGAATGCAACTGCGCCAACGGCGTGCTTTGAGTTAGAACCGGTGCGCATGCTTGAGGCGTGCATCGATGTCCGTGAGGACATTGCGCAGGGCGTTGATGTCGGAGGTGATCATGTGCGGCGCGAGGGTGTTGAGGAGCGTTCCGCTTTCTAACGGATGGTGATGGAGGAGTTGCAGGATATCGGTCTCGTAGAGGGCGGCGCGGTCGATATTGCCCTGCCGATAGAGCGATGGCAGGGCGAAGAGTTTCAGCAGGATAATGCCTTGCGGGGTTGCACAGCGCAGGCGCGCATTGAGGAACGACCGCTCCTCGCTGTGGTGTTCCCTGACATGGGCAAACAGCGGATTGGCGGTGAACAGCAGGTCCACGCGCAACGGGCCGCAAATTCCGGTGGCGAACCAATCGTTTTTCTCCTCTAGCAGAAAACCCGGAAGTCGCTCGAGATCCTCGGCCGCGATGATGAGGTCAATGTCCCGGGTGTTGCGGCCATCGACGTATTGAAGCACCGCGAGTCCGCCCACCAGAACATGCGGGATGTTTGCGGATTCGAGGGTGCGGATGAAACGGCGCGTGGTCTCTAGCAGGTTTGCGTCACTCATGTCCGGCGCGAGATACGGCAGACTGGCATCGCGGATGACCGATGCGAGATCGTCGCGGCGGGCGGGTGGCGGGCTTGCGGGAGGGACGGGGGTCATTTTGAGGTGGGCGGAATGTGTTCGGGAAGGCGGGCGAAATCCGGATGATTTTTCATGACCGCCTTGTCAAAAGTCGAGAAGGCGAAACATCCGGCGGTGCGGCACTGTGCCAGAATGAGTTCATCCGAAAGGTCCGCACCCGCGTTGACCGCCCGCAGCGCCCGGCGCAAGCGGGACTCGTCCTCAAACACCAGATTCTCAATCTGGAGGAGCAGCGTGTATGCCGCGGCGACCTCCGCCGGGGTCCAATCATAAAGACTGGTGAGCACCCAATCGGCTTCTACCAGCACAAGATCCGGCAGAAAGAAAGTCGCGCCGTCCTTGACGAGCAGGTGCATCACGGCCCGGAACTGGCGGGTATCGTCTTCTGTTAGATAGCGGATCAGGATATTGGTATCGAGGCCGATCATGGTTTCTGTTTCTTGAAACGTTGCGCCGCGGCGGCTTTCACGGCCGCTTTCATTTCCATCACGGTCGCGGTTTTGCCGGGCAATGGGCGAAGAAATTTTCCCGCCATTTCCGAGAAACTGGCGGTCTTCGCGGTCAACCGAACGCTTCCGTCCGGTTCAAGATCGTAACACAACGTGGCGCTTGGCTTGATTTTCAACGCATCGACAATGGCCTTGGGGATGGTGGTTTGGTTCTTGGAAGTGAGCGTGGAAGTGTGACTCATGAAAGGAATATGATACGGCACCTTGAATTTATCAAGAAACAAGGAAATAAATTCAGGGCACGGGAAGATTTCCATCCCGGCTCCCGGGCTGAAGGACGATGCGGGCACGTCACGCCTTATGGAACACCATGCTGCCGTGATCGACATCCGCCTGGATGACATCGCCATCGGTGAATTTCCCGTCGAGCACGTCGAGGCTGAGCGCGTCTAACAGGTGGTGTTGGATGGCGCGTTTCAGTGGGCGGGCGCCATACACCGGATCATAGCCCTGGTTGCCGAGGAACTCCTTCGCTTTTTCCGAGAGCGCGAGGGCGAGGCCTTGTTGGGCGAGGCGCTTGCGGACGCGGGCGAGTTGGAGATCGACGATGGTGGTGAGTTCCTCGCGTTTGAGGCGGTCGAAGATGATGATTTCATCGATGCGGTTGAGGAACTCCGGCCGGAAGTGTTGGTGCAGCGCATCGGTGACCTTGGCTTCGCGTTGCTCGGCGTTGTCCTCGTGGAGGATGAATTGTGAGCCGATGTTGGATGTAAGGATGATCACCGTGTTGCGGAAATCCACCGTGCGGCCCTGGCCGTCGGTGATGCGGCCGTCATCGAGGACTTGCAACAACACGTTGAACACCTCGTGATGGGCTTTTTCAATTTCATCAAACAGCACCACGCAATACGGTTTGCGGCGGACGCGTTCGGAGAGTTGACCGCCCTCCTCATAGCCGACGTATCCCGGCGGCGCGCCGATGAGCCGGGCGACGCTGTGTTTCTCCATGTATTCGGACATATCGATGCGGATCATCGCGCCCTCGTCATCAAACAGGAATTCGGCGAGTGCTTTCGAGAGTTCGGTTTTACCGACGCCGGTGGGGCCGAGAAACAGGAACGAACCTAACGGACGGTTCTCGTCCTGCAAACCGGCGCGGGCGCGGCGCACGGCGTTGGACACCGCAGTGATCGCCTTCTTCTGGCCGACGACCCGCGCACCGAGTCGTTGTTCCATCCGGACGAGTTTTTGTTTTTCGCCTTCCTGGAGCCTGCTGACAGGGATGCCGGTCCATGAGGAAACGACGCGCGCGATGTCCTCGTCAGTGACCTCCTCCTTGAGCATGGCGCCGTTTTTCTGCAGGTCTGTGAGCTGGTTCTTGGCGGCTTCCAGTGTCTTGTTGGCTTCCGGCAGATCGCCATAGGTGATCTGTGACGCTCTTGTTAGGTCGCCCATGCGTTGGGCGCGTTCGGTCTCACCCTTGAGGGTTTCGATTTTTTCCTGCGCGGCGCGTACCTGGTCGATGACCGCTTTTTCATTCCGCCAGCGGGCCATCAGGCCGGATGATTGCTCACGCAGGTTCGCCTGTTCTTCCCGCACTTTTTCCAAGCGCACGGCGGACGCCTTGTCGGTTTCCTTTTCGAGTGCTTTTTTCTCCATTTCCAGCTGCAGGATCTGGCGTTCCAGCACATCGATCTCGGTGGGCATCGAGTCGAGTTCGATTTTCAGGCGCGACGCCGCCTCGTCCATCAGATCGACCGCCTTGTCGGGCAGGAAGCGGTCGGATATATATCTATCGGAAAGAGCGGCGGCGGCGACCAGCGCGCCATCCTGGATGCGCACGCCATGGTGGACTTCGTAGCGTTCCTTCAAGCCGCGCAGGATGGCGATGGCATCTTCGACCGATGGCTCGCCGACCATCACCGGCTGGAACCTGCGTTCGAGCGCGGCATCCTTTTCGATGTGCTTGCGGTATTCATTCAGGGTGGTCGCGCCGATGGCGTGGAGTTCGCCGCGGGCAAGTTGCGGTTTGAGCAGATTGGCCGCATCCACCGCGCCCTCGCTGGCCCCCGCGCCGACGATCGTATGCAACTCATCGATGAACAAAATGATCTGCCCCTCGGCAGCGGTCACTTCCTTGAGAAAAGCCTTGAGTCGGTCCTCGAATTCGCCGCGGTATTTCGCGCCGGCGATCATGGCGCCGAGGTCCATGGCGATGATGCGTTTATGTTTCATTGCATCCGGCACATCGCCGGAAATGATGCGGCGTGCCAGGCCTTCGACGATGGCGGTCTTGCCGACGCCGGGTTCGCCGATGAGGACCGGGTTGTTCTTGGTGCGGCGCGACAGCACTTGCAGCACGCGGCGGATTTCGTGGTCGCGGCCAATCACCGGATCGATTTTGCCGGCGCGGGCGCGAGCCGTTAGGTCAGTGCCGTATTTTTCCAATGTCTGATATTTCCCCTCGGGATTCTCATCGGTGACTTTCTGCGAGCCGCGCACACTCAGGATCGCTGCCCGTGCTTGCTTTTCATCCAGTCCGGCTTCCTTGAGCAACTTGCCAGCCGGCGAGTCGCCCATGAGTGCGCCGAGGATGAAATGTTCGACGCTCAGGTAGTCATCGCCTAACGATTCACGAGCCGCGTCGGCCGAGTCGAGCGTCGCGCGCAGGCCGATGCTGATCTGCGGCTGGGTGGACGCACCTTGCACGCTCGGTTCGCGCAGCAAGGCGGCGGCCACGGTCGCCTTGAGTCGGCCCACGTCCACCCCGGCTTTCTGGAGGATGGGCGTGGTGATGCCGCCCTCCTGTTGCAGCAGGGCGAGCAGCACATGTGCACTCTTGAGTTCCGAATGCGCGGATTTCGAGGCGATGCTCTGCGCGCTTTGCAACGCCTCCTGGAGTTTTTGCGTACATTTTTCTAGTCCCATGGCGGTGATGTTGGATCAATCGATGATGCGGCGCATCGGGATCATGTGCGAATGTTCGAAGCCCTGCTGCTTGAAAAACTCCTGGGACTCCGCGCTCATGCGGTCGGTCAACAGTGTGATGCGTTTGAAATTTTTCTGTTTAGCGAAGTCCACGACGTAATTGACCAACATTGCGCCATAGCCCTGGCCGCGGTGGTCCGGGTGGATGACGACGTCCTCCAGCAGGATGACAAAACCGCCGCGAGCGGTGGAAATGGTGAATAACAGATTCACCATGCCGAAAATCCTGTCCTTGTTGCGGACCACGAAGATCCGTCCGCGGTTGGGTTGTTCGAGGATGAGTCGGAGGCCCCGCTCCTGCAGAACCGCGTCGGGCGTGAAATCATCGGAGGCTGACAGGAGATTCATCACCAATTCGGTCAAGGCAGGCAAATCCTCGATCGTGGCGGGTTCCACATGGGGCGGATCGTCTTCCACACCGTTCTGGTGTTGTTGTGCTGAAGTGTTCACATGGGAATGAATGCCATGATTTCCTCCGGGAGGCACGCATATTTCCGCAGCGCTGGAAATTCTCCACCTGTCTGGAATTGCGGTGCAGCCACACATGCCCTCAAAGCAACAAATCCGCCCGGTTTTGGCGGGTGCGGACGAGGGCATTTGCTTCCTTCCAGGCCTTGATTTTCGCGTGGTGGCCGGAAACCAGCACCTCGGGCACGCGGAGTCCGCGGAACTCGAGCGGCCATGTGTAGGCCGGGGCTTCCAGGTGTTTGCCATCGGAAAACGACTCGTCCACGGGCGAGCGATCGTCGCCGAGTGCGCCGGGCAGCAGGCGGATCACGGCATCGCAGAGCACTGCGGCGGCCAACGCACCGTTGGTGAGAATGTAGTCGCCGATGGAAATTTCCTGATCCACCAAGGTTTCGATGACCCGGTGGTCCACGCCTTCGTAGTGGCCGCAGAGGATCAATAAATGATCAGCGGCGGCCAATTCGCGGGCGATGGACTGTTTGAAGGGTTTGCCCTGCGGTGTCATCAGGATCACCTGCGTCTGCGGTCCGCGCAGCGCCTCGACGGCGGCAAACAGCGGTTCGGGTTTGAGCACCATCCCCTGTCCACCGCCGCACGGCGCATCATCCACCCGTCGGTGCTTGTCCTCCGACCAATCGCGCAATTGATGTCCGGTCACCTCGACAATCCCCGCCGCCCTCGCGCGCTGAATGATCGAGTCACTCAGCGGTGCCAAGGCCACCTCGGGAAACAAGGTCACAATATCGATGCGCATGGGACAATCCCATGCCACTGGCTTTGTCCGTCAAGCAGATTGTATGTGATTGGATATTCCTGATAGTGTTTTGAAAGTTTCCTCGCTGGATCCACCGCTACAGATCCTGCTGGACATGGCCACTGGCTGGGGTATTGTGTTTTCCATCATGGCAGAAGAACCTATCCCACCAGCGCAACCCGTCATTCCAACTCCGCATTTGCCGCAGACGCCGATTCCTTCATCAGAGGATGGAAGAGAGCCCGTCAAACCGTCGGACCCTGGATTGGCAACACCCGGCGAGGCCGCCGTGAAAGTGAGAATCCTCAATGCGGAAAATACGGCGGACGGCGAGCCCCTGGCCGGCGGCCTCGCGCCCTTCAACGCCCGCGTCCTCGCCGTGCTGATAGACGTGGTGGTGATGATCGGCCTGCAGATCTCCGTGTCGTTTTTTTTACCGGGTTTCGCGTCGCGTATCGCCTGGCTCGTAGGGTTGGCTTATCTTGTGACGCGTGATTCTCTCGCGTTTCTGGGTGGCCAGAGTATCGGCAAAAAGGTCATGAAACTCAAGGTGGTGACCGTGGACGGCAAATCGCTGGTGAACAATTGGGAACCGGCACTCATCCGCAATGGGGTTCTGGCCATTCCGTTTTTTGCCGTGGTGGAACTGATCGTCCTTCTCATCCGTGAGGACAAGCCCGAGCGCGGCCGCCGGCTGGGTGACGAATGGGGCAAGACCAAGGTGATCACCGCCCCGGACGAGCCCGCCGCCTGATATACGGATGAGTCCTTGGTTTTCCCTACAGTATTTTTTTGCCGCAAAAATGCGCAAGATACGCAATAAGCCTGATGGTATTCATTTTTTGTGGTTTCTGTGCCTCTTTGCGGCTAACTGAATGTATTCCAACTCAGCGACTGCTCAGCATACGCCTTTCTAACAAACACTCACTGCGCCAAGCCGACCCTCAAGGTGGTCGGCTTGGCAGTGATCTTCAGGGCGGGAATCGTCATGAGTCCGTCGGCATCGGCGGTGCCGTCGCCTTTTGCAGTGCCAAAGATCCAATGAAATTTTTGGCCGGATTTGACGTGCATGTTCTGGATTCTGCGCAGGGACACGTCGGCACTCGCTTCCCCGGGTATTTCAAAAGTGGTTTTCAACTCTGTCGGGGACACCAGGAAGAGGGACATTTGCAGATCACCTTGGGTATCACTGAGATTCTTCCATCTGAAAAACGCGTTGATCTGTCCCGCTGTTTTGTTGTTCAAATCATCGGGCCACGGGATTTTCTGGTTGCAGGAAGCATTGGAAAAAACCGGGTATGCCTCGTTCTTTTTGACATTCAGCCAGTCGAACGAATTGATCAAATCGTTGACCTTTTCAATTCTCGCATGGTTGTTGGCGTGGCCAAACGGCCCCCAATAAAAATAGAGCGCATATTTCCGCACATGCATGGCTTGCACAAAGCGATCATGACCGGCGGACCATTTGTCATTCGGCGCGGAATAGTCGATTGCCACCGGAGGATCGGGCAGCCTGATATTTGGCGGGACTGTTAGAGGAGGGAGATACATGCGATTGGCGACATGTTCGATGCCGGCGGGCACATTGGCTTTGATGGCGGCAAACAGCTCACCGTGGCGCATGCCGATGCCGAGCGTGCCGCTTGCGCCCATGGAGTTGCCGCAAAGATAGACGCGGTTGGTGTCGATCGCGTATTTCGTGATCACCCATTGAATCGAATCCAGCACCCGTTTTTCCACCGGCATGGGATCCGCGCCGGAATTCATATTTGTGAGTTTCGCGTCACCCAAGTGCATGCCGCCCCACCACCAATCGCCTTTGTTGGCGCGGCAGTCGAGATACAGTGCATAGAAATCATCGGGCGCGCGATAGATGTCATGATTGCCGACGTTGCGCGTGCATTGCAAACAGGATATCACATCATGTCCTGCGGAATGCAGCACGACGTATAGCGGGGCGTTTTTGCGTTCGTTTTTGGGATGGACCACGATGAAGGTATCCTGTTGGGGCTCCTTGTATCCCCAATCCTTTTTCACTCCGTGTTGATAGACCTCAAACGGTCTGCCGTGGATCAGCAGGTCTGCTGGCTGTTCGCTTTTGAGGACCGGACTGGTGGCGGAATCCCAATCACTGGCTGCGGCAAAAAGCGACATGGACATTGCCAGAAGAAGTGCCGGCACTGGATGTTTGTAGTGGTTCATGGTCGGATGGTTTTTGCTTGTTAGACGTTCATGTGGGATGGATTTCAATGTGCTAATCGACCAGTTCGCGCTCGATCTCCTCGAGTGTCTTGCCTTTGGTTTCCGGCACGCGCATGAAGATGAAGACGAAGCCGGCGGCGCAAATCGCGGCATAGAGCCAGAAGGTCATCGCCGGGCCGAGCGCGTGGTTCAACAGGGGAAAGGTGTAGGTGAGAATGAAGCAGGCGATCCAGAGCGCCGAGACGCTCACCGCCACCGCCGCGCCGCGGATTCTGTTGGGAAATATTTCCGAGATGAGCACCCAGGTCACCGGTGCCAGCGAGAACGAGTAACAGGCGATGGTCGCCATCACCGGCACGACCACGATCAGGCCCTTCAAGTGCAGCAGGTAACAGAGACCGATGAGAGTGTGGAACAGGGCGATGCCCGCGCAGCCGATCAGCATCAGGGCGCGGCGCCCGAAGCGGTCCACGGTCTGGATGGCAATCAAGGTGAACAAAAGCATCACCACCCCTGTGATGACGATGTTGAACAGGATCGAGCTCACTCCGTAGCCGGCCGCGCGGAATATTTCCTCGGCATAATTGAAGATGACGTTGATCCCGCTCCACTGTTGGAGCACCGCCAGCACCACGCCGACCCAGAGAATCTTGAGCATCCTGGGGGTGAGCAGATCGGTGAAACGGACACGTCCGATGTCGCCGTTTGCCAGTGTGTCCTGAATGTCCTGCACTTCCTTGGCCCCATAAGCGGCACCACCGATGCGGGTCAGGATGTCACGCGCGCGGTCCGCCCGGCCGTTTTTCACCAACCAGCGCGGGCTTTCCGGAATCAGCAGCGAACCCACAAGAAATAACAATGATGGCACGGTGACGGCGGTGAACATCCAGCGCCAGCCGTATTGCGCGTTCCATGACTCACGGATGAAGTCCGCCGTGGCATTGTCGGGCACCGGCCGGGCGATCAGCCAGTTGACCACTTGCGCCGCCAGCACGCCGATGACGATGGTGAGTTGGTTGATGGCGACGAGGCGTCCGCGCAAATGGGCGGGTGCCACCTCGGCGATGTACATGGGTGAGAGGCCGGAAGCCATCCCGATGGCCACGCCGCCTAACATGCGCCATATGACGAACCCTTGGAAAGTGGATGTCCAACCGGTGAGCACCGAAGACACGGCGAAAAGCAGCGCCGACACGATCAGCAGTCGTTTGCGGCCCGCGAGATCACTGAGCGCGCCCACGAACAAGGCACCGGCAAGGCAGCCGAGCAACGCACAACTGTTAGCCCAGCCACGCGCCGCCTCATTGTCCAGACGGAAGAACGGTTCGAAGAACGGTTTGGCCCCGCCGATGACGACCCAGTCGTAACCAAACAGCAAACCGCCCATCGCCGCCACCAGCGAGATGAGCCAGATGTAGCGGAGGTTGTAGTGGTCGGTGGATCCGGCGAAGGCAACCGGCTGTGGCGGGGAGGAAGGCATGCTCATGATATGTTGGAAAGATATCTTCCCGGGAGGTTGGTCCGATGGAATCCTTGCGCTTAACCAACAACACCCCGGCACGCGGCACCACTGGTGGATCTATCAGCGAGGGTGCCTGCATCCTGCGATGCGGACGGCATGGGAAAATGAGTTAGAATCCTGGCTGCGGCGGCATCGGGAGTGAGGCCGTGGAGTTGTCGGAGGGTTTCGGGTTGGCCGTGTTCGATGAATTCGTCCGGCCAACCGATGCGTTCGACAGGAGTGTGGATGCCGGAGGAATGGAGGTATTCGATGACGCCGGCACCGAAGCCATTGAGCAGCACATGGTCCTCGAAGGTACAGAGCACGCGGCATTTGCGGGCATATGTTTCGAGTACAGCGGTGTCCAACGGCTTGATGAAGCGCGGGTTGATGAGCGCCACTGACAGGCCTTTGGCTGCCAACAGGGTTTTGGTGTGTTCGGCCATTTCAAACATCGTGCCGAGGCCGATGAGGGCGACATCCGAACCATCCTCGACGACTTCAGCCTTGCCGATTTCCAGCAGGCGCGGCGTGGCTTTGCGCGAGGTGCCGCGGATGGCACCTCGCGGATAACGAATGGCGGAAGGCCCGGCGTCGTAAGCGGCCATGGTGTGGAGCATGTCCACGAATTCATCCTCATCCTTGGGTTGCATGTGGATGATGCCCGGAACATGGCGGAGGAAGCCGATATCGAACAGCCCGTGATGGGTAGGACCGTCATCGCCGGAAAGCCCGCTGCGGTCCATGCAAAGTCTAACCGGCAGGCCTTGCAGCGCCATGTCATGGATGATCATGTCATAAGCGCGTTGCATGAACGTCGAATAGATCGCGAGAAACGGGCGGAAGCCTTCGGTGGCGAGTCCGCAGGCGAACAGCGCGGCATGCTCCTCCGCAATGCCCACATCGAAATAGCGGTCCGGTACTTCGTTTTTGAAAACATCGAGTTTGGTGCCGCTGGGCATGGCGGCGGTGATGGCCACGATTTTCGGGTCTTGCTTGGCGAGATCCGTGACCACGCGGCCGAAGATGTCCGAGCATGTGGGAGTGGTGCTGACGTCCGTGGAACCGTCGTTTATCTGATAGGTCCCGAGGCCGTGGAATTTTCCGGGATCATCGAGGGCGGGTTGGTAGCCGCGGCCTTTTTCGGTGATGATGTGGAGGACGACGGGTTCGTGCAGGGTCTTGAGGTGTTCGAAGGTGCGCACCAGCAAGCGCAGGTCATGACCATCGATAGGGCCGAAATAACGGAGGCCGAATTTCTCGAACAGAACATTGGGAAACAGCAGGTTCTTCGCGCCTTCCTCGACTTTGTGGGCAAGCGTGCGGACGGCCTTGCCAGCGATTTTCTCGACGAACTCCGCAGCCTTGGCACGCACGGCGGCGTAGGTGTGGTGGGTCTGGAGGGCATTGAAATAGCGGGCGATGGCACCGACATTCTTGTCGATCGACCATTCGTTGTCGTTGAGGACGACGATGAATTTGCGGGTGGTTTCGGCGATGTTGTTGAGGGCCTCAAGGGTGGGCCCGCAGGTGAAGGCCGCATCGCCGGCAACGGCAACGACATGGTTGTCATGACCGGCGAGGTCACGGGCGGCAGCCATGCCAAGTGCGGCGGAGAGCGCGGTACCGGCGTGGCCCGCGCCGTAGGCGTCGTGCTCGGACTCCGCACGCAGGAGGAAGCCATTCAAGCCTTTGAAAGTGCGGATCGTATGGATTTGGTGTGCCCGTCCAGTGAGCATTTTGTGGACGTATCCTTGGTGTGCCACGTCAAAGAGCAACTTATCCTGCGGGGTGGTGAAGACGCGGTGGAGAGCAATGGTCAACTCGACGACACCGAGGTTGGGGCCGAGGTGACCACCCGTGATGGCCAGCGAGGTGATCAGTGAATGGCGGATTTCCGCAGCAAGTTGCGTCAAATCCTCGTCGGCGAGTTTTTTGACATCGCCCGGGGATTGGATGGATTGGAGCAGCGGACCCAGCGCGGGTGGTTCAGAAAAGGCGGATGTCATGGTCATCGTCGTCGGAGGCGTCCGGCGGGGCGGACGTTAGGGGTAGCTCAGGAGTTTCGCCAGTTCTGGTTTCAGGTTCGATTTCCTGCTGGTTGCGCAGCGTGATCAACTCAATGCGGGCGCGGGCGGACTGGAGGAGCGATTCGCAGCGGTGGAGCAGCGCCGAACCTTTTTCGTAGTAGGCCACGAGTTCCTCCAACGGAAGTTGTTCGTGTTCCATGGCTTCGACGATCGATTCGAGTCCGGCCAAGGCATCCTCGAAGGAAGTGGCGGCGAGGTCTTCTTCAATGTTGGATTTGCGGCGTGCCATGGGATTATTCGTTAGAGCTGCGGTTCGTCGTGCGGGTGGGTTTTTCGCTGTAATACACCATGTCCATGCCCACCAAATCTTGCCGATAGACGTAGCGTTTGGCGATTTCCTGGATCCTGGCGCTTTTGTCGCAAATGGTAAAACCCGGTGGGTAGGTGGCGAGCAGCACCCGGCCGTCAAGCACCAGCGCGGTAAAGTCCTTATAACGGTTAGCCACTTCGGCAATGTTACCGGAACCGTGCGAGGATGGGGTGATCAGGATGCCGGCGATGGGGGTTTGGAGATCGTAGGCGAGGGTCTCGAGTTTTTGAAACCCTTCGCGGGTGGGAGGCAGCCAGATGCACACGCGGTCGGCATACCATGCGACGGCCCACGGTTGGTCGGAAACAACGATTTGTTTTTCGGGGACATATCCTTTGAGTTGCCGATTCAGGGCCGGGGCGTAGTAAGGCGGCCAGTTGGGGAAACCGCCGCGGTCGCGCAGTTGCATGCCTGTGCGCACTTTCTGTGGCAGGGCGAGCACCAGCGGCAGGGCGCAAACTCCGATGATCAGGAAATGGTGGACGTTGCGCAGCTCCGGAGTGGAAGCGACGAAATCGAGGCGGCTCCAGAGGATGGAGATGAAGGCCAGACCATAGGCCGTCATGATGGGGGCGAAGAGCATGTGGAGTTGGTTCGGATCGAGTGCTGCGGTGGTGATGCCGAAGAATGCCAGTCCGAAGGCGGTGGTGATCCACATCAAGAGGATGGCCCAGCGGAAGGTGGCGATCGCAGCGCGCTTGAAAGGGTGGAGCAGGGAGATGAAAAACAACGGAGCCACTACAATTCCGCCGAGGAAAGGAATGATATGGGTGGCCTGAAGCAGGGTGTTGCGGAGGATTTTCGCGATCAATCCGTCGGTCACGAGGGGTTCTGCTTCCAGATCGATAATGCGCATGACGTTATCCTCTGAAGCATTGCCGAGGCCGTTGTAGAGGGTGAGGAATGCCGTGCCAAAAGGGGTGCCCGTGATCCCTTGGTTGCGCAGCACCGGGCCGATCGCGGCGAGCAACAATAGTCCCAGCACCATGATGCCGACCATGCCGCGCGGGCGGAAGGCGATCGCCGCGAAGACAATGTAACCCAGGGCGATCCATACCGTCATCCAGTGGGTCAGGGCGAGCAGGGTGAAGAAGACCCCGGCGATGATCGCCGGGGTCATGGCGAGGCGGCCTTCCGCTGCGGCTTCCACGGCGCGATAGACGAAATAGATGCCGCAGGAAAACAGCAGCAACATCAGCATTTGAGGCAATCCACTGAGCGAATAGTTCCAGAAAGATTCGCAAAACAGCATCAGAATCGCCGCCACACCGGCGATTTTGGCGTCGAATATCCGCGAGATCAGCAGGTAGTTCACCCCGATGGCCATCAGGAAAAACAAGGTACATACCGTGGCGATGATCCGATCGAGCGGATACACCATCTCGTTATCGTTCATTTGCCAGGATGCCGAATCATCCGCGCCGATGAGTTTGAGGACGGCGGCATTGAGCAGCGGATTGAGCGGCGAATGGTAGGTGTCCTGAAAGCCGATCAGCGCCACCGAATGTTTTTCCTTTTTTTCCGCCTGATAGTAAGCGACCGGGCGGATCATTTTGGTGGTGAAGCCATTGCCGCGGGCGATTTCGCGGGCGATTTGCGCCTGATCCATTGCCTGCGGGGCATTCAGCCCGCGGAACAGGGTGAAGATATTTCCCAAGGTGAGGATGATCAGAATCAGAAAAAACAGACTCCGACGAATCAGGATGCCAATATCGAAATGTGAGAATGATTGTTTCATGGGACAATGTGACGGGTGAATTCAGTGGCCGAGTTCCTGGAGTTTGCGTTGCAGTGTTCTGCGGCTGATACCAAGAAGATCCGCCGCGTGGGTGCGGTTTCCCCTGGCGACGTTGAGTGCCGCGCGGATGGTGTTGGCTTCGAGCACATGCAAGTTGAATTCCGCCGCTGCATCAAGGGAGTTTTTGGAGGGCTGAGAAAAATGGGACGGCGGAGCCGTGCCGGAGGACAGGAATTGCGGGAGATGCCTGACGTCGATGACGGCGTCATTGCTCATCACCACGCCGTGTTCGATGGCGGTGCGGAGTTCGCGAACATTGCCCGGCCAACCATAGGACTGCAGAAGTTGCAGGGCCGCGTCGGTGAGCGGTTTGACGGGCCGTTCGTTCTCCTTGGCGAACTCCTGCAGGAACGCGTTGGCAAGCAGCACGATGTCCTCGCGTCGCGCGCGCAGCGGCGGCATGACGACTTTGACGACGTTAAGCCGGTAATAAAAATCCTCCCGAAAATCCCCGCGGTCCACCAATTCGCGCAGGTTCTTGTGGGTGGCGGTGATCAAGCGGACATCCACCGGAATAGGCGTGTTCCCGCCAACGCGTTCGAGCGTGCGCTCGGACAGGACGCGCAGCAGCTTGATCTGGGTGGTGACGTCGATTTCTCCAATTTCATCCAGAAACAGCGTGCCGCCGTCGGCTTGTTCGAAACGACCGATGCGACGTTGGGAGGCACCGGTGAAAGCACCCTTTTCGTGGCCGAACAATTCGCTTTCAAGGAGCTGCGGCGAAAGCGCGGCACAGTGAACGGTCACCATTTTGGCGGCCGGCCTGCCTGATAGATGGTGCAGCAGATGGGCGACGACTTCTTTGCCGGTGCCGGTTTCTCCTTCGATGAGGATGGTGGCACGAGTGGGCGCGACCTGTTGGATGTGATCGGCTACCTTTTGCATCTCCGGCGATTTTCCAATCAAACGATCCAAATGATGGGATTTTTTGACCTGATGGACGAGATGTTTATTTTCGGTTTCGAGATTACGGCTGCGCAGCGCGCGTTTGAGCAACATTTCCACCTCATCGAGGTTGAGAGGCTTGGTGACGAAGTGCCAGGCACCGCGCCGCATCGCCTCCACCGCAGTATCGACCGAGCCGTAAGCAGTCATCATGATGGCCACCGGCGGATCCGGCAGGGCGAGCGCCGCATCCAGCAAATCCATCCCGCTATCTCCGCCCAACCGCAGATCGGTGAGCACCAGTTGGATCGCTTCACTCTGCAAAATCGCCAGTGCCTCGCGCGTCCCGGCAGCGGTGTAAACCTCGAACTCGTCTTCCAGTGCGCTGCGCAGGCCATCACGGGTGGAGCGTTCGTCGTCAACTATCAATAGGGTCGGAAGCATGGGGATGGAAAATTCTAAATCTTAAATTCTAAATTCGAAACGGAAGAGAAGACACCAGACACCAGACGAAGAGAAGAACTGGCAAAGCCTCAGTCTATTATTCTGGACTCTGGACTCTGGACTCTGGTTTCTGCTCATAGCTCGATGACCGGTTCGGGAGCACCTAACAGCCTCACCGTGCGCTCCTCCCGCGGCAGGTGGATGGTGACGCGGGTGCCGTGGTTGGCCTCGCTTTCGATGGCGATTTCGCCGCCATGTTCGCGGACGATCCGCCGGACGATGAGCAAGCCGAGGCCGGAGCCGGAGGATTTGGTGGTGAGGTAAGGTTCGAAGATCGCACCCATGTGTTCCGGTGAGATGCCAGTGCCGTTGTCCTCGATGGAAATCACGTATTCGTAATCGTTCATCCGGGTATGCACGGTGATGCGGCCGTCTTCGCCGTGAAGTGCCTGATAGGCGTTGCGGATCAGATTGTAGAACACCTGTTGGAATTGCCCGGGGTCGAGGGCGGCGGGTGGCAGGGATGCGGCGAGGTCGAGCGTGACGGAGATTTTCCGGGATTCCAGTTCAGGCTCCAGCAAGCGCAGGGTTTCATGGAGCAGCGTGTGAATATCCTGGCGTTCTCGGCGGGGCACGGTCGGCCGCACGGCATGGAGGAATTGTTTGAGAATGGTATCTAACCGCTGGATCTCGAGGCGGGCGGTGGCTAGGTGTTCCTCGAGCGGTTTCCGGTTGGCGGTCCGGAGCTTGCGCAGTTTGCGCCCGAGTAGCTGGAGGTGGATATCGAGCGAGTTGAGCGGGTTGCCAATTTCATGGGCCACCCCGGCGGCAAGCAGCGTGAGTGCATTCATGCGCTCGGATTCCAGCGTTTTGGCGGCCTCCGCCCGGGTGCGGGTGAGATCACGCACCAGCATCACATAACCAAGCGCCACGCTGGTGTTGTCCTCGTCATTGATGGGTGCCAGATAGAAATTGAGAAAACGGTTTTCCGGATAGAACACTTCCAGATCCCGGCTGATCGTGCGACCTGGCTTGCCCAAGGTCTCCCAGTCCAGTCCCCGCACCTGCGATGACAGGCGTTCGCCCGCCGCTTGTTCCCGATCGAGCCCGAAAAACCGGCTGGCCGCATGGTTGACGAATCCGATCACACCTTGCGGATCAAGAATGATGACACCTTCCTGCAACGCTTCGAAGACTTTCTCGAGGAAGCCTTTTTCGCGGATCAAACGGGTGACGATCTGTTGGACCTCACCGTGTTCGACGCGGTCCAGACGGGCGACGAGCTTTTCAAGGAAACCGGATTTCACGGAAAATTTGCGGGGTGGCAGGTTGAAAGGTGTTGGTGGCGGTTGGCGGCTTCTTCGCTTCGTGGGGTTCGCGCTTGCAGTCCGGGCAATCAGGGGTCAGATAGAGGCATGAACGAGGTGCTTGTCGTGTTCTGCACGTTTCCCGAGGCGACCTTGGCGCGACAGATTGGCACAGCGCTGGTGGAAAAGCAACTCGCGGCTTGCGTGAATCTCATTCCGGCCGTGGAGTCGGTTTACCGCTGGCAGGGGCGGATCGAATCCTCCACCGAAGTGCTCGCCATTTTCAAAACCAGCACTGCCGCATTCAGCGCGTTCGAGCGCGCTCTCGCGCAAGCCCATCCCTACGATGTGCCTGAAATCATCGCTCTCAAGCCCACTGCCATCGCCGAACCCTACCAAGCATGGCTGCTCTCTCAAGTGACCCGGGAAGCCTAGGAAGTCTCCTTCTCCTCCGACCTCCGACCTCCGACCTCTGACCTCTGTCCTCCGACCTCTGTCCTCTGACCTCCGACCTCCGACCTCTGTCCTCTGTCCTCCGACCTCCGACCTCCGACCTCCGACCTCTGTCCTCCGACCTCTGTCCTCTGTCCTCTGTCCTCTGTCCTCTGACCTCTGTCCTCCGACCTCCGACCTCCGACCTCTGTCCTCTGTCCTCTGACCTCTGTCCTCCGACCTCTGTCCTCTGTCCTCTGTCCTCTGTCCTCTGTCCTCTGTCCTCTGTCCTCTGTCCTCTGACCTCCGACCTCCGACCTCCGACCTCCGACCTCCGATCTCTGATCTCTGGTCTCTGATCTCTGGTCTCTGGTCTCTGGTCTCTGGTCTCTGGTCTCTGGTCTCTGGTCTCTGGTCTCTGGTCTCTGGTCTCTGGTATCTGGTATCTTCTCACTCGATGATCACCGGGGTGCCGAGCACGACGTTTTCAAAGAATTTCTCGGCCATCTGGTGGGGCATGCGGATGCAACCGTGGGAGGCCGCATAGCCGGGCAAGTAACCGGTGTGCATGCCAACGCCTCCCGTGATGCGCATGAAATTCGGCATTGGCGCCGGATAGTAAACGGCTCCCGGAGGGATCTTGTCCACGCGGATGTCCACATTGTCGTTGAGCATTTGGCCGGTGGCCTTGTCCTTGAAGACTCCGTAAATCGTGGATTTGTGGTCCTTGTCCTTTTCCTTGATCTTGTATTTTCCGGGCGGTGTCGCGTGATCCTCGTTGCCGCTGGAAATGCGCGACACCCCTACGAGTACCCCGCCTTTGTAAAAGTACGCCTTTTGTTGTCCGCGATTGATCTTGATCAAGGGACTTCCCGTGGTTCCGTCGCCATCCCAGTAGGAAATATCATCCGGGATGGCGGGTGCAGGATGGCTGGAACCACCGCCCGAGTGTGCTTGCTGCGGGCCTCCGATCCCGGCCATGTAGCCCGAGTATTCGGGATCTGTCGGGCCACAGGCGCCTAACACGATCACTCCTGTTAGGAGAAGCATCCAGCGGACGATTGGCGATTTCAGAGGTTTCATGGGCGGCGCATCCTTGACCCGGGTGCGCCCGCCGGTCAAGTGAACACAAATATCAATCAATCAGTGCAACGTTTGGTGGAACTCTTCCCGCTCCTCAAGCGCGAGCACGAACGCAGTCAACAGCTCGATGGTATGCGCGATGTCATCAAGATGCGCGGTTTCCACCACCGAATGCATGCAACGCAGCGGTAACGAAACCAGCGCACTCGGCACGCCTTGCCGGGAGCGGAAAATCTTGTCGGTGTCGGTGCCGGTAAAACGGCTGCTGGCTTCGTGCTGGACCGGGATCTTGTGCGCCGCAGCCAACTCGATCAGACGCTTGACCACCAGCGGGTGGTTGGCCGTGCCATGGGTGAGGGTGGGACCACCACCAAGTTTCACGCTGCCATGTTTGGCCGCCTCCAACCCGGGCGTGTCGGTGGCGTGGGTGACGTCCAGACAAACGCAGACAGCGGGCTTGAGCCGATAGGTCGCCATCACAGCGCCGTGGCCGCCAATTTCCTCTTGGATGGCGTTCAGGCAGACCAGCGTGAAGGCCGGTTTCCTTTTGCCGGTGGCTATGCGTTTCATCACCTGGGCGATGATGTAGCCGCCGATGCGGTTGTCCAGGGCGCGGCCGACGAGCCGTTTGTTGGCGAGTTCCATCGGGCCGTCCTGATAGACCGCCGGGTGGCCCACGCGGATCCCGAGTTGCGCGACTTCGGCGGGATTGGCGGCCCCCACATCAACCCACAAGTCATGCACCGCAGGCGCTTTTTCCGCATTCAGATCGTCGCGCCGCAGGTGGATCGCGGTGTTGCCGATGATGCCGGGAACCGTGCCGTGGTCGCCGAGTATCGCCAACCGGCGACCACGGGCGGTCGCCGCGTCCGATCCGCCCACCCGGTCAAGCCGCAGAAACCCGTGCTCGTCGATGTGCTTGATCATGTAGCCGATCTCGTCGGCATGCGCCTCTAACATGACGATATCCGGCGACTTGCCCGGCAGCGTTGCCCAAGTCGAACCATAGGAGTCGCACGCAACGGCGGCGGCATGCCTGCCGATCCACTCCGCCCACACCTGCTGACCCGGCATTTCAAAACCCGTGGGACTGGGGGTTTCTAACAAACGAAAAAGGAACTCGCGGTCTGCATGTTTCACGCGGACCATTCAACCCGCCGGACGCCTGCTGGCAAGCGCATTGATGCGCATTGATGGGCAGGCGGCGGCGGATCGGCCGATTTACGCACGGCAACTCACCCGCGCAGGGGCTTGGCCTTCGTATTGAACGGTGACGACCGGGCCATCCTGTGATGGCATGCGGGTGGCCGGGCGTAACCCGGGTTGTCCAGCCTCTAACGGTTTCTTGCGGTGCTTCCCTCTCCCAAGTATGACCCTGGAATGCCGCGCCGACGACATCGAACTCGTTTTGGAACATGGCGCGGCCGACCGCGGCAAGGCAACCCGCCTGAGATTCATCCTCCAACGGGACTTCCGCTGGCAGTTGACGGCCAGGATAGTCTGTTAGGGTTTTCTAACAGCGAGTTCCCGGATTTCCGGAGTTGGCCGAAAACCAGACTGGAAACAAGCAACCGCGAGACCCCAAGAACACGAATCACGGCCACCGATCATCAGTTATGGCGTACTTCCACAAGCTCCGGCTCGGCGTCCGCCCCACCGGACAAGCCCGCTTCCGGCGGCATCCCGCAAGAATTCCGCTGCCGCCATGCATTTTACGATTGCTCTCGTGCCAGACCTTGCTACACCTCCCCTGTCGTCCGCGTGCGCTTCGCCAAACATGCGGGCGGCGATCCAATGCCTCGGTAGCTCAGTTGGTAGAGCAGTTGACTCTTAATCAATTGGTCCTTGGTTCGAGTCCAAGCCGGGGTACCCCCTCTCAAATGTCTAACCCTCAATGGGTTACAGAGACGGAAAGGGGCCAAGTTGACACCATTTCCAGCGTCATGGAAGCAGCTGGCGACAAAATGGCGACAACTCACGCGGATCCCTCTAACACGGTCCCCCACCCACCGGCCCCCAAGCGCGGCAAGCACGGCAAGCCCGTTGCCATGGCCAGGTTCGGCTCGGCCAGCGTGCCAATCTATCGCTGTGACTCGGGCGGCAGGGTCCGCTTCGCCATCTCCCACTATCGGGACGGCAAACGCATGCGCCAGTTCTTCACCTCCCTCGATGCCGCCAAAAAAGGAAGGCCAGTTCGTGGCGCAGCGAATCCAGGCCGGCATGCAGCACGTCACCGATCTGAAACCCCACGAGCGCGACCACTACGCCAAGGCGGTCGAGTTGTTAGGCCTCACTGACCACCGAGGAGCAGGCGGACCAGTGGTTCAGCATCGTGCCCAAAGAAGGCCAGTGGGAGACGACCTATCAGTGGGACCGCCGCGCCCGGGTCGTTATCCTGCCGGAGTCCGAGGCGTGAATGCCCCGTTCAATCCGCGCGCCAACGGTAAGAATCCATGTCTAACTGAAGTCTATCAAACTCGGAATGGTTTCGCGCGAGCGGGTCATACCGCAATACCACCCGCGCCCAGCACTTGCTCCTACGTCCAATTACGCGGTAAATCCATGGCTGAGGAGGAAGCTTATCCTGCCAAAACCACAACGTCGAATCCACAGGGTTGGTCGGACGCTCTTTCATCAGAACTGACGGACCACGGCGACTGATCTGATCCACGCCGGTTCTTCGATCTATTTTCTCATGAATTCTGATACCTTTTGGGCGGCCATGAGAATGGTATAGAACCAGAAACTGTACAACACGGTTGTTGTGCCGCCATGCAGTAGGCTCTTTGCCCAGTTGCCCCTACAGTGTCTCCCGCGGGTCACCAGATAGCGAAGCCAACGGCGATGGACCCAGTAAAGGAAGGGAATGACGGCCAGGACGACGTTTTCACCTAGCCAAAAAAGCCATGCGATCAGGAATACGAGCGCGATCATCACAACCACGTCGAGCAAGTAGCCTATGATTATTCCCAGACATCCAGCTTCTGCCCCAAGCGCGGAAAAAAATCCGATGCCCGGTTCTAACCAGATGGAATCGACGAATACCGATGGAGATGAAATCGGCCAGTCAATAATGGCACGTCGCGAGTCATTGAAGCGCACGCCCAGATGCAGCAAAATGCTGAAATAGCCGAACATCAGGGCAGCCAAAACCCCGGTAACCATCTCCAACTCCACCCAGATCGACTTCCGGACCGTGAGACAAATCACCGTCACGACAATGGCGGTGACACCCAGACAGAACCAGAATGAAGTAGCGAGACTCCATTTCGGTCTAAGTCGCTCTTCGGAGTTGGTTGGAGTGAGTCGCATCGGTCGCGGATTGTGTTTTGTTAGTGATACGGTAGAGACATCGTTCGCGGAACCAGAAATTGGTTTCAAGCAAGCGCGATGGCGGGATTTGTTCCTCAATTTCTGTCTGGTCACGCTCGTCACCATTCCAGCATCCGTAGAGTTCCACGGAGAGATCGGAATCGAAGAGGGAAGCAACCAGATTGTAGAGTTCCTGGTGATTCTGCATGTGGTTGTCAGGCGGATCAACCTCGCCCTGCTCTATCAGCCATTCTCCGGGCCAACCGTCCTGAAAGGTGACTGATCGAAAGCCGCATCCGCAATTAATGTCTGAGCCGACATATGCCACTTCCGAGAGCGTAAAGTGCAACCTTACCGCTTCTGCATTCGCATGAAGATCCGCTATGGACAAGTGACGGTCCTTCTCATCCCATGCCAATCGGGGGGCCTTGTGATTAGACGCTATGTAAAGAGTAAAGCACATTTCTCTGTAACTAACTCCAATGCGGCGAACTGAGGCGGTTTTGCGGGGTGGGAATACCCGTGTTCAGTGTCGGTTGGGACGACGTCACGCGGAAATCCTATCCTGGCCTGTGTGACTGGACAAGCACGGAAATCGGACATCTCGTTAAGGAGTGGGTTTCAAGCCCGCCCCTGGCAAGTGAATGCTGGCGGGGACGAGCCCGCGTTTCAAACGATTAAAACTGAGAATCGATGGGTTCAACGGATGCTAGGCGCGACGGCCTGAATCGGTGCCTGGTGTGGATTTCAAATCCATTCAATCGGCATTTGTAATACTGATAGATTTACAGGACCGCGTGGCGATGGATGTCCCGCGCCGCCAGTCCGTGAAGCTATAGCAAAATGGTGTTCAATACTGCTTCCATACCGTGTGCCAAACCGCTAATCTAGCAGACGATGAAATGGGAACAGACAACCAAGCGCGGATACAGCTTCCCGGCGGTTTCCAGCGCGATGCAGAAGGCGGTCCGGCGCGGTGACGCGAAGCTGGCTGGATATTGGGCGCTCGAACTGTGGGCCAGCGGATTCGGCCAGCATGTCTGGCGGCGCCTGCTCAGCGTGAGCGCGGAGGATTGCCAGCGCCCCCCGGCGCTGCCCTGCGGGTGAACCTTCGGTTCAGCTATCTCGCTCCGCTCGGTTGTTGGGGAATTCTAACACAAAAGGTGAAGGCGCTGCATGACAGCTACACCGAGACAGTGGCATACACTTGGTGCAACCCCGCTTCCCGCTGGGAAGAACCTACGCCACCCCCGGTGCCCTTGCGCTGGACGTGGACCTCTCGTCCTACCTCCGCTGTCACCATTGCGGCGATTGGGGAAATTAGCCGTCCCGGCTGAGAGGGACAACGGGCGTCCCGCCTGTTGGGGAATAGATATAGCAACGGCGCATTCAAAGCTACCCGGTCATGACAGGCGTGGACGCCTATCAAAAAACTCAAAGCCATGTGTGTGATCCTTGTATGCTCTGAAAACATCCGCCCTGATAGTGCAACCATCGACGCCTGCCACCGCGCCAATCCCCACGGTGCCGGTGTGGCGTGGCGCGATGACGGCGAAGTCCACTGGTCGAAGAAACTCGAACCGGATGAACTCGAACCGCTGATCGCCGACATTACCGGCGAGATCGTGATCCATTTCCGCATCGTCAGCGTGGGCGAGGTGACGCCGCAGTTGTGCCACCCGTTCCCCGTCACCGCCCGCGCCACCACGCGCCTGTCAGGCCACGCCCGCGCCGTGCTCTTCCACAACGGGACGTGGAGTGATTGGCGCGAAAACCTGCGGCGGATGCCCCGTCACCATCAGTCCGACGGCCTGCTGTCCGACACCCGGGTCGCCGCGTCACTGGTTGACCTGTGCGGCGTGGACGTGCTCGACCGCCTCCCCGGTCGCCGGGTGTTTTTCGACCGCGACTTCACCGAACTCTACGGCGAGTGGCGCGAGTGGCGGGGCATGAAGGCGAGCAACCTCTATTTCCTGCCGGTGCAATCTGATAGGCCGTCTCGCTCACCACGGCCCTTTCTTAAGTTCTCCGCCACCTGCGGCAACCCGGATACCTGAGCCCGGCGCAAGTGCCCCCACAAACGAAAACCATGATATGCCATGAACTCCGCCCCCGCGCCAAACGGAAAGGATGGGCGTCATGATAGAAATCCGCAAATACCGCCACACCCGCCATTGGGCCGTGTATGTGGACGGCGAGTTGTTAGCCGTGGTCGTCTATCGGGAGGGCGCAGAGGCCATCGCTGACATGCTCAGAAAAATGCGCTTTGCCAAGGAGGCGGAGGATGCCGTGTAGCAAAAGTTTTTATGAATGAAAGCTAACTCGGAGCCAGCTCAATCCTTTGTGACAAATCGTCTGTCTCCCAATGCGTGAGAAATGGCCTCACACTTACAGGGCGTGTCACACGCAGGGAGAACTTTCCGGCAGGCTGACAGTCTCAACCCAGAATGCCTCGATCTGCCGCATGACATCGCAGAATGCGCTGAAGTCCAATGGTTTTCGGATGTAACAATTGGCGTGCGCGCCATAAGCACGCGATATATCATCGTCCGCGTGAGAGGTCGTGAGAATAATCACCGGGATGCGCATCAGCAAGCGGTCTGACTTGATTTCCTGCAGCACTTCGTGGCCATTTTTCCGAGGCATATTCAGGTCCAATAGGATGAGGTGGGGACGCGGCGCGGCGGAGCAATCACCGACCCGACGAAGGAATTTCATCGCCTCTTCGCCGTTACGGGTTGTGTGCACGTTGGCGAGAAACTGGGTATCTAGCAATGCTTCCTGCATGATCATGAGATCCGCAGTATTGTCTTCCACTATCAGGATTTCGACCGGTTTGCGGTCATTCTCGCTAGGCATATTTGGTGTTGGATTCATCTTAGTTGTGGGGTTTTTGTTTCTATTGACTCACGTTCATTGATACATGTCTTAGCGCCTAACAGGGTTGTGGATTTGCTGGCAGGGTGAAGAAAAACGCAGTGCCACTGCCGGGTTGGGATTCCACCCAGATTCGCCCTCCGTGGCGGGTCACAATCGACTTACAAATGGCCAGCCCAAGGCCGGTGCCAGCAAAGCGGTCCTCCGTGTCCAACCGCTGGAACAACTGGAAGATTCGTTCAAAGTGCTCTGGGGCAATCCCGATGCCCTGATCCGCCACCGAGAATACCCACTCATCGGCCTGACGCACGGCACTCACATGCACCACCGCCGGACCGTCACCGCGAAACTTGAGCGCGTTGCCTATCAGGTTCTGAAACAGCTCCGCCAACAACTGCGGCGAGGCTTGTACGCAGGGTAGTTCACCATGGCTGAGACTTGCCTCGCCTTCATTGATGGCATGCGCGAGATCTGCCCGCACCTGTTCGACGAGCACCGCCGTGTCGACGTTCTCCTGACACTCGGTAGTGGCATTCACATGCGCCATAGTCAACACCGCGTTGATCCATTCCCACATACGTTGGCAACCTCGCACGGTGTGGTTGATGATCTCATTTGCGTGCGCATCGAGTGCTCCACCGTAGCGTTTTTGCAAGATTTGCACGCAACTGCTGACCGTGCGCAGCGGCTCCTGCAGATCGTGTGAAGCAACATGGGCAAATGCTCCCAATTCGGCATTGGATCGGCATAGTTCCTGGTTGGTCGCCTCCAGCTGGGCAGTGCGGTTACGAACGAGTTGTTCCAATTCGGCGTTGAGCCTGCGGACTTCTCTCTCAGCCTGTTTGCGCTCGGCAAAGACGCCCGCCAGATAGAGGGTGCAGACAATGGTCACCGCCAAAAACGCATACAGCGAGATGAGGGAATCCTGACTTGTCGAACGCACGAACGGACCGAAACCAAGAGCCGTGCTGAGCGTGGAGATGACAACAATCGTAAAACCGCAGGTGATGGCTCCAAGCACCCCAAAACGCAAGGCAGCCCATATCAGGATGGGCAGTAGTCCATATTCCAAGGGCGATTTGCAGAAGAAAACCAAAACACCCACCACCAACACTGCGGTCTCCAATACTGCCGCTTCTATGCAGTGACCAAGCCGCAGTTGCGGCTTACCCTGGTGCTGTGCAGGGGCGAAAAACCGACGCTGGCCAACCTCCCGCAACCGGGCCGCGAATCCACCCCGATTCGGTTTGGCATCGGGATCGCGAACGATCTCCTTGTCAGAAGGATGCGCGATGGCGAGCTGAGTTCGGTGTCGCATTTTTCGAAAGATTTGGTTTTGACTGCAGTGCTAGAAATTTACTTTTTCAACCACTGAGGAGAATACTCGATAGAGCTGATCGGCGGAGAGAGAACAGGGTGTGGCATCGGAGGACGGGGAAATGGGGAGTATTCATGGGTTGTGCCTGTTGGTCGAGTTTCGCGTCTGTAGGGCATGATCCAATACACACGGAGCACATTTCAGTTTGG
Organism: Akkermansiaceae bacterium; assembly: GCA_903888515.1. Lineage (GTDB taxonomy): Bacteria > Verrucomicrobiota > Verrucomicrobiia > Verrucomicrobiales > Akkermansiaceae > Luteolibacter. The sequence goes on along the minus strand of CAISTY010000148.1, from coordinate 2,428 downwards.
AAGAGTCCGGGCGGTGAAGTCCACTGCCGAAACAACGATAGTTTTGTCATCGAATGCACTACACCGCAGTCGTTGACCATGAGACGCGCAAACCTGTTCAGTCCGAATCATGTCCTACCCCGCCTTAAAGCTTGGTCAGGGCGTAGGGACTGCATGGGTTGGCCGGGCTGTCCTCGCGGGCGGGTAGCGGCGTGTCCGGGCCATAGACGCTGGACGACGAGGCGAGGATGAAGGTCGGCACCTCCATGCGGCGGCAGAAATCCAACAGGCGGATGGTGCCGATGACGTTGGTGAATTCATAACCGATAGGATCGTGGATCGACGGCCGGACCCCGGCAAGCGCGGCCAAGTGGACCACGGCGTCGAAGCATTGGTAGGGCAGCATTCCCTGGCGGATGTCGCAAACGTGGAACGCCACGCCCTCTGGCAGCGCATCCTTTGGCGGGATGTAATCGAGAGCCGTGATCCGGTGGCCTTCCAGGGACACAACGAGGCGACCGCACGCGAAGAACCTATGCCATGGCCACCACCGGTCGGCTCACGGTGATGCCGTTGTAGCGGCGGTTGAACATTTCATGGAGACCGGCGGCCACCGCGACGAGGGTCTTGCCGGTGCCGGCATGGCCGTAACAGGTGACCAAGGAGATTTCCGGGTTGAGCAGTGCGTCGATCAGGCAGCGCTGGCCCAGATTGAGCGGCTTGAGCGCCTGGCCGTCGGGAATTTTCAGCACTTCCGGGCAACCGAGGCGTACAAAGCGCCCGTTTGGCGCGAGGCGCGCGGGAATCGTTTGTTTTGCCGCAGCGCCTAACAGGACGTATTCATTCACCGCCACGCCCTGGCTCCGCTCCGCCCTACAGAATGTGCTAGCCTGCGTTGCCAGGAAATATTACTACACGACATGCACATCTTCCTGAAGTCAGCAGGCATATGGCTCATCTATTACTCCGTCAGCGTTTTGGCGTTATTCGGGCACGAGCCCGAGATGCAACTCCCCTTTGGACACCCACACGCTCAGCAGTCGGTGGAAGGTCATGTCCATCTGGGATGGGAGAGCAGCTATTTTTCTGAAGGCAGAGACTCTTTGGACGGAGATTCCCTTTTTGTTGGCAGTTTTGAGATGGGCTGGAAGCATCTTGCAGGTGGAGTTTGGTATGGGTATTCGCCAGATCGGCGCTACGACGAGCTGCAACTGACGCTTGCCCTTACCCAGAGCATCGGGGATTTCGAGTTTTACGGAGGTTTCACTCACCTGAGGTTTCCATTTGATGGTTCATACGACAACGAGATTGGAGCCGGGGTCGTATGGTCGGGTCTCCCGATGGATGTCGAACTATCCGCCGACCTCTATTACTCATTCGATGCCGATGGATATTTTGCAGAGATTTCAGCCAGCCGCGAGTTCTCGATTACCGATCGCCTCTCCCTCAATGTCGCTGTACTGTTCGGGATCAACCAAGGATACGTGACCGATGGCCACGATGGCGCCAACAACATCGCCTTGCGATTGGGATTGGGCTTCGCTCTCTCAGACTCAGTGACTGTCACAGTGCACACCACCTACAGCTGGGCGCTAGGTAAGGACGCTGGATCACCAGGCGATGACTATTTGATCGACTTTTGCCACTGGGGCGTCGGATTGCAATGGGCGTTCTAGCATAAACAGGGATCTCATGGCCATGGCGATAAGGATCAGGTTGTGGTTGGATGGAAAAACGGGAGCAGGGGGAGGGAAAAGTCCATCTTTCATGTTAGACAGCATTGGCTGTTTCGCGGAATGCCTTCAAACCGGTGGTCCAGCGCTCATCGATCTCGGGATAGTTCCGATTTCCGTTTGCGCCACCGGGAATCGGGCGACCTAAAGAAAGAAGTTTCGCCTCGGTGCGGTGCGCAGGGCTCGGCTCGTGCCGCATGAAAATCAAAAAACCGCTGCCGAAAAAAATTCTTGGCAAAGCGGTCCGCAGAGTTACGCTCACGGCGGATGGAGATCGCCATGAAATCATCCGATTTTGCCTCATATCGAGGTGGCTCGGGGATTTTTCTTGCCGAAACACCGCCATCCGAAACACCGAATCACCTCTTCCGCCCCCCCCCGCAACCCCCATTTTCCCGCTTTCCGGTCCGGCCCTGATCTTTATACACATTTATGGGATCTCCGATCACCGTCTTGGTCGCGGAGCGACCGCATGATGGTAGCCGTGGGTTTCAACCCACGGTTTACGGCTTTCCATGAGGGATCGCGTCGCGGAGCGACGCCTGAAACCACGTTGCCCTTTGGCACACGCCCACATCAAGCGTCGCGACGCGACGCATCATTCATATCACCCTTATGCAGGTGGTTGCCGCCACCATGCTCAAGATCGTCGGGAGGGAAGCAGTAGCGAGTGCGGTTGACACCCCGGACGGGGAACCATGAAAAATCTGATCCTG
>CAISTY010000147.1 GCA_903888515.1 Akkermansiaceae bacterium | reverse complement strand
CGGCGGTGATACGTTTGGCACGCTCGTCCAAATGCGGCCAAATCGCTTGAAACTTCTGCATAAGGGTATTGTTTTCCTTCACGAGGAAGCATTTAAGAAATCTTAAGCTGTTTGTCAAGATTATTTATTTACGCCGCCTAACTGTTGCGGGCCGAATTGATATCGTATGGGATTCGCAAATTGACATCGTCGCAATTTTGCTAGATTGCCACGCTCTCATCGGGTTTTGGTTCCGGTTTCATCGTAGTTTCGGCGTTTGATGATGACGACGCCGGAAGTTGTCAGATGTCCCGGTCATTCAGAGATGATTTTCAGGCCGGTAATGGATGACTTTGATTTTTTCCAAAGTGACGAGTCCGCCACCCATCATTGCATCCAGCATGGGCAGAAACCCGTTGATCATTTCCTCGGTGTCCACGATTTCGATGACGACGGGCAGATCGTTGGATAGTTGCAGGATCTTCGCGGTATGCAGCCGGCTGCTGGCGCCGAAACCCATCGGACTGCGGAGCACGGTAGCCCCCGCCAAGCCGATTTCACGGGCTTTCATCACCAGCGCTTCATAGAGCGGCTGGTGCTGCCAGCGGTCGCTCTCGCCGATCAGGATACGCAACAGCATGGCGTCTGCGGGTGGATTCATGGTTGGATTCGGTTATTTGGATTGCAGGAGGTTGGCCAGAATCAAGCCGCTCCAGGTGCCGACGAGACACAGCAAGAGCGTCAGGATGATGTTGGCCAGCGCGTAGAGAACCTCGCCTTCCGTTAGAAGGTTGATGGTTTGAAGACTGAAGGAGGAGTAGGTGGTGAAACCACCCAAAACCCCGATCGCCACCACTTGGCGCGTGAGGGGCGATGTCATCACCATGCCGTCCGGGCCGGTGAGTCCGGTGAACACCCCGATGATGAGACAACCGGTGACATTGACGATCAGGGTGCCCCACGGGAAGGACTGGCCAAAATGGTTGGCGATCCAATTGGAGAGGAACATCCGGGCACCCACACCCGCGGCACCTCCCGCCATAACTGCCAGATAGATACGCCACATGGTTGTCGCAGTAGTTCGGGTTTACCTGGTAACTCCTGTCTTGATCCCGGCGGCAGAGGCGTCCATTTTCTCTTTCACTTCAGGACCGGGTGGTCCGCCGCGCGCGGACTCCCGCGGCCAACACATCGAGGGTTTTCACCGTGTCGTCCCAACCGAGGCAGGCGTCGGTGATGGATTGTCCGCGGATCAGGGATTCCGGGTTTTTTGTTAGTTTTTGTTGACCCTCGACGAGGTTGGACTCGATCATGACGGCGGTGATGGCTTTGCAACCTGCGGCGAGTTGGCCTGCAACGTTTTGTGCGACCTTCGGCTGGTTGTGAAAATCCTTCAGCGAGTTGCCATGCGAGCAATCGACCATGATCGTTTCTTTCAGCTGCTGTTCGCGGAGCATTTTCGCGGTTTCTTCGATGCTCGATTGTTGGTAGTTGGGACCGGTTTTGCCGCCGCGCAGGATCAAGTGGCACGATTCGTTTCCGGCGGTGGAAAAAATCGCGGAGACTCCCTCCTTGGTGACTGATAGAAAATGGTGCGGATGCGCGGCCGAGCGGATCGCGTCGAGGGCGATCTGGATCGATCCGTCGGTGCCATTCTTGAAACCGACGGACATTGAGAGGCCGGACGCGAGTTCCCGGTGGATTTGTGATTCGGTGGTGCGGGCGCCGATGGCACCCCATGCGATCAAGTCCGCAATATACTGAGGTGAGATCGTGTCCAGAAACTCGGTGCCGGCCGGCATGCCCAGATTGGCTAGATCCAACAGCAGTCCGCGGGCCACGCGCAGGCCTAGATTGATGTCGAACGAGTCATCCAAATTCGGGTCGTTGATGAGTCCCTTCCAGCCCACGGTGGTGCGGGGTTTTTCAAAATAGACGCGCATAATCAGGAACAGGTCGTCGCGCAGGCGTTCGGCTTCTCGTTGCAGTTTTTTTCCGTATTCCACGGCGGCTCCGGGGTCGTGGATCGAGCAGGGTCCCACCACGACGAGCAAGCGATCATCCTCGCCCCGCAAGATCGCATCCGCTTGGGTGCGGGCGCTCACCACCAATTCGGATGCCTGCTCGGTGAGCGGCAGATAATACGCCAGAACCGCAGGCGAAATGAGCGGGCTCAAGCCGGTGATTCGGAGGTCGTCGGTACGGTGGAGCGTCACGCCGCAAATCGTGGACGACGCACCGCGATCCAGGCAAGCCGCAAGTTGGAGTTGGGACCGGATTTCTCGGGATACGGTTCTTGCGGGCGGGCCACGCTCCTGCTTGCCTGTGGTTTGCCCGCTTGCATGAAAAACGAACGCGCCGATGTCCTGTTAGTCGCCCGCCACCTGTGCGATTCCCGCGAACAGGCGAAACGCCTCATTCTCGCCGGCGAAGTCCGCAGCGGTGACCGCGTCATCGACAAACCCGGGGCCAATCTCCCCGTGGACGCCCCTCTTGAGATCAAGGACAAACCCCGGTTTGTCGGGCGTGGCGGACTGAAACTGGAAGCCGCGCTCGATGCCTTTCACATCGATCCCATGGGGTGGGTCTGCCTTGATGTGGGGGCCTCGACCGGCGGGTTCACCGATTGTCTGTTGCAACGCGGTGCAATGCGTGTTCACGCCGTGGATGTGGGCACCAATCAACTGGTGTGGAAACTGCGGAACGACCCGCGCGTGGTGGTGAAGGAACAATTCAATGCCCGCCATCTAACACCGGAGGACATCGGAGAGAAAGTCCGTCTGGCCGTGATGGACCTGTCATTCATTTCGCTGACCATAGTGCTGCCCGCCGTGTTTCCCGTGCTGGAAACGGATGGCAGTCTCGTCTGCCTGATCAAGCCGCAGTTCGAGCTCCGGCGCGAGAATATCTCGAAAGGCGGCATTGTCAGGGATCCGGAACTCCACCAGCGCGCCGTGGAAAAAATCCGGCGCTTCGTCACCGAGGATCTCGGTCATGAATGGCGCGGCCTCATCCCGTCGCCCATCACCGGAACCGATGGCAACCAGGAATTCCTCGCGTGGCTCGGGCCCTAACAGACAGGGATGTAGGCCGCGGCCCGGTCGTTGCGGCGGGCCATCTCGCTGGCGTAATTACGACCAAGGTTCGTTGCGTTCGCGCGGCTCCAATCGCCGAGCCGGGTGGTGCCGCCCGCCGGGCCGTCCACATCCAGCAGGCCGCTCATCAGTCCGCGGATTTCTTCGCGCGTAATGAAGACGTCGTTTACAAAGAAGCCGACGATCCGGCTCACAAGCCAGCCTAACCAAGGTGGAATATTCATGATGGGCCTCGCGCAAGCGATCGCTTTGCCGATTTCTTCAACGAGTTCACGATAGGTAAAAGAATCCGGCCCCACCGCTTGCAGGATGAGGTTTTCCTGTTGGGCTCCCGCGGTGACCGCCATTGCCGCCAGGTCCTCCACATGGATGGGCCTTAACCGATAGCTTCCGTCCCCGAAGACCCCGAACACGGGAAATTTCCGCTGTGCCCACGCGATGTTGTTGATGAGGATGTCCTCGTCGCCGAAAATGACGGCGGGGCGCAGAATGGCATAACTCATGCCGCTGTCCCGCAAGGCCTTTTCCAGTATTCCCTTGCCCGCGAAATATTCTAACGGGGAGTTTTCATCCGGGTGGGTGATGCTGACATGCACGATGCGCCGCACCCCCGCAGTGCGCGCCGCCTCGAACAACACCCGCGTGTTGTGCACGGCCTCGCTGTGCTGGAATGCCGCGTGATTGAAGCGCACCCAATACGTGTTATAGAGCGTGTCCACATCGGCGAGCGACGTCGCAAGCCCGGAGGGGTCGTCAAAGCACAGTGGCCTCGCCGACACCCGGTCCCCGAAGGCATGCGGCCGGTCGGGTGAATTGGTGAGCGTGACGACCTCGTGGTCTTGTGCGAGCAAGCGGGTGGCAATGTATTTGCCGGAATATCCGTAGGCTCCGGTGACGGCGTGCTTGGGGCGGGTGTTCATGCTTTATATTTTTCTGTTATTTCTGTTTGGAACGAAATCAAAAGGCTGAAATGGGCGGGTCATTTCAGCCAGGTGGCAAGCTTGGAGCCGAGTTTGACCAACTTCATGCGCGATTCGAGAGGCATCCTGCGCATCCGGGTGTAGAATATTTCCATCGCCTCAAAGAACTCCAGCATCTCGGTCCACCGCCTGCGGGTCTCCACGGTGATGGCCGGGTCGGAAAAAATTTGCGGTTCCACCGCGCGCAGCGCGGCCAGTGTCGGGTCCACCTCGCGTTTCTTGCGTTCGTCTAACAATGCCTCGAACAGCTTCCACACCTCCTTGATCGACTCGAAATGCTCGCGCCGGTCACCCATCAGGTGAACGTTTTTCACCACCCCCCACGCCTGCAATTCCTTCAAGCTGTTGCTGACGTGGGACCTGGCGATACCCAGCATCCCGGTGATTTCATCCGCCGCCAGCGGCTTCGGCGAAAAATACAACAACGCATGAATCCGCGCCACCGTGCGGCTGATGCCCCATTTGGCACCCATTTCACCCCAGTGAAGAACGAGTTCGCGGATGGCCGGTTGCATTCCATTTCTGTGATGACAGGAATTACAGAAACTATCCGGGCATTGTCAATAGTATTGTATTGATTGGTTTATCGGGGGAGGCGGACGCGACAATTCTGGTGACGGCCGTCATGAGAATTGTCGCGGAGTGGGATGGGGGTGCGGAATACCGGGATTTTTCCGCAGTGGGGATTGCAAGGGATGGGATGAGCGGCTAATCGTTGTGGGGAAAAACGCGAGGCATGTTGAAGGAACCCGTCAAAGAAGCGCCGCAAGTCAGGTGGTTGATCCGGATTTCCGAGGTTTTCGCGGGCATGGAGGAGGACATTTTCAGGGGGCTTGATGCGGCATTCATCAAGCGGTTGGGCAGGGGGTATTCCTTGATACGGATCGGGGATCCGGCGCGGTTGCACGCTTCGGCGGCGGCCAAGTTCGTGCGCTGGAATTTACCGGTGCACCACAGTTGGCCGTGTTGTCCGCGGGACATTCCGGGGTTCATCGAAAAGGCGGCACAGGCCTTGTGGCGGAAATTCGGCGGCGATCATCCGCAGACGGTCCTATGCGGGCCGCTCGACCCGGATCGATCCAACCGATACTACAAGACCCTCGCTGCGAACCTGCGCGGACGAACGCTGCAACTGTTTCCGCCCGAGTGTGGAGCGATCCGGGATGTCGGGGCGCAAGACAGCCGGGTCCCGACGCTTTTTTGTTTGGTTGGAAAGGAAGGCCTGTTCTGCGGTTTGCAGAGTCCGGCAGCCGCGAATGGATTCCACCCTGGCGGCACCAAATACATCCGGCAGAGCGCTCCCGGCACCATCAGCCGGGCTGGCGCGAAAATCGCCGAAGCGCTCCACCAGCTTCAGCTCGACCGGTCGCCGCCGCCAGCGGGCAGCCATTGGTTGGAGCTGGGTGCCAGTCCGGGCGGCATGACCGCTGAGTTGTTAGCCCGGGGATACCGGGTAACGGCCGTGGACCGTGCCGCGCCCGCCAAAATGTTGGATAACGCGCAAGGTTTGCAGTTCGTGCTGGTGGATGCCGCCACGTACCTGCCGCGGAAGGGCACCGTGTATGATGCGATCCTCTCGGACATGAGCGGCGATGCACTTGCATCCATGACGCGGGTCATCCGTCTATCCGAATATTTGCGGGTGGGCGGGTTGGTGGTTTTCACGTTGAAACTTCCGGGTGTCGCGACTTATGCCGGGGTGAACGACGTGGAGGCGGCAGTCGTGGCCACTGCGGCGGCAGCGGGGTTGCGGGTGTTGGCACGCACGCATCTCACCTACAACCGCTACGAGTTCACGGTGTTTTTCGAACGCGAAGCAAGCAATTGAGGGGCTCGCACCTATGGCTTGACGCGCCGCCGTGCCCGGCCATACTTGCGGCTCATGAAACGCTTGCTCCATTGGATCTCCCTGCTGGCAGTGATGTTTTCGCTGTCATCCTGCGGACTGCCCGGCGCGCTGGGACGCACGACGGGAAATCTCTACAAGAATGTGAGCAATCTCATTCCCTCGGCGTCTGCCTCCGGGGGGCTGGGCCCGAGCTAAGCGACGGATTCGCGGACGGTCCGACTGCCATCCGCTTCGATGGTAAAGATCCGCCAGGTGGTTTCCCGCGGCAGCAGATCGGGAAATTTGTCCGCCCATTCGGCGACGACCACACCGTTGGCTTCGAGATACTCATCCCATCCCAGTGCGAGCAATTCCGCAGGTGTTTCCAGCCGATAGAAATCCAAATGGAACACGGGCATTCTGCCGCCTGGATACTCATGCACCAAACCGAAGGTGGGGCTGGTCACTTCGGCGGGTGATCCCAGCGCGGCCACCAATCCTTTGGTCCACAGGGTCTTTCCGGCACCGAGACCGCCCACCAGCGCGATGACGGACCCGGCGTGCAGCGTGGCCGCCGCCGCGCGTCCAAGCTGCTCCATCGCGTCGGGTGTTAGCGCACGGTGTTGCATCGCCCCCTTCGGTGATCGGAAACCCTCATCGGCGACCAGCAAAATACCATCGCCGCCCTGCCGCCAGCACTTTTTTCCGGTTTTTTTCCGGTACCGCTCTTGAGAGCTTGTGGGAGTTTGGGAAAACTCCTAAAAACCCATTGTCGCGCGGCCTCCAATGCCTAAACTCCCCGCAAATAAACCTGATCGACAGAAAAGCCATGCGCCGTCACCTGCGGCGCGTCAAAATAGAATCCCTATCAGTTTGAACACGGCAATCCTGTATCCGACGCAGCTCCTTGACCGGCGATCCGTGCGGAGTTCATGGGCAATCATCCCGGCAGGAGGCATGGCATGACCTCACGCGAACGACTCTGTCTCACCCTGGCCGGCCAGACGGCTGACCGTGTTCCGGTCGCGCCTTTTGTGCAGGAGGAATACCTGGCGCACTATTATCCGCACAAGGCCAGCCTCGACCGCGTCATTGATGCCGTGGAACTGGCCAACGAACTCGATTTTGACTTGATGGCCAAGCACCGCGCGGTCGAGCGGCCGCACTTTTTCCGCCGCAGTTATCCCAACTGGGAGTTGCGCGAAACGCAATCCCACGACCACGGCATGGTCCGGCGCCGCATGGAAATCGTCACCCCCGTCCGGACGCTGACACTCGAGGAATCCGGGCCGGAATCCGGTGCCGCGACAAAAGGGGTTCACTTCATGGTCACGCGCCCGATGTTGATGGAAACGGCGGACGTTGAGGTGTTCCTGAAATATTTGCCTCCTCTGGATGACGCCACGCGCCGGGAGATGCGCGAGATCGCCGTTAGTTGGAGGGCTGTCATCGGGGAGCGCGGAGTGTTGGCGCCGTGGGGCTTTGCCGGCGTGTTCAACTTCTGCGCCCAACTGAGCGGCTTGGACAACTTTTATGTGGCACCGTATGAGGATGAATCGCAATACCGCGCCCTGATGGACGGCGTGGCCAACTCCATGGCCGGGTATTGCCATGCCTTGGGGGAGACGGAACTGGATTGCGTCGGCATCCAGGCGCACATCGCCGGCGGGGCCACCACCGGGCCGGACTTTTTCCGGGAATTCATCCAGCCCTACGAAAAGCGGGTGATTGACGCCATCCATGCGGGCGGCAAGTTCAGCATCTATCATAACTGCGGTTATGCCAAGTCACTTTACCCTAACTACCACGAGTTGGGGATGACGGTCTGGGAAACCGTCAGTGAAGCACCCCACGGCGACAACGTGCTGGCGCATGCCAAGACCGCACTGGGCGACAAAATCTGTCTGCTTGGCAATCTGGACCAGATTGATTTTCTCAAACGGGCGACGCCCGACGAGGTGGCCGCGAAGGCGCGGGAAATTGTACGCATTGGCAAACCGGGCGGCCGGTTTATTTTCTCCACCTCGGACTATCTGGAGAAGTCCACCCCGCGCGAGAATGTGATCGCGATGATCGAAGCCGCCAAGGACGCCGGTCGTTACTAAACCACCTGCCATGAACGAACCCATAACTTCCAACCACGGCATGACCGGCTACCGATGGGTGGTGGTCGTCCTGTTGTTTTTTGCCGTGACGGTCAACTATATTGATCGCGCCGTGCTGGGCGTGCTCAAGCCTTTGTTAGATAAGGAATTCGGCTGGAGCCAAATTGATTACGGTTGGATGGTGACTGCTTTTCAAGCCAGTTACGCGGCCGGCTATTTGTTAGGCGGACGGCTCATTGACCGCATCGGAGTGCGCGCGGGTTTTTTGTTCACCGTGTCGCTGTGGAGCGTGGCGGCCATGTTCCATGCGGCGGCGCGGTCCGTGGCGGGCTTCAGCGTGGCGCGTTCCTGTCTGGGGTTGGCCGAGGGCGGTTGTTTTCCGGGAGCGATCAAGGCGGTGGCCGACTGGTTCCCCAAGGAGCAGCGGGCGTTGGCGACGGGGTTGTTCAATGCCGGCAGCAACGTCGGGGCCATCACCTGTCCGCTGGTTGTACCATGGATGGCGGCGCACTGGGGCTGGCAAGGGGCGTTCATCGCCACCGGTGCGGTGGGATTTGTGTGGGTGGTGGCGTGGGCATTGTTATATCAATCGCCGGATAAGCATCCGCGCGTTTCGGCGGCGGAACTGGCGTACATCCGCCAGGATCCGGTCGAACCGGAAGTTAGGATTCCATGGCTGGAACTGCTGCACCACCGTCAGGTATGGGCGTTCATGATAGGCATGATGGCATCCGCGCCAGTCTGGTGGTTCTATATCTTCTGGATTCCGGATTTTCTCAACAAGCGATTCGCGCTGGATCTAACACAAAGCAGCCTGCCGTTGATGACCATCTTCCTGGTCGCTGGTTTCGGCGGCATTGCGGGCGGTTGGTTGTCGTCGGCGCTGATGAAGCGCGGGTGGACGGCGAATGCCGCCCGCAAGACGGCGCTGTTGGTCTGTTCAATATGTGTGTTGCCGGTATTCGCGACGCCGCTGATGCCGAGCGTCTGGCCCGCCGTGGTATTGGTGACGCTCGCCGCCGCAGCGCACTGCGGATACGCCGCAAACCTCTACACCCTGGTCAGCGACACCATACCGCGCCAGGCCGTGAGTTCCGTCGTGGGTCTCGGCGGCATGGCGGGATCGGTGGCAGGCATGTTTTTCGCGCAAATTGTGTCACGCATTCTGGATTTCACTCATAACAACTACCTGGTACCCTTCGGGCTTTGCGCCACCGTATATCTCCTGGCCCTGGGATGCATTCACCTGCTAATGCCACGCCTTGAACCCATGCGGGTGCCGGTGGACCAATTGTCATGACTCAAAAACAATTCGACCACACGCAGAAGGATGCGATGGCGATGCCCGTGCAGCCGCAGGAGATCGCTGACTTCGATCTGGATCACTACGAGGCATTCGCCGCCGAGGCCGATCAACGCTACGCCGGGTTTCTCGGAAAGCATGAGGGCGTGGCCGTCTGGCAGCGGGTTCGCGCCGGCGAGGTGTTTCGTGATGCCTGCCGCGACATGCGCGATTCGTTGCGCTGGCAGCTCGGCGCGCTGACGCGCACGATGGCTTTCCGGACCGACGCTCCGACATATCTCGAACCCTGGTATGGCATTGGTACGACCGCCGCAGCCTTCGGCGCGGATTACGCATGGCTGGACGGCCATGCACCGGCCGTCAAGGCATGCTATAACTCGGTCGCGGAAGCGGCGGGTCTGCTGGCCCGCGAGCCGCAAGATGTCCCCATCCTCCGCTACACGCTCGAAACCATTGACTACTTTCTAACGCAGACACATGGCCGCGTGCCGATTTCATGGTGTGACATCCAGGGTCCTATCAACATCGCCGGTGGTCTGGTGGACATCAGCCAGTTCCTTCTCGGATTCCACGAGCATCCCGAACACGTGCGGACGATCCTCGCCGCGGTAACCGACGCATTGATCTCATTCACGCGGCAACAAAGCGAACTCATCGGTGCGGCGCTCGCCCGGCCGGGTCACGGTTTCGCCAGTTCCCGCACCGGAACCGGCATCGGACTGAGCACCGACAACCTCATCATGATCGCGCCGGCGATGTTCGTGGATTTTTGCGCGGACGATTGCGCCCGCATCGGCGAGGAGTTTGGCGGCACCGCCATTCATTCCTGCGGCAACTGGGGCCGCTGGCTCGGCGCGGTGAGACAGATTCCAAATCTAACAATGGTGGATGGCGCGTTCAGTCCGCAAACCGATCCGGCGTACAATCAATGCGAGGAGTTTCGTGATGCCCTCGCCGGCACCGGCGTCGTGTTGCATGCGCGGATCGTCGGCGATGCCGACGAAGTCCTCGCACGCGTGCGCCGGCTGTGGAAGCCAGGATTGAAGCTTATCGTCGGCACGCACATTCAAAATCCGGCGGAACAACACCGCGTTTACGAGGCCATCCATGAGTGGTGTCATTGACCCCGGAGCCTATCGCAACTATCATGAGTCACAGCACCAACACCAATACCAATACCAACACTCCGCCACTATTATGAATCACTACCTGAAGTTCGAAAAATACACTGTCGGAGTCGGCGACCGCTTCGCACACCAGGCTGCGGCGCAGTTGCAGGCATGCATCCTCGCGGCCCAAAACGGTGTTGCCATCTCGCCCACTTGGAACAAATCCAACAGGGAACACAACATCATCGGCTCCGAGCCTGCCAGTGTCCGGGCAGCCGCCGATGCCGCTGTGAAAGCGGCGGGTTGGACGATGCCCTACTATGTGGACGCCGATCACATCGGTCTCCAGACCGTGGACCGGTTTCTGGATGCGTCGGATTTCTTCACGATTGATGTGGCCGATTACATTGGCAAACCCGCCGGACCCGGCGTGGTGGAAGCCTTTGCCGACCGACATCCCGAATGGTCCGGCAACCTGCAGCTTGCCGGCATTGACCGGCGATTCGACATCTCCCGGGGTGAAGTCGAGCGCATCGCCGGTAAATATCTTTATGCCGTGCAGGAAGCCGGCAAGGTCTATCGTCACATCTTCGCCGCAAAGGGCGGCACCCCATTTGTTACGGAGATTTCGTTAGACGAAACCGATGCGCCGCAGACACCGCCGGAGTTGCTGATCATTCTTGCGGCCATCGCGGATGAGGAGATTCCGATCCAGACCATCGCGCCGAAGTTCACGGGCCGCTTCAACAAGGGCGTGGACTACGTGGGCGACGTGGCGCAGTTTGAGCGCGAATTCAACGAAGACCTCTGTGTCATAGCGCACGCCATCCAACGCTACGGCCTGCCGGACACACTCAAACTCAGCGTCCACTCGGGCAGCGACAAATTCTCGATCTATCCGGCGATGCGCCGTGCGTTGGCGAAGCACGGTTGTGGCGTGCATCTCAAGACCGCAGGCACGACCTGGCTGGAGGAAGTGATAGGTCTTGCGGAACACGGCGGCGAAGGATTGCAGTTGGCAAAGGAGATTTATGCCGAGGCGCTGGCGCATATCGATGAACTCTGCGCGCCATACGCCGCGGTGATTGACATCCACCGTGCCAATTTGCCGACGGCAGCGGCAGTGAACACCTGGACCAGCGAGTTATATGTCCGCGCGCTGCGACACAACCAGTCCGACCCGCTATTTAACGCTGACTTGCGGCAGTTGCTACATGTCGGTTTCAAAGTGGCGGCGAAAATGGGCCCGCGCTACCTGCAAGCGCTGCGTGCCTGCGAGGTTTCGGTCGCGAAAAATGTGACCGCCAATCTTTATGAACGCCATTTGAAGCCGATCTTTTTCGGCAACTGCTGAGCGCCCCGCAAAAATCCACAACTAATGGTTGTTCCAAGCTCCGCGCAAATGTATGGATGTCTCCAGCAACCGATGAGCGTACAAAGCATGGATATCCCGATCACCCCTGAGGACCTGATAATCCCCGACCTCGGCCCGCGAAAGTTTCCTTCGCCCGGCTGGCAGCGGAACTTTGCGGCGGCGGGCGGCGGCTGGCATTCGGATGGCGATCGTATTGTGCTCAACGACCACATGGATTCCGTGAGGTCGGCCATGCAAAGCGATGTGGACCCGCCATCCATCGAACTCGCCGGACCCCGCAGCGAGATCTATTTCAATCCTGCGGACACCTGTTGCGCCATTGTCACCTGTGGCGGTCTTTGTCCCGGTATCAATGATGTGATCCGCACCATCGTGATGCAGTCTTATTACGCCTATGGAGTGCGCCGCATTCTCGGTATCCAATACGGCTACGAGGGGCTGGATCCCGCATGCGGCCACCCGGCGCTCGAACTCACTCCGGAGTTGGTCATGAACATTTCCTGCTTCGGCGGCTCGTTGCTCGGCACGTCCCGCGGTGCGCGGGATCCCAAGGTCATGGTCAGCCGGCTGGAGGAGTTGGGTGTGAACATCCTCTATGTCATCGGCGGGGACGGTTCGCAACGCGGAGCCATGGCTCTTGACGAGGAAATCCGCCGCCGTGGCAGTCAAATCGCCATCATCGGCGTGCCCAAGACGATTGACAACGACCTGATGTTCATGGACCGGAGCTTTGGCTATCAGACCGCATTCGCGGTGGCCTTCCATGCCGTGATGTCGGCGCACGCCGAGGCGCGGGGTGCGCGCAACGGCGTGGGTGTGGTGAAATTGATGGGACGGGATTCCGGATTCATCGCGTGCTCGGCCGCACTGGCCGCAGGCGAGGCGAACCTCGTTCTCATCCCCGAGGTGCCCTTCAAGATCGATGGCAAGACCGGTCTGTTAGCATGGCTCGAGGAACGGCTCGCCGCCCGCGGCCATGCCGTCATCATCACCGCCGAGGGTGCCGGACAGGAACTCATTCCCAACGTTGAGCAAACCACCGACGCATCCGGCAACAAGCTTCACGCCGACATCGGACTATTCCTCAAGGATGCAATCATCCGCCATTTCAAGGCAAGGAAGATAGAGGCCAATCTCAAATACATCGATCCGAGTTATATCATCCGCAGTGTGCCCGCCGCGCCCGAAGACCGTATCTTCTGCCTCAATCTGGGACGCCACGCCGTGCACGCCGGCATGGCGGGCAAAACCGGCATGGTCGTTGCCTGCTGGCACCAGAGCTTTGTCCATCTGCCGTTGGGTCTGGTGACCTGCGGCCGCCGCAAAGTCGATCCGCACGGCGACCTCTGGCGCTCGGTGGTGGAATCCACCGGCCAGCCCGCGCATATCGGCGGGTGATGATGTGCGCATGGGTCATCCCGCAATCGGCGCGAGGTCTGCCAGCACCAGCACCACCCGTCCTTCGGCATCGCACCGGTCGAGATCCATGACAAGATGGAGCGACCAGTCGTTCAAGTCGTCGGGATCTATCAAGGTCTGCTCACAGGTCCAGCGGCGCGGGTTTTGTTCGGCAATCCGGCTGTGTTTTGTCGCGCGGGCCTCGGGGTCGAGGCGGATGCGCCGGTGCCCGGCGAAGTAATTATCTAACAAAGAAGCGATGCGCTCGCGGGTCCATGGGACTCCGTCGGGGTCGGTGGGTTCGACCTGGGCGAGAATGGCGGAGATGTTGTTTTCCGCGCAGGCTTTGACGAGGGTCAGGACGGCGCTGCGCAACGCGCGGGTGAAGGCCGGGCGGTTGCGCGACAATGGCACGGCGCGACGCTCGACGGCGGGCTTCTCCGGTGCGACCCTATAGTCCGGATTGCGCAGTTTTTCCCACTCGTCAAGCAGGCTGGAATCCACTCCGCGCAGGATGTCTTCAAAGAACGATTCCGCCTCGACGAGGTCATCGGTCTTGGCGGCGGGCTGGACGGTCTGGGAAAGCACCTTGTAAACTTCCGATAGATGGCGGAGCAGCACGGCTTCGCTACGTTCCAAACCGTAGGTTTTCACATAGTCCTCGAACGACTGCCAGTGCTCGAACATCTCGCGGGCGATGGATTTCGGCCGCACGGTGGCGTCCTTCATCCACGGCCGCCGCGCGACGAAGGCGTTGTACGTGTCATAGATGAAATCCTTGCCGGGCTTCGGCCAATCGACGTCTTCTAACATCTCCATGCGCTTGTCGTATTCAACACCTTCATTTTTCAATTGGCCGATGAGTTCGCCCTTCAGGAGATCGACTTGCCGGCGCAGGATGACTTCGGGGTTTTCGAGGATGGCTTCGATCAGCGAGAGCACGTTCAACGCGTAATCCGGCGACTCGCGGTCGAGTTGCGGGATGGTGTCTAACAGCCAGAGCCCGAGTGCATGGTTCATCGAAAAATCCTCCTCGAGTTCGATATTGAGGGCGACTTTGGCCGGACAGCGGCGTTCGGCCCGCGGGATGATGCGCAGGATATCGCCCTCGACGAGGCCGCGGAACAGTTGGAAGGCACGGCGCATGAGGGCCTTCTTTCGCGCCGGCGGTTCGTGGCATTCCCGGATCAACTTGCGCATCACCGCACAACCGTCCTCGTGTTCACGGCTGAATGCGTTGAGGAGCATCGCATGCTGGATCTGGAAGCTGGACACGAGTTTTTCCGGCGGGGAGTCTATCAGGCGGCGGAAGCTCTTTTCGTCCCAGTTCACGAAACCGTTTTCCGGCGGTTTGCGTTTGACATAACTCTTTTTGCCGGACGAGGCCGCCTTTTTTTCCAGGCGGAGGTTTTCGATCACGTGCTGCGGAGCCAGAGCTACGACCGTGCCGCTGGTATCGAATCCGCGGCGACCGGCGCGGCCGGCGATCTGTTTGAAATCACGCACCGCGAGCGTTCGGGTACTATTGCCGTCGTATTTGAAAAGCTGGGTGAACAACACGGTGCGAATCGGCACGTTCACGCCCACACCCAAAGTATCGGTGCCGCAGATGACCTTGAGCAACCCGCGCTGGGTGAGCATTTCCACCAGGACGCGGTACTTCGGCAGCAGACCGGCGTGGTGGATGCCGATGCCATGGCGCAGCAACTTCGCGATCTCCTTGCCATAGGGGCTGCGGAAATTGGCATCCTGCAGGAGGTCGGCGATGAGGTGTTTCTCCTGCTTGCTGCAGAAGTTGGAGCTCAGCAGGTTCTGTGCGGTGTGGGCACACGCGAGCTGGGTGAAGTGGACCAGATAGATCGGCGCCTTGTCCGCCGCGACGAGTTCCGCCACCTTGTCTTCCAGCGCGGTTTCGCTATAATCAAAATCTAACGGTATGGGACGCTGTTCGGATTTCACCAGTACCGTCGGGGCACCGGTGAGCCGGGTGAGGGTTTCCTCGAAAAACGCGGTTTCCCCGAGGGTGGCGGACATCAGGAGAAAGCGGGCCTGTGGCAGGGTGAGCAACGGAACCTGCCATGCAAACCCGCGCTGCGCGTCCGAGTAATAGTGGAACTCGTCCATGATCACGTCGTCCACCCGTGCCCTCGCGCCCTCGCGCAACGCCAGGTTGGCGAGGATTTCCGCGGTGCAGCAGATCACCGGTGCGCCGGGGTTCACGGTGGCGTCGCCGGTGATCATGCCGACCATTTCCGGCCCTAACAGTTGGCAAAGCCCGAGAAACTTCTCGTTCGCCAGCGCTTTGATCGGCACCGTGTAATACGAGCGCCGGCGCTGGCAGATCGCCTTGAAATGAAGGGCCAGCGCAACCAATGATTTTCCCGAACCGGTCGGGGTGTTGAGGATGACGTTGTGGCCGGAAAAAAGTTCGAGAACCGCCTGCTCCTGGTGGGCGTATGGCTCGATGTTTGTCTCGATCAGCCAGTCGAGGAACACACCCAATATCTCGTCGGTGGACGAACGATCAGTGAGCTTGGCGGGATCGAGGGGGTACATGAGATGTGAGTGGTCAGTCATCAGTCATCAGTCATCAGTCAACAGTCATGGGTCATGGGTCATGGGTCCTGGGGCGCGGGTCATGGGTATTTACTGATGACGGATGGCCGCTGACCGCTGACTGATCACTCCCGGTCGGCGACGAACAGCGTGTGGGTGAAACGTTTCGCCTGCGGGTAGGCCTTGGCCCCGATGCTCTCGACTTTCTTGAAAACCCTGGCAAGGGATTTCGCGAACTCGGGGGCACGGTTGGCGGACCAGAAAACCACCCGGCCTCCGGGATGCAGTGCGGCGCGGGTGCGGGCCAGGCCAGCCGCATCGTAGAGCCTGGCGTTGCCCTTTTGGACCAGCGGATCGGGGCTGTTATCCACATCTAGCAGAATCGCGTGGTAACGGTCCCTGCCGCAGCCCCCGATGAGTTCGCAGACATCACGCGTGTGGACCCTCACCCGCGGGTCATCCAGCAGACGGCCGTTGACTTCCGTTAGAAACTCACGGTTCCATGCCACGACTTCCCGCAGCAGTTCCGCGACATCGACCACGGCATCCGGTGGGCAGAGGGCGAGCACGCGGCGCAGCGTGAAGCCGAAGCCGAGTCCGCCGATGAGCACGCGCGGCTTGGGCGGCAGTGCGGCGCATGCGAGTTCCGCCATCTGCTGCTCCGACGCGGCGGCGGTGGTGCTCATCAACGGCACACCGCCGATTTTCAGGAAATGCTGGCCGTCGTGCTGCTGGAGTACCAGCAGATTGCCGTCGGGTGTGCGGCAGGAGGCGAGCGTGGTGGTGGTTTTCATGCGAAATGCGCTTCCGTATCGCCCGTCAGGCAACCGCTGTCCACGCAAAATACTCAATCCTTGTCCTTGCCAAGTCGTAGAATGCCGGGTACGGATCGGGTCCGCCGCGCAAGGCGTCTGGTCCCGTGGTCCAATGGATAGGACGATGGCCTCCGAAGCCGTAGGTGCAGGTTCGATTCCTGCCGGGATCACCAGTTGTAAATGCGCGGTTTCCCTAGGGAAATAAGGGATTTAAGGTGAAAGCTGGCGGATAGATTGCATGCCCAGAGACGCGCGGAGATGCGCTAAAATGTGCTAAAATGAGACGTAAACCGTTTACACTAACCCTATTCCGGAAATCCTTCGGAAAGGCCAAGGATCCTGCGGATCACCACGACCACGTTGTCCTCGTCACCCATCCCGGCCTCGTCGCCGTCCACCGATCCGGCATACATGGCAAGGAAAACGGGGTGTCGATTTAGGTTTGTTTTCAGCTGAATCAACTGATAGCCAGACGCACGACGTTGATTCGCACATGATGGCTTTACGACTGATATTTCATTGTTCTGTTCTGGCGGGAGCCATGGCGGTCTGGACGAGTCCGGCGCTGGGTGCGGCACCAGCGGCGGCAACCTTTGAGGTGCGCCCGGTCCCGGCATGGGTGACGCCGGTGTCCCCGGTGATCTTCCCCGTTTCCAAGGCGGCCTCGGATGGAACGGATTATCTGCTGCTGGACCGGCAGGATAACCTCGACCCGCGTGCTTCCTTCTACCATGAGGCACGCCTGATCTATTCCGATACCGGTGTGCAGAACAAATCGGCGGTATCCGTGGTCTTTGACCCGACCTACGAGAAACTTAGTATTCACTTTGTGCGCCTGATCCGCAGTGGGGTCACTTCCGATCGTCTGGACCCGTCGCGAGTCAAACTGTATCAACGTGAGACCGATCTGGAGAATTTCCTCTATGACGGAAGGTATACCGCCGAGTGCCAGTTGGAGGATGTCCGTGCGGGTGACGTCATTGAATATGCCTATACTCTGGAGGGTTCCAATCCGGTGCTGGCTGGGCATTATACCGATCGTGTTTCCACATCCTGGAATTGCCCGGTGCACCGGGTGGTCTCGCGGGTGGTTTATCCCGCCTCACACAACCTGCTTTTCAAGATCAGCAACCGTGCGATTCATCCGGTGATGACCACCCGGGACGGGGTCTCCGAATGGGTATGGGACGAATCTAACATCCCAGCGCGCCCCAAAGATCCACAGACACCGCGGGGTTACGATCCCTACGGAAAAGTGTGGGTGACGGATTTCGCCGATTGGGCGGCGGTGGTGGACTGGGCGCTGCCGCTCTATCAGGTAAAGCAACCGCTGCCAACCGAACTCGAGCAGGAGATCGCCCGGCTCCGCGCCATTCCGGCGGTGGATGACCAAGTGCGGTCCGCCTTGAGGTTCGTTCAGGATGAAATCCGCTATCTGGGCATTGAGATGGGGATCAGTTCGCACCGACCGTCGGCCCCGGGCGAGGTGCTGCGGAGACGCTTCGGGGACTGCAAGGACAAATCCCTGGTTCTCTGCACCTTGCTCAGGGGGGTGGGCATTGAGGCCGCCCCGGCTCTGGTCAATACCTTTTCCCGGCGGGAAATCAGCGCCCGGTTGCCGGCACCGGATGCGTTCAATCACGTCATCGTCCGGGTGAGGACGGCGTCGGGCACGCACTGGCTGGATCCGACCCGTTCGAACCAGCGGGGGCCGCTGGCGCAGATTCCGGTGGGGGATTATGGACTTGCGCTGGTGATTCAGGAGGGGGAAACCGGCCTGACTGAATTTTCGCCGCCTGCGGATTCGCGGCCACGCACGGAGATCGTCGAGACGTATCGGATTGCCAAGCCGCCGGAGGTATCGCAATTGGCAGTCACCACGGAATACCGGGGGGAGGCGGCGGAGCGGATCCGGCGGAGCATCAAGGATGCCAGCCGGGATGAAGTGCAGCGGAATTACCTGAAGTTTTACGCCCGGAGCTTCCCGGATGTGCAAATGGAGAAACCCTTTGTCTATGTGGAATTGCCCGCAGAAGCCGGGTGCCGGGTGAGCGAATATTACCGGATTACCAACATCTGGAAGCTCAGCGACGATCAATCGAAGTACACGCTTGCATTGATGGCGACGGATTTGGACAACACCATCGGAGAAGCATCCTCGCCGCACCGTGATGATCCCCTTGCCGTGGCCCATCCCGCGAAAATCCGCCAGGTGATCCGTGCCGAAATGTTCAAAAAATGGTCTCTGGAAAGTGACCATACGGAGATCAGCAACGATGCTTTCCATTTCCGCCACGACGCTCAATCAACCGGCAGCGTGCTCGAGATGAGTTATACCTTTGAAACGAAAACGGACCGGGTGTCGATTGCGGATCTGACAAAGCACAACGCGGCGATTGCGAAAATCAAGGAGAATACCTGCTACACGCTGACCTACCGGACGCCCGGGCAACTTGCGGCGGTTCCCACCACCGGACCTGGCGCGAAGCAACCGGAAACGGATCGCGTCATGATGCTTTACGGCACGCTGAAAACCTGGAACTGGCTGGCCATGCTGGTGGCGCTTGGAATATTTGCCGGCGGCGGGATCGGTGCCACCGTGTTCTATTTCCGGACATCCCGCCGCAAAGTTCCGCCGCCGTTGCCGTCCGCATCAAGCGACTCCGGGCGACTTGAGGGAATCGGTGGCTGGTTGCTACTCCTCGCCTTCGGTGTGATCGTCA
The DNA here is from genome assembly GCA_903888515.1 of Akkermansiaceae bacterium. Lineage (GTDB taxonomy): Bacteria > Verrucomicrobiota > Verrucomicrobiia > Verrucomicrobiales > Akkermansiaceae > Luteolibacter. The sequence goes on along the minus strand of CAISTY010000147.1, from coordinate 5,117 downwards.
ATCCATTCGTTTTCATCAGTAATCTGGTCAATTTGTGGCCTAGCGTCGGCATCGTGGACCGCTGGAGGCAATTGACGTCACCGGAAGGAATCGCCTACCATCCGTCATGGCTGCCCTCGTTGGCATTTGAATGGATGTATTCCTGTGTCGGATTGATCCTGAGCGTTCTCATGGTCTTCCTGTTTTTCAGGAAACGCGCGGTCGCGCCGAAATGTTTGATCGCCTTCCTCATCTATGTGCTGGCTGGAAACATACTTGATAACATTCTCAGTTCGGCGGCAATTGCAGCTACAAATATCTCAGCCGGGGATGCCGGGAAATATTCGGATATCGCCGCCGACACGATGCGTGCCGCAATTTGGATTCCTTACCTGTTGGTCTCACAGCGGGTCAAGGCAACCTTCCGCCGTTAGAAACGTCCCGGATCATCCATAGGGTGCCCCGGCTGTGGTCAAACCGTCCCCCACCCTCCGGCCCCCGGCTCGTTCACCCCGGAGACAATTTCTGGCAGTCAGTCCGAGCCGTGCGCCGTTCGTGGTGATTCAACCCTCAGCAATTGAATCTTCTGGAAGGTCATGCCGTAGTGACCGCCGGGCGGGTTCATCGGATGCGGCATGCCGTCTTGATCGAGCGGGAATCCGCCCGAATAGAGCAGCCACATCGCCACTCCGTCAGCGCCGATGAACTTTGATGGGATGTTGCAAGGGCCGGTGGCCGGACCGAAGGGCGGGGAAATGGGGGGTGATTGGGTTCGGCGAACTCGGATTGTTAACCTTTCTTAACCGGGCGAACTCGGAACGCCTCCAACTCTGTCGGCGGTCGGATTGCTCAACAAGTCCAAACCATCAGCCGTCCGTTACAAAATCCATAAGTTTTCTATTGTCAGTCGTATGTGACCATATCAGTTTAGCTGATTGCCAAATCGGCCAGAATCTGGGCACCTTTCCTGTTGGACTAATTACTTCTACTCAGTTAATTGTTCGATCTCAATATTTTCTCGGTTTTTGCTGATATTTTAATTTTCGCTTTTGATGCTATCTTTCGCCGCCGGTGGCGCTTTTCGACTTGTTCTATAATGGATTCCAGCGAGGGGCTCGCGCGAAAATACCAGTCGAGTATCTGTACCACGTCGCGGGTGCTGAGCAGAGAGCGTTTGCCGTTAAGCATTCGCTCTTCCATCACGAACAATCCTGCCAATGCCACCATGGCCATGTGCCGATGCCATCCATTCCATTGGCGCATTTGATAGTCGGCCATGCCAAGGTGGCTTTTTGAGTTTTGAAAGTTGCGCTCGATAAAGTGACGCTGTCCCTGATGCTTGGCTAGTTGCTCCTGCGTGGTGGCAAGCGGCGCATTGCTGAGGGTGAGTGGTCGTATTGCCTCACTTCGGGCAGCGATGCATCGAATGGCGAAGCCACCCGTTTTGGCTGGGGAACGCGTGTTCCGTTCCTGACCCGCATTTTCCCCGGAGGCGGCAAGGGCGAACCGGTTTGGCAAAAATCACTGGTTTCAGGCTGGCCGAATAATCTGATTTTGGTCAATGCCCAACCGGTAAAAGGAGAGCAGGCGATACTTATTCAGGTTCGTGAAACCGATGGAAAACCTGCCGATTTATCAGCATTAAAACAAATTTCGGGTGCACCTTTTGTACTAACTCAAATCGATGTATTGGGTTTCCCGATGGCAAACGGATCCGCATTATTGAAGCCGCTGGGTATTGGATTTATTAAACTCAGTTGGTAAATGGTCTGTTTATCTTCCGTGAGGATTATTTACAAGCTTATGATTATAAATTATTTAACTACCCCTATTTCCCCGCCTCCGGTCCGGCCCTGGTCTTTATACACATTTTTGGGAACTCCTATCACCCTCTTGGTCGCGGAGCGACCTTGGAAAACCAACCCGCGCTGAAAGCCAAGTGAGGAATCGTTCCCCGGATTTGTGTATAAAGACCAGGGTCCGGCCAGCGGCTTTTTTAACGGCTTTCACCCCAAAAGCAAATTTCTTGGCAATAGTGGAGAAACGGGGCAGCCACTTGCAAGATGGCGGACTTGTTCCGAGTATTACCCTCTGATGATCCCAAAAATCGGACTCCTTTTAATCGTCGCGTCCTTTCAGTTACTCGAGGCAGCAGGCGGGAAACCCAACATTGTGTTCCTGTTGGTCGATGACCTCGGCTGGGGTGACTTCGGCTGCTACGGCGCGAAGTTTAATGAGACACCGAACATCGACAAACTGGCTGCCGATGGCATGCGTTTCTCAAACGCCTATTCCGCCGCTACCGTGTGCTCGCCCAGCCGCGCGGCGATCCTGAGCGGCTGTTACCCGGCGAGACTCCACCTCACGGACTGGATCGCAGGCCACAACCAACCCACCGCGAAATTGGCAATCCCGGATTGGAAGATGAAGCTCGACCACGAGCGCGTGCTGCTCCCGGAAGCCCTGAAAATGGGCGGATATTCCACGGCTTTTTTCGGAAAATGGCACCTCATGCCCCACGGCCGCCCGGACATGAAAGAGCATTTCCCAACGCATCATGGATTCGACATCAACATCGGCGGCCGCGAGTGGGCCCAGCCAAAGGGACCCGGCCAATATTTCTCCCCTTTCGGGATGCCGAATCTCGACGACGGAAAACCCGGCGACTACCTCACCGACAAGCTCACCGAGGCGGCGATCGGCTTTCTGGACCAGACCAAACGCGACACTCCGTTCCTGCTGTATTTCTCCTACTACACCGTTCACACCCCGCTCATGGCTCCGCCCGCGCTGGTGGCCAAATACACGGCGAAGGCCAAGGACTTCAAGAATGACAAGAACGAGTTTCTCAACCCGGCCCGGGCGGGGATGATCGAAAGCCTGGACGCCAGTATCGGGAGGATAGTCGCGAAGTTGGAGGAGATGGGCATCGCGGAAAACACGGTGATCATTCTAACCGGCGACAACGGTGGCGACGACCCCGGAACCACTGGAGGACTGCGCGATTTCAAGGGCTGGTCGCACGAGGGTGCGGTGCGGGAACCGTTGATCGCGAAGTGGCCGGGAAAAATCGCGAGAGGTTCCGCTTGCGACGGGATGGTCATCGGGACGGATTTCTATCCGACCTTGCTTGAGATCGCCGGGTTGGATCCGCTGCCCGATCAACACAAGGACGGGATCAGCATCGCACCCTTGCTGACAGGAGCGAAGACGGCCCTCGAACGGAAAATCCTCTACTGGCACTATCCGCACTACCACCGCACCAAGCCCTACGGGGCGATCCGGGATGGAGATTGGAAGCTAATCGAATTTTTCGAGGACGGCAGGCTGGAGCTTTTTGATCTCAAATCCGATCCCTACGAGCGCAAGGATCTCGCGGAGATGAAGCCGGGGATGGCTGCCGAGTTGCTGGCGAAACTCAGGAAATGGCGACAGGATGTGGATGCCCAGATGCCCACCCCGAATCCGCGCCACACCTCCGGCAAGGACGGAGGCAACAGAAATGGAAAGCCCGCGGGAAAGTAATCCGCTGAACGAGGATGCGCCCAAGTGGGAGCCCATGAACGCGACTTCCCCATCAAATCACCGGGGTCAACCCCCATCCCCCCCCCCCCACAGATATAGAACGGAATGAAATCAAAGATTCTTTGGCACTCACTGTTGATGCTGGCTTTTGCATCCTCGCTGTCCACAGCGCAACCGCCCAAGAGTAACGTCAAATCCCAGCAGGAGCACCCTGGCTCGGTGGCGAACCCTGACCGGGATATTCCGACCAAATTGAAATCAGACGTCGCGCCCGTCTTCCTTGTGGCGGAAGGGCTGAATGCGGATGGCTCGCTGATCGGGAACTACAAGCGCGGACTTCGCTATGCCATCGACTACTTTGGCAACTACGGGCCGTACTACATCTACTTGTTGGGTCCGAGCAGCGAACAGAACGTCCGGGAAATCTTTCGCAAGAGAGCGGAAATCCGAGTCAATCCGCGGGCGTCGGCGACTCCCAAAGAACAAATGGAAGAGTTCCTCAATCGCCCGAACGTCACTGCGGAAATCAAGGCGGTCCTTTCCGGCAAGGCGGAGGGCGGGCTGACCTGGACGCAAGATCCGCCGCTTCTCTTTGAGGACGTCACGACCAACGCCACCGAACGTGACCGAAATCCGATCGAAAACACCTGGGGAGCACTGCACGAGTACCACCACGTTTTTCAAATCGCCCATTGCGATACCAAACAGAAACGAAGCTCGGACAAACACATCAACTCGTGGATGGCCGAGGGGATGGCGACCTACAGCTCCGCGAAATTCATGGAGAACCTTGGACTGGTCGATTTCGAGGACTACATGCGGCAACTGAGAAAATCAGGCGGCAATATTGGGCGACCAGGCATCAACGAGTTTCTGGCGAGGACGAAAGAATGGCGATTGGACGAGGAGAGCTACTGGGATCACAATGGCCCCTCGCCACAGGTCTATTACATGATCGGAGCGTGGGCGACGGCCTATCTCATTCATGTCGTGGGAGTTGATGAAAAGACCGTTTTGAAGGAGTGGTACCACGACATTCCTCGCATGGGAAAATCCGCCGCATTTGAGAAACACATGGGGGTGTCACTCGCCGAGTTCTACAAACGGTTCGATCAATTCATCCGTACCTCGGATGATGACGCTGCGATGAGGATCTTCGGCAGCAACCCGGGCTCCTGAGTGCGCCGCCGCGAAAAAAGAAAAAGACTGTTTCCTTTTCATGCTTGCCGGATGCGGCGGCCTTTCATCTCCGGCAACGGCGCGACGGTCATCCACAAACCAAACAACCCAGACAGCACAAAACTTGCGAAAGCTACACCTCCCCTCCGGCCCTGGTCTTTATACACAATTCCGGGGAACGATTCCTCGCTTGGTTTTCAGCGCGGGTTGGTTTTCCAAGGTCGCGGAGCGACCCTGGAGGGTAGCCGTGGGTTTCAACCCACGGTTCCAAGGGTGATATGAATGATGCGTCGCGTCGCGACGCTTGATGTGGGTGTGTGCCAAAGGGCAACGTGGTTTCAGGCGTCGCTCCGCGACGCGATCCCTCATGGGATGCCGTAAACCGTGGGTTGAAACCCACGGCTACCATCATGCGGTCGCTCCGCGACCAAGAT
>CAISTY010000146.1 GCA_903888515.1 Akkermansiaceae bacterium | reverse complement strand
CGCGGCGGTGATACGTTTGGCACGCTCGTCCAAATGCGGCCAAATCGCTTGAAACTTCTGCATAAGGGTATTGTTTTCCTTCACGAGGAAGCATTTAAGAAATCTTAAGCTGTTTGTCAAGATTATTTATTTACGCCGCCTTATTCGTGGTTCATTTCCCTACGAGCCAAGGGAGAAAAAAGAGCTCTTCTCTTCTTCTTTACTAATGACTAATGACCATTGACCAATGACCTCTTCTCTTCCGCTTTCCGAGTTTCTTGGCGGTCAATCCATGCGGTGAAAAATGCCGAAGAATTCCCTTGCGGAAATGCCGCGGGGCCGATAGGCAGGGATTATCTGACGACGGAAGTTTTGTCTTTATGGACGTCGAGTCCGATGTAGATTGAACGTTGCATCGGCCTTTATCTCGAAAGCGATTTCCTGGAATCGTGTTCCAGCCGGTCTAACATCCTGAGCAGGCCGTCGAGAATTGTCAGCGGATGCGGCGGGCAGCCGGGGATGAACAGATCGACGGGCAGGATCGACGCCGCGCCGTCGTTGACCTGCGCGTGGCCGACGAACGGGCCGCCGGCAATCGCACAGGCCCCCACAGCGATGACGATCTTCGGTTCGGGCACCGCGTCGTAGGTTTTTTGCAGCGCCAGCACCATCGCCCGGGTTACCGGCCCGGTGACTAACAGGCCGTCGGCATGGCGCGGCGACGCGACAAACTGGATGCCGAAGCGCCCGAGATCCCAGCCGATGGTACCGAGCACGTTGGTGTCGGCCTCGCAGGCGTTGCAGCCGCCAGCACTGACCTGGCGCAGGCGCAACGAGCGGCCGAAAAGTTTGCACAGTTTGCTGTCGAGCGCGGCGGCCAGCCGGATTTGCTCCCGGCCGGGCCCGCCTAACACCAAGTCCTCGCGTCGGCGCACGGCCATGCGGTGGTCGCCGGTTCGGGTGATGGCATCCTGCGGGCAAACCTCGACGCACGCGGCGCAGAACACACAGCGCCCCAGATCCAAGGCGACGGTTTTTTCCGCATCGCGGGTGATCGCCAGGGTCGGGCACACCGGCACGCAGGCAGCGCAGCCGTCGGCGCATTTGCCCGCGTCCACCATGAGCGCTCCGCCGTGACGGTCCGGCAACGCCGGTGCCGGCCCTTTCGGATAGGCCATCGTTTCGCAGCCGCGCTTCAAACGGTGGATGAGGGTGTCGGATACGAACATGACGGTGATTTCAGTTAGAGATCGAAGCCGCAGTAGGACAGCCCGAAGCTTTTGTTACAGATGGGGAAATCCGAAATCGCGGTGCCGCGCAGGGCGAGGGCGAGTCCCATCCAATTGTGAAAAGATGGATCGGTGATCTTGTATCGGCGGAAGCGCCCGGTGGCATCGGTTAGCGCCACATGGCAAGCCTCACCACGCCAACCTTCGACGAGGGACACCGCGAGGGTGTCAGGCGCGGGCGCCGCGAGATCACCGCGCACTTCGCCTTCGACGGGAGTGGCGAGGTGTTCGCGCAGAAGTTCGCCGGACCGCCGGATCTCCAGCGAACGCACCCGCGTGCGCGCAAACACATCACCGCCCGGCCACACCGCCACTGGCGCCTGCCCGAATCGATGCCAGCCCGCCGGATGATCGTAACGCACATCGCGCACCAAGCCGCAGGCGCGCGCGGCCGGACCCACCAACCCGATCCCGATGGCTTGCGCCGGATGCACGATGCCGACATTTTCAAAACGCGCCCGCACCGACGCCGCATCCCACATCCAGGCGACCGCCTGCTCGGTGTCGGCCAGCGCGGTGGTCAGGCGTTCCAACAGTTGCGCCGCGCGGGCGGGTTCGAGGTCGTGGCAACATCCGCCCGGCCGCACCAGGCCGCGGCCGAAACGGTTGCCGCACAGCAATGCGGTTAGATTGAGGAAATCCCCGCGGATTTTCCCGCAGGCCGCCGCCGTGGGCAGAAACGCGACATCGCCCGCGAGCGCGCCGATGTCCCCGGTGTGATTGGCGAGACGTTCGAGTTCCAGCGCGATGGCCCGCAACCATTGCGCGCGCAGCGGCGCTTCGGATTCCGCGAGCGCTTCCATCAGACCCGCATACGCCGTGGCATGCGCGATGCTCGTGTCCCCGGCGATGGTTTCCATCTGAATCAGGGTCGCGCGATGCGGCCCGCCGATGAGGGCTTCCTCGATGCCCCGGTGCTGATAGCCCAGCGCGATTTCAAGGTGCAGCACATCCTCGCCCGCGCATTGAAAGCGGAAATGCCCCGGTTCAATGATGCCTGCATGCACCGGACCGACCGCCACCTCGTGAATCTCGCCGCCATCAACTCGGAAAAACCCGCCGTTGGCCGGCGCGTCGCCGTTTGTCAGACGCACCGGCTTGAGCCACGGATGGCCCTCGGGCATCACTTGATGTTGCTCCCAGACCTCGCGCTCGAACAGATGCGCCTGCGGATGCGTCGCGGTGAGCGATGGGAACGTCCCGGTGAACGTCCTGCTGCGGCCGACGGCGAGGGTGCTGTCGGCATCGAAGGCGAGCACCGCAACCAGTTGCACCGCATCGCCCTCCGGCACGCCGAACAGCGAGCAGAGCCGGGCACCGCGGGCGAGTTCGATCCCGGTGGCCCGCACGAAATCAACCACCGGCCACGCTGGCACCTCGGCCCACGGCAGGCTGGTGGCGTTGGCCATCAGGGCAAATGGAGTTGAGGCGCTCATGGTTTGGGATAGAGTTGGGCCACGGCGGCCGACCAGACTTCTTGCAACACGCGCGGAGTGAACAGCCCCAGCCACAGCGACATCCCTAACAGCACCAGCGGCGGCAGGATCACGCCGGCCGTCTCCACAAAGCGCTTGCCGCCCTGCTTCGTTGCACTGCGTGGACGGCCGTCGACAATGGCGAATACCACCCGGGTCAGTCCGAAAAATGCCAGCAGCAGGCAACCCAGAAACATCGCCGTGGCGACACCATGCCCGCCCTCAAGCGCGGCCCGCACCACTTTCAACTCACTGAAAAACGGCCCGAAGGGCGGGCAGGCGGTGACCGCGAACATGCCGGTAACAAAAATCGCCGCCGAGCGCGGCGTGAGCGCGCTCATGCCGCGCACCTCGTCCATCGACGCCGAGCCCGCGGCCCGGCGGATGTTGCCCGCGCTCAGGAACAACGCGCCCTTGGTCAGGCCGTTGCTCCAAACATGAAACAGCGCCGCCGCCACCCCCGCCCCGCCAAGTGCCGCGCCAATGCTCAGGATGCCCATGTGCTCGACGCTCGAATAGGCCAGCATGCGCTTGAAATCGCGCGTCCCTAGCAGAAACAACGCCGCCACCAGCATCGAGAACAATCCGATGGCCAGCAACGTGTGGTCGGCCACCGGTCCCTCACCCGCGGCCCCGACCACCGCGCGCACCCGCAGGATCGCCGTGAATGCCACCGAGGTGACTCCGCCCGCCAGAATCGCGCCCACGATTCCCGGTGCCTCGCCGTAGGCTTCGGGCTTCCAGGTATGCATCGGCGCGAGGCCCATCTTGGTGCCATACCCCACTAACAGCAGCACCCAGGCGATGAGCACCCACGGGCGAGACAGCCCCGCACCTTGTGAGATGAGCGCCACGAATGTCAGATCGCCGCCACCACCGCCGTAAAGCGAGGCATATCCGAGGCACAGGGATCCGATCAACGACAGCGCGATGCCGGTGCCGCCCACCAGCAGATATTTCCAGGTCGCCTCGAAGGCACGGGGCGTGCCGTTGAAGTGCAGCAACGGCACCGCGGCCAGCGTGACCGCCTCGGTGAAAATCCATAACAATCCCAAATGCCTGGCCTGATGTCCCGCGCTCAATAATCCGAGCACGGCCAGCAACGCCGCCACGAATACCCGGTTGGGCCTTTCCCCCCGCAATTTGAGGTAAGTCACCCCATACCAGGCGCAGACTAGGAATAACACCGACACCACTGGCAGCACCGCCCGCGCCAGCGGATCAAATCCCAACCAGGCACCGGCAGCAACCGTCGGCGGATCCAGCAACAACCACCACGACAGCAGGGCGTGGAGCGTCGCCGCCACCGGCAGGATCACCGGACGCGTGCGGTTCTGCGGCCACAGCAACGCGAGCGCCGCAGCCGCCAGGGGCACGATGATGAGCAGCAGTGATTTCATTCCCGGAGCGCGGTGAGTTTGCGGGTGTCGAGTGAATCGAAGGCACGCTGGATGCGGTCCACGATGATGCCGATGATGAACACGCCCACCGTGACGTCGAGCAGCACCCCCGCCTCCACCATCAGCGGCATCGCCTTGATCAGCAGCAGCCCGAACAGATAGATGCCATTTTCAAGGATCAGATAGCCGCACACCTGCGAGATGGCCTTGGTGCGCCCGATCAGCAGGATGAACCCCGTGAGCATCGTGGCCAGCGCTCCCGGCACCAGCAGCGAACCGGCGTGCTCCGGCAACAGCGGCAACAAATGCGTCAGCGCCAACGCCGCGATCGCACCACCCGCGCCTAACAACATCGACGGCACAAACCCGATCAGCGGTTCAAGTTCGCGGTCGATCTGCACCGTGCGCATCGCCCGCCGCAACAACCCGGGAATCACCAGCCCCTTGCCCGCAATGGTTGCCAGTGCCACCAGCGCCACCCGCCAGTCGGGTTCGTGATCCATCAGCACCGGCATCGCCCCGAGGATCACACCCTGCGCCGACATCGCGCGGATGAGGGTCGGCAACCGGCTGCTCCCCAATGCCAGCAGATTCAGCCCCATCGCCAGCCCGATTAACAGATTCAGATTGGAATTCATGGCATCCCTCCTTTCCACGCCACCAGCAGCGCGAACAAACATAACAGGAATGCCGTGGTCAGCAACAGCGGCACCCGGCGGAACGCAAACCGCGCCAGCAGCGACTCAACCAACCCGACTGCCACCGTCACCAGCAGCACGCTGCCCGCCAACAACCCCGCCGCCCCTAACGGCCGGAGGTGATCCATCGGCAGAACCGCCTGTGCCAGCACCACCGCGAACAACAGCAGTTTCATCGCCGCGCCATGCAGGATCGCCGCCAGCGGCGGCCCGCTATGGTCGAGCACCATCACTTCGTGGATCATCGTCAGCTCCAGGTGGGTGTTCGGGTCGTCAAACGGCACACGGCAGTTCTCTGCTAACAGCACGATGAACAACCCCGCGGCTAACAGCCCCGCGCACGCACCCACCGACGGCGCAAGCATGGTGACCAGCGAAATGCTCCCGGTCTGCACGCTCAGCGACAACACCGCGGCCACCATCGCCGCTTCCGCCAGCACCGCATAACTCACCTCGCGCACCGCGCCCATGCCTTCGAACGCCGAGCCGGTTTCCATCGCGGCCCAGGCCGTGCAGAAACGCGCCAGCGCCAGCAGATAGAGCATCAGCAGCGCGTCGCCGCGGAAACTCAGGCCGGCCCCCGCCGGCCCCAACGGCACCAGCATCGCCGCGCCGAACACGGCCACCCACGCCACGGCCGGCAGCATCACAAAAGCGGGCGAGGCCAGCGTGCTCATCACCACCCCTTTTTTCCACAACTTCGCGAGGTCGTAGTAGAGCTGCAACACCGGCGGCCCGCGCCGCCCCGCCACCCAGGCTTTCACCTTGTTGATGATGCCCGGCAGCAATGGCGCCAGCAGCAGCCAGCAGCCAAGTCGGAGCAGAAGTTGTAGAATCGGAATCATGTCACGCTTTCTATCAAAACAAGGATGCCCAAGGCGGCCAGCCCTGCGGCCACATAGAGGATGTAAGCGGACAGGCGGCCGTGTTGCAAGCGGCGCACCGCGGTGGAAACCCGCATGACACCCGCGCCGGCAGGCATCAGCACGTGCTCCAGCATCGTTTCCGGGGTGCGCTCCAGCAGGATCGCTCCCGCCGGAAAATGACCGCGGGGGCGCCGGATCCGCCGCGTCGGCCGCAGGATCCAGGAAAACCACCCGGCGGCCAGTCCCGCGAACGATCCGCTGGAGTATTGCATCCGCGCGCTCGGCGCCGCATAGCCACAATCCCAGGTCAGCCCGCGCCGCAAGCCGTTGCCACGCACCTTGCACCACATCCAAACGCCCGCCGCCGCGATCAGCACCGCCAACCCAAGGTGGGCCATGCCCAGCGTCAACAGCGGTGCCGGTGTCGCCGCCGAAGCCCAGCCGGGATGCCAATCCCCCACGGCTCGCGCCACCGCCGGCCAGAATAACACCGGTGCCACCCCAATCGCCACGCAGACCGCCGCCAGCACCAGCATCGGCCCGCGCATCAGGGCGCCACATTCGTGCGCTTCCGCCGCCGGCCGCGTGCGCGGGGCTCCTAGGAAGATCATCGCCCCCGCCTTGGCAAATCCCGCCAGTGCCAGCGCTCCGGCCATCGCCAGCATGATCACGGCGGGCATCACCGCCCAGGCGAACGGATCGTTGTTAGCCACCGCGTCGATCAGTCCCAGATAGATCATCCATTCGCTGACAAACCCGTTGAGCGGCGGCAATCCCGCAACCGCGACCGCTCCCAGCGCGAACCAGCCCGCCGTCCACGGCATCACCCGCCACAGGCCGCCTAACCGGCTCATCTCCCGCGTGCCCGTGGCGTGCAACACCGAACCCGCGCAGAAAAACAACAGCGATTTGAACGCGCCGTGATTCCAAACATGCAACAAGGCCCCCGCCAGCGCCAGCCTGCCCCAGGGCGCGTTACCGTGCGATCGCGCGAGCAGCGCGCCGCCCAGGCCGATCAGGATCACCCCGATGTTTTCCACCGAACAATAGGCTAACAACCGCTTGAAATCGTTCTGCGCGAGCGCGAACGCGATGCCTAACAAAGCACTGGCCGCGCCGAGCCCGATCACCACCCAGCCCGCCGCCGCCGGCACCGGCAACCAGCCGCTGAAGCGCAGCATGCCGTAAACCCCCATCTTGATCGCCACGCCCGACATGATCGCGGACACATGGCTCGGCGCGTTGGCATGCGCCGACGGCAGCCAGATGTGCAGCGGAAACACCCCGGCCTTGACACCGAAGCCAGCCAGCGCCAACCAGAACAAGGGCGCCAGTCCGGCATGCTCCCGCAGCGGCCCGAGATCCCAACTCCCGGTGCGTGCCGCCAGCGTGGTGAAAAACGCGAATAAACAAACCGTGCCCGCATGGGATGCCGCCAGATAGAGCCAGCCTGCCACCCGTACCTCGCGCCGCGTCCGGTCCAGCGTGATTAGAAAATAGGCGCAAACCGTGAACATCTCCCAGGCAATCAGGAAATGCAACCCGTTGGACACCAGCAGCACCAGCCCCATGCTCAATAACAATGCGCTCCACCACGCGCGGCCGCGCGACGCCGAGGCCGGATAGAGCGCATCCGGCCAATACCCGCGCGCATACACCGCGCCCGCACCACCCACCACCGACAGCAACGCGAGAAAGAGCGCGCTCAGCCCGTCGAGCCGCAGATGCAGCGCCTCCCCGCCTATCAGAAATCCGCTCCGCCATTCCCAGTCCGGCGGCCCCGGCATCACGCTCAGCGCGGCGCCCAGCGCGGCCGCGGACCCGGTCAGGGTCAGGACCAGCCAAGTGCGCGGATGCCGCGCGCCGGTGGCGATCCCCGCGGCCAACGCCACCAATGCCAGCACTAACAACAACGCCGTGGTCATGCCCTCACCTCCGGCTTCCGGGCCACCGCCGCTTCCGCGTCCGCCGCTGCGACCGACTGGAATATCTCCTCGTCCGTCCCGCCCTTGTCTAACACCCCGCGCAGCGTGCCGCGCATCAGCAGGCGGCTGAGTTTCCCCACCAGATCGAGGTGGGCGCGCGGCGAGGGCGCGATGAAAAATAACAAGCGGGTCACCGGTTCGTCATCCACCCGCAGTTCCTGGAGCGCCAGCGCGTCGCGCAGCAGGATCAGCGCCACCGCGCCGGAATCGCGACCCAGCGTGACCCGGGTGCTGGGATGCGGCAGCGCGTAACCACCGCCCACCGGCGCCATCGTCACCCCGCCATTGGCACGAAACCGCTGGGCCAGCATCTCGCGAACCGGCGGTGTCGCTCCCGGCAGCGCGGCGGCGATCCGCGCAAACAACTCCGGCAGCTCCGCCGCGCCCACATCCCGCCAAATCCCCCCCGCCCGCAGCAACGGCGCCACTCTCAGCACCGCCGCGAGTGTCGGTGCTTCCGTTGCTAGAAAGCCGGCCTGCGCCGCGAGCCCGCGGGTCGTGGCCCATTGTGCCACCTGCGCACGATCAAACAAGAGCACGCCCCGGTCCGGGGTGTGCGGCAGTCCTTCCTCCCGGATCCAGCCTTCCACGACTTTTTCCGAGACTCCAAACGATTCAGCGATCTGGATGAGATTCAAATACATGATGGATTAACTGGGGAAAATCGACGCTTGTTGCCCGGCTGCGGAGCATTGCGGGTTCATCGGGCACCTCCCATGAAAACCCACGCAATCAATGCGGCGAGCACGACAAGAATATAAAACACATAGGATTGCACCCGCCCGTGCTGCAGACGCCGTACCGTCCGCGACACCCGCATGACAATCCGGCCCACCGGTTCAACCACCCGTTCGAGCACGGTTTCGGGCGTGTGCTCGGTCCGGCTCGCGCTCACAGGAAACAACTCGTCCGGCCGGTGCTCGTGCCGTTCCGGGCGCAGGATGAAGGCAAACCACTCGGTGATGACTCCCGCGAACGAGCCCGCCGTATATTGCATCCGGGCGGTGGGTGCCGCATACCCGCAGTCCCACGTGAGCGCCCGCTTGAAACCCCGGATTCGAACGCGCCGCCACAGGCCCCAGGCAGCAATGGTGGCGACGGCGGCAAGTGCCAAGTGAGCCAAGCCAAGCGCGGCCAAGGGTGCGGGAGGATCGAGGCCGGACCAACCGGGATGCCAGGCGCGGGTAGCCCGGGCGATGGCTGGCCAGAATACGATGGGCGCGAGACCGATTGCCACACACGCGGCCGCCAGCACCAGCATCGCCCCGCGCATCGCGGGGCCGCATTCATGCGCGTGGGCGGCTGCCTGCGAACGCGCCGCCCCGAGGAAGACCACACCGCAGACTTTGACAAAACACGCCAGCGCCAGCGCGCCGGTCACGCCTAACAGGATTACCGCCGGGATCGCCGCCCACGCCGAAGGGCCGCGGGACAGCGTGGCGTCGAACAGCCCGAGAAACACCAGCCACTCGCTCACAAAACCATTGAGTGGCGGCAGTCCCGAAATGGCCACCGCGCCCAGCGCGAACAGCCCCGCCGTCCACGGCATGGTGCGCCACAGTCCGCCGAGGCGGCTCATTTCGCGGGTGCCCGTGGCATGCAGCACCGAGCCCGCACCCAGAAACAGCAGCGCCTTGAACAAACCGTGGTTCCACACATGCAGCAGCCCGCCCGCAAGCGCCAGCCGCCCCCACGCCGCATCGCCTTGTTCCACCGCCACCAGCGCGAACCCGACACCTATCAGAATGATGCCGATGTTTTCCACGCTGTGGTAGGCGAGCAGGCGCTTGAGATCGTGCTGCCCGAGCGCGAATGCCACTCCCAACACCGCGCTGACCACCCCCAGCACCGCAACCACCCAGCCCGCGCCCACCGGCACCGGCAGCCAGCCGCTGAAGCGCAGCAATCCATAAATGCCCATCTTGAGCGTCACGCCCGACAACATGGCCGAGACATGGCTCGGCGCGTTGGCATGCGCCGAGGGCAACCAAAGGTGCAGCGGAAACAACCCCGCTTTCAGACCGAAACCAAAGAGCGACAGCCAAAACAACGGCGCCAGTTCCGTCCGATCGCGCAGTGGTCCCAGATCCCAACTCCCGGTTGCCACCGCCAACAGGGTGAAAAACGCAAACAGCGCGAGCACCGACGCATGCGATGCCGCCAGGTAAAGCCAGCCCGCAGCCCGCACCTCGCGCCGTTGCCGGTTGAGCGTGATCAGAAAATAAGCGCTGAGCGTGAACAACTCCCACGCAATCAGAAAATGCAACCCGTTAGAGACCAGCAACAACAACCCGAGGCAGAGCAACATCACCCCCCACCACATACGACCCGATCCTGCGGAACGCGGATGTTCCTGCTCCGGCCAATATTCACGCAGGTAAACCGTCGCCACCCCGCCCACCACGCACAGCAACACCAGAAACAACGCGCTGAGCCCATCGAGCCGCAAATGCGGCAACTCGCCACCCAGCGCAAATCCACCCCGCCAATCCCAATCCGCCGCGCCACCCAGCACCGCGAGCGCCGCCACAAATGCGGCACTCACACCCACGAGCATTGCCACCAACCACACCCGCGGCGCGGCCCGCCCGGCCAGAATGCCAACCAGCATCGCCACCGCAGCAATCAACAGTGCAAGACCCGTGCTCATGCTCTTTCCCTGATTCCATCCTCATCCGCCCGACCGAGCGATTCCATAATGCTCTGAGCGCGTCACGCCGCTGGCGTATCCCAATGCGGCCCGCTCTACCAGCCCTTTCTCAGGTTGGATCGGCAAAATAGTTGTTGCATTGCGGGACGACCGGCTCATTGTAGGCTAATCGATAACCAGACGACTCGCACGCCACGTGCGTTCACGCCCGGTTTTCGTGATCAACATCCAACCCCCGATGAACCGATGAAAACACCCCGCCAACGCAGCCAATCCCCGTTAGTCAATTTCGGTTTCCAAATCGCACCCATGGTCGATGTGGTGTTTGTCATCATGCTCTTTTTCATGGTGCTGGCGGGACAGGTCCAGGTGGAACTCCAACACACCACCCAGCTACCCACCAACACGGGGGTCCCGCTGGATGACGAAATCGCCATCCAAATCGACGCCGATGGCCAGGTTTCCCTCAACGACGACCCGCTCGACACGCCGCAGAGCAAGTCGCTGCCAGAGCTGACCGCCAATCTCCAACAGCTCCGTGCCGGCGGCGACGCCTCACAATCCAAGGTGCTGGTGACCATCTATGCCAACGAATCCGCCCGCTACGAGCGCATCGTGGATACCCTTGACGCCCTGTCCCGTGCGCGAATCAGCCAGGTGACGTTCCAAGCCGGCGCACCGGAATAATCTCTTGCAGTGGGAAGCGGTTCTGACACTCCGTGTACGAACTGGTTCCCTGTGCGCGCTTCCTGAGGAGCACGGTGCGGTAGTTCCGCACTCCGGGATCTGCGAGGGGGGCACCGGAGAACCGGTGTCCCTACCTCATAAAGAGCCGTTCGGTGACCGGGAGAAAAGAAGTTCTCTCAGTTGAAGTTCCACATTTTCCCTTGCTCCATATCGGCGAAAACCTTGCCGCTCAGCAGGTAGGAGTCCGGAGGATCGGGAAGCGGGCTATCGTCCAAACGGGGCAGCGATGCGCCAACGGTGGAGTCCCATGGCTGGGAGGAAGATACGATCACAGGCGTGCCGACGCGGGTCATGTCGAAAACCTTGCGGGCGGCATTGAGTGGCATCCGGACGCAGCCGTGAGTGGATGGATACGGTTTCACAAACCCCCAGTGCATCCCGTAGACCGGACTATGGAATGACATCCAGTAGGCCATCGGGTATCCGGCTCCGGGACTGCTCGCACGGCGGCGGTGGCGGGTTTTCGAGTCGATGCGGAAGGATCCATGCGGGGTGGGACTGGCGCTGGTCCCGACGCCGATAGGTGTCGCAAGCAGAACTTCGTTTCCTTCCGTAACATAGAGCTTCCCGGCACCCGTGCTGATGTGAACCTTCACTGCCGAGGGATTGCCTGGCTTCTTGGCCGGAGGGTCGAATGAGAACGAGGAACCGGATCTTGTCGGGCTCATGTGGCCACAGGAACTCAAGAGCAGGGCGGCACTGCCAAGGGCGAGGGGGACGAGGAAACGAAGTGATGTTTTCATAGGGTTGGCGGACTGGAGAATGGTGAAAGGATTGACGGATGGTGGCAGGATGTCAGGACGATGGTTTCCTGATCTTCTCAGCGAACGGCGGCGGTGCGCTGTGCAAGGTAACTCCGATACTCGGCCAGGGTAACCTGGCCATCCTTGTTGGTGTCCGCTTCATTGAAGGACACGACGAAGGTGTTGAACACCAGCGGACTGGCCTGCGCTTCCGCAAGGGAAATCCTGCCACTACCCGTCTTGTTGACCTTGCGGAAATTCTCCGGACGCCCACCCGCGGCCACGTACTCCACTTCGGTCACGAAGCCGTCGCGGTTGGTATCATACATGGCGAACGCATTGGCAATGATCAGGCTGGTCGCCTCCTGCCGACTCACCGAGCCATTCCCATCCTTGTCCGCCTGCTTGAATTTCTGCTCAGGGGAGCGAGTGGTAGGGGCGGCGCAGCCTGCCAGCATGAGGACGGGGATGAGGGTGTTGTTCAGTTTCATTCGGCGGGGACTCTGCTCGAAAAGGCGGAACTTGTCGATCAGAAAGATTGCCGGGAAGCCAACTTTCTCCATTCTAGCCCGCGTCCCCGTCCGGCACATCCCTAGGTGGAGGCGTCTCATGGGTCATGGGTGAAGAGGAAGTGCAGAAGTCATTGGTCAATGGTCATTAGTCATGGGTGAAGAGGAAGAGGAAGTGCAGAAGTCATTGGTCAATGGTCATTAGTCATTGGTGAAGAGGAAGAGCAAGTGCAGAAGTCATTGGTCAATGGTCATTAGTCATTGGTGAAGAGGAAGAGATTGAGGATGTAGAGGATAGTGGATTGAGGATAGTGGATGATCTTCAATCTTCAATCTTCGATCCACGATCTACAATCCACGATCTCCTATCTTGATTACAACGGAGCACGGGCATTCCTGCCCGTGTCTTTCTTCAAATCTTCTCTTCAATCCTCAATCATCAATCCTCAATCATCAATCATCAATCTCTTCCGCATTCCTTGGCGGTCAATCCGCAGGCGCTGAAAAAAAGCCGAAAAATTCCCTTGCGCAATCGCCGCAGGCCCGATAGACGCGGATTGTCTGACGACGCTTTGCAGCGGCGGTGGACGAAGTCTGGACTTGCGGGCGGCTTTTGTACCTTATTATACCGCACGCTGTATAATAAGGACAATTGCCGCGCGCGGTATAATAAACTGTTGTCTCGAAAAATGAAGATCTTGGTCAGCGCAATCATAGGCGCGGTTCTCGCGTCCGGGGTCTTCGTTGTCCGTGAACGTTTGTTCCCGAAGCCACCCGAAGTGCTAGCCTCATCAGTTTCACCTGATTCCAAGTGGATATGTGAGATCGTCGATATCGATCCCCGTGGTCCAGTGTGTGAGATCCTGATTCACGGCCAGTCGTATGAGGGGCATTCTAATTTGGAGCGCGGATACCGAGGTGAATGTGTAGTGATGGATTTGGACAGCGGCGGCCCTCCCGATGTCAATTTCCAGTGGAGTGGGCCTGTGGTGACGATAACAAGCCAGCGTGTCGGAGACCCAGTGAAGCTTCGTTGTGGGAAAGAAGGAGCGGTGATTATCCGATATGGCAAGCAGCCCAACCCCGAAAAATAGATGAGACAACAAGCCATGGGTGGCAACCGGCGATAACGTCCTTCTTTGAATTCAGAGCTTGATCCCGCCGGTGCCACCACTCAACGTTGCCTAAAAAGCACAGCCCTCATGGCACAATTCTTTTACTACGTTCGTGGTGCGCTAGCGATTCTCCTCGCTGTGATTGGCCTTCGCATCGTGTTTCATTTGGTCTCCGCGTTCAGCAGTGGAGAGCCTCATTCGAGCGTGGAGATCTTTCTTCTTTTACAGACCATTTCGCTTCCATGCAGCTTTCTTTCAGCGGCCTACCTCCTTGTATTTCAGAGGTATCGCGTGGTGGTTATGTCTGTGTTGATCCTGAGTTCCATCGCTTGGCTACCTTCGGTTCCGAGCAGACGCGGGACAAGCCCGCGTGAGGAACAGACCGAAGCCCGCCCCTGAGCTCACACATGCTTCCCATCGTGACGGCTCTCGGCTCCACCTCGCCGTCTGGCGTTGTCGGTGGATTGACCGTCCGTCCCGCGGTTAGGACGCTCCCATTCGATTCGGCCCTTCGTCGGGTGAGTCCTTCCGGCAATTTTGCTGTACTCATCCGCACTCCGGCTCGTTTCTCCGACTACTATGGCCTCTGCTGACTCCTGCCCGGATCGCTCCCGGCAGGTCTCCCCAGGTAAGGGCACGATGCTTTCCCGCGCAACCACCGCATTTACCTCCACGGGTAAACCAGACGACTTCGCTGTGTTGTGCCAGCTCATCGCGCCGTGTCGGCCTTTTATGCGGTTCTTGTCCATTGGCTCGCAGGTTTCTCCTAGCCTTCTTCCCCGGGTCGGTCACCCTTCCCGCGTTGGCCTCAGATGGTAGTCTCTTCATTTTCCTGTCTGGTTTTCCTACAGGGGACTTGCACCCCATTTACTTCGTGCCCATGCTGGGCACACACAAGGGGTCGCTCCTAACCGCTCATTGCCGTCTTCTCAGAAATCAACGTCCCCCGTTCGCGGTCCGGAGGACTAAAACGTTGGCAAAATAATCCTTGTGGCGATACCGCAAGGTGGTATCGTTGCGTCCGTTGAACAACCGTCATCGCCACACATTCGCCGAAATCTACAAGAATCCGGTTCCGTCATCGATCAAATGGGCGGACATTGAAGCCCTGCTGATCGCCCTAGGGGCCGAGCTTTCCGAGGGTAGCGGCTCAAGGGTGCGAATCGCCCTAAACGGCGTGAGAGCGGTTTTTCACAGGCCGCATCCACAACCGACGACCGACAAAGGCGCTGTGAAGTCGATGCGGAGATTCTTAGCCGAAGCAAAAGTAAAGCCATGATGAATTACAAAGGATACGGATGCTCTATTCGATTCGATGACGAAGCCGATATTTTCCACGGCGAAGTCACCGGACTACGTGATGTTGTGACCTTTCAGGGTAGAACCGTCGATGAATTGAAGGCGGCTTTCCGGGAGTCAGTTGATGATTATCACGATTTTTGCGCCAGCCGCGGAGAGGCACCTGACAAGCCATATTCGGGTAGATTCCTGCTGCGGGTCGATCCCTCACTTCATCGTAGGTTAGCCGAGTTGAGCGCGGACGAAGGCGAGAGCCTGAACAACTGGATTGCCTCTCGTCTTGGAGAACTCACCGAAACAACTTGATGCCAATCGGGTCCCCGTGCGTACGGGTGGAGGTGTCTTGGGTCATGGGCGAAGAGGAAGAGGAAGTGCAGAAGTCATTGGTCAATGGTCATTAGTCATTGGTGAAGAGGAAGAGCAGAAGTCATTGGTCAATGGTCATTAGTCATTGGTGAAGAGGAAGAGGAAGAGGAAGAGATTGAGGATGTAGAGGATAGTGGATTGAGGATAGTGGATGATCTTCAATCTTCGATCCACGATCTACAATCCACGATCTACAATCCACGATCTCCTATCTTGATTACAACGGAGCACGGGCATTCCTGCCCGTGTCTTTCTTCAAATCTTCTCTTCCATCCTCAATCCCCAATCATCAATCATCAATCCTCAATCTCTTCCACATCCCTTGGCGCACTTGGCGGCTTGGCGGTAAATCCATGCGGTGAAAAAAGCCGTAGAATTCCCTTGCGGAAACGCCGCAGGCCCGATAGACGCGGATTGTCTGACGACGCTTGACGGCGGCGGTGGACGAAGCCTGGACTTCCGGGCGGCTTTTGTACCTTATTATACCGCACGCTGTATAATAAGGACAATTGCCGCGCGCGGTATAATAAAACTGTTAGCCAAAAAACAAACGAATCACCCTCTAATCCTGATGAGAAGATATATACTATGTGTGATCCTAATATTTGCTGGAATAGCCATACCAGTTCTTCAGTCTTATTGGGGAAGAATAGAAATATCGAGTGATTTCCATCATGACGCAAATACAATGTGCAACCGAATTGTTACTCACGAGCATAGAGAATACGGAATACCATCATATGTGAGCGTCATAAAAGATCGAGTTGGCTCCGATACAACTGTCCACGAAGAAAATCTCTTTATCTATTTTGTGATTGCCATTTCTTTTGGTTTCCTTGCAGGAAGACTGTGGCCTCGTGACAGCAAAAATAACGGCCAACAAGCCATGCCATCCGACGGGCATGAGCCCTTCAATTCCGCCCCATCGTCTGCCACAACCACGCCCGCGGATGCACATTGAACGTTGGCATCGGGCAAGGACATGGACGAGAACCTGATACAGATGGTCGACTGCCACGGGATCACCTCGGAAACAGAATTCTGGGAGCGATACGTTCGTACGGTGCAACCTGAATGGGCCAAACGCTTCCGGCCGAGTCTTGAGGGATTCTGGGATGCCCTCAACGGCGGTCCCGGCTGGCCGCGTGAATGCAAACTCGTGTTCACGGGTGCAGCGGAACTGGAGCCGATTGACGGAGGAAGGTTTCTCGCTGGGTTGCGTGAAATTGTCCAGAAGTCGCGCAATTCCCTGGTGCCGGTGCAACTGATCGAAACATGACCAAGATGCCAATCGGGTCCCCGTGACTGACTCAGAGAGCCAGCCACGGGTCTCACACCGGACATTCGGGTCCGTATCCGGCGGTTCGCCTCCTTGACCCGCTGGACGGTAAATGCACCCTTGCTGTGATTTTTGCTCAACAGTGTGAGGGATCTATTTCTTTCATTTTTCGGATGTAAATTCACGAGATTACGACTGTCTCCTTCTCCATGGAGCGAGCTTCGCCGAGTTTTTGGACCAGATTGAACCTACAGCTGACTGGCATGGCTAACCATCCCGTCCAGAAGAATAGGCCAACTTACTATGAGCAAGGGAGTGACTTCTCTTTGGATGATCTCCCAGCTTCAGCCAAGGATGTGTGCTTCAGCTGTCAGATGGTCCCATTCAAGATAACAAAAGCGAACAAGATTAGATGAGAAGGCAAGCCGCCTGAAGCTCCTCAACCACCCCGCTAAATCACCCCAGCCACGCGTCCGCCATCACAAAAACGTTAGCGCGTGAAAAAAATGGCGATAATTTCCCTTGCGAAACGCACGGGATAGCGCACGCTGCGCACATGAAGACCATTACAGCTACTTCCGCCCGCTCCGACCTTTATCGGGTCATTGATTCTGCGGTTTCCGATCACGAACCGGTCCACATCACCGGAAAACGGGGCAATGCCGTTTTGGTTGCCGAAGCTGACTGGAGAGCAATTCAAGAGACATTGTACCTTGTTAGCATGCCCGGCATGAGGGAGTCGATCCGCCAGGGAATGGAAGAGCCGATCGCGAGCTGCAGCCGGGAGATTGACCTGTGAGCTACGAACTGGTCTACACCACACAGGCGAAGAAGGATGCGAAAAAGCTCAAGGGCGGATCCTTGGCCAAAAAGGCCAGGGAGTTGCTTGGCTTAATTGGTGAGAATCCATTCGCGGATCCACCGCCATTTGAGGCACTAGTTGGAGATCTTAGGGGAGCCTATTCACGACGCCTGAATATCCAGCATCGCTTGGTCTATCAAGTATACGAAGAGGAACGGATAGTCAAAATCATCAGACTATGGACGCACTATGAATAAACGCCCAACAATAAAGGGTGCTGCGAAGTCGTAGCGAAGCGGAGACTGCGACTGCGCCCATGCTTGAACAAGCCCGAGGCCGGGGTTGACGGTCCTTATGCGATTTATGTATCGTTCACCAAGTCAGCTTGGCTCCCAAAATGGCGTTCCAGCCGGGCTCGTTCTGGCCGGATCCGTGATTTCGATAGTCCTGGTCCGTGAGATTCTCGATGCCACAGGTGAGATCGAGATGCTCGTTGACTTTCCATCCACCGTGCAGTGAGGCGACGATATATCCGGGAGTGCCGTGGGTGGGGATGCGCTGGTTATCGGCGGCCTGGTCGGCTGCGGTGATGCGGTCCTCGGTGGCGGCGGCCAGCACGCGCCCTTCCACCCAGAATTTTTGCGTGGTTGCGGTCCATCGCAGGGCGAGCGAGCCGGTGAGCGGGAGTTGGCGGGTGTTCGGTTTGTCATGGATCGGTCCGCCGACGTATGCGGGGCTCTCGGTGCGGCCGTCCTGCCATGCGGCGAATCCTGTGAGCGTCCACTGCGGGTGGATGCGCCACGCCCCTTCGAGTTCCAGGCCATACACATAACCGTCGCTCGCGTTGGTGGCCACGGTGGTGGTGGTGCCGGAGGTGATCGGAACCGGAACGATCAGATCCCTCGCATCGGTGTAAAAGGCCGCGAGACTCAGGGAGAGATTTTCGGTGTGATGGCGGACGCCGAGTTCGCAGGTGATGAAGGTCTCCGGATCGAGGTTGGCGGAACCTAACGAATCATTGCCGGAGCGTGCGGACACATTGCCGGACAAGTCATCCAGATTGGGTGCGCGGAACGCCTGGGAAATCCCGCCGTAAATACCCCAGCATGGGCTCAGGTGATAGAGTCCGCGCAGCGAACCGACCAAAGAATTCCAGTTCTGGGACAGGTCATATTGCATGTTGCCGGAGCGGTCACGATACCGTCCGAGGGTGGCCTTGGCATGGGTGTAGCGCGTGCCGGCGGTGATTTCCAGAGCGTCCACCGGCTTGATGAGATACTGGGCATAAGCGCCTAACAAATCGTACGTGGAATCATCCGCGATTGGCAGGACTTCCTGATATCCCGCACCGGACGATTTCATCTTGTATCCGGAAGCATTGACCGTGTCGTGATAGTAATCCACGCCGTAAACCAAGGTTCCCGGTCCGATCACTGATTCCAAGTGCAGGCACGCGCCGATGGTTTCCAGCTCGATATCCGAAGCCCGGATGCTGTCTTCGGCGGGCTTGCGGTTTTGAAACTCCGAGTCAGTGCTCGTTTGATAGGAAAACGTGGCGCTCCAGTGCCGGATGGCCGCGCCGGCATGCGGGTTTTCTCCGGCATAACGGAGATAGGTCAGCGAGCGATCCTGATCAAAGCGATCGGTCGTCCAGCGGCCGGGAGCGGCCACATGTTCGTCATGCTGCCATCCGGGATTGGCAAGGGTCCGGTGCCAACGCGCAATATCATCCTGATGCACGGAGTTATGGGCAAACGTGAGGGTGGATTCAGGTGTGACCGCCCAATCCATGCGGAAGTCCAGATCCTGCTCGGGATAGCCGGTATTCTGCATGCGACCCACCGCCGAATCCTCGATATCGCCGAAATCCTTGGCGGAAAGGCCTAACCAAACGCCGAATTTCCCGCCCACTCCGGTTTCCATTTCAAGGCGCCCGATGTGGCTGCCCTCGCCGTTGCTGCGGAACTCATACGCGGCCGATCCTCCCAGATAGATCTGATCCGCAGGTCGGGCGCGGAAATCCGACGACTTGCTGAACGCGTTGAGAGTGCCGCCGATGGCGTCGGAACCATAGAGCACGGAACCCTGGTTCTTGATCAACTCGATGTGATCGAGCGAGAGAGGATCGACCGTGTTCCAATACTGCACCGGCCCGCTGCGATAGGTCGAATTGTTGAGGCGCACACCGTCCATCAACAACAGGTTCTGGCGTCCGGTGAACCCGCGAATGAACGGCGAGCCTTGTCCGTACGCGGTCTTCTGAACCAACACCCCGGGCGAGTATTGCAGGATTTCCGGCAAGGTGCGGCGGGTGTTGTCCCGTATGAAGTCCTCGCCCAACGAGGATGCGCTATAAGTTGTGTCGCTGAGCGCGGTCTCCATCCTCGCGGCAGTCACTACCAGAGGATCAAGCAGAATCTGCGCCTGTAACGGGGCAACCACGCCAAGCAGGATGAACGCGGTGGTCTTCATGGGGATTATATATTCATTAGATAAGGGAGGGATGCTCGCTCACACATCCCTTGAATCGCACGCACGGAGAATGGCTGTCAATGAAACAAAATGGACAAGATTTGCCCGAAGGCGGCTCATGATGGACGGTCTTCGACCAGACAGTGGCTGACGCAGTCGTCACAGGAAGCGGTCAATGATTTTGCGGCTGGTGGCATCAAGGCCTTGGGTGTTGCGGATCAGGAACTGGATGCCCCGATTGTCCACAATCAACAGCGTTGTTGCGGTTAGCCGCCGGATATCCTCTTCCACATTGAGCACGAATGTGGTGTCACCCCGGTCCGTCGCAACCCGCCAGGTGCAGGGGGTGTCATAGCCGGACACCGCGCGTATCCGCTGGATTTCCGGCATGAATTCCCGGCCCGCGAATTCCTCGTCCACCAAGCGGCGGGTTTCATCCGGCAGATCGTCAAGCCGCGCAATCCATGCCAGTTCATGGCCATCGTGGTCTAACAATGAGATGCCTTCGCGGTTGGCGGTGATGGGAAACGCCCGCGCCGGTGTGACGTTCGCCTGCACGGTTCCATCCGCCCCGGTGAACACCAGTTGCCCGAATGCGTTGTGGTGGAGTTGGAAGTCTGCGGTCATTATGTTAGAGCTCCTTGAGTGATGTCTTGGCCGCCACGACCGCATCGACATCGGCATCCTCATCGGTTAGAGATGCCGCGGGGCCGTTGAAAAACTGTGTTTGGGCGCGGTCGAGGCGGAAATACGCGCCTTTGTTGGCAAGCAGTTCCTCGTGGCACCCTTCCTCGACGATTTGGCCGTGATCGAACACGACCAGGCGGTCGGCACGCCGCAAGGTGGAGAGGCGGTGGGCGATGGCCAGCGTGGTGCGGCCGTGGATCAGGTTGTCGAGCGCGGCCTGGATTTCCAGTTCGGTCTCGGTATCGACCGAAGATGTGGCTTCATCGAGAATGAGGATGCGCGGGTTGATGAGCAAGGCGCGGGCAATCGAGATGCGCTGGCGTTCGCCGCCGGACAGGGCTTGGCCACGTTCCCCGACTAACGAATCATAGCCTTGCGGCAGGCGCAGGATGAATTCGTGGGCGTGTGCGGCGCGGGCGGCGGCGACGATTTCCTCGCGTGACGCCGTGGGTTTGCCGTAGGCGATGTTTTCGGCGATCGTGCCGAAGAACAGGAACGGCTCCTGAAGCACCAAGCCGATGTTGCGCCGGTATTCCGCGACCGGCAGCGAACGGATGTCCACGCCGTCGATACGGATCGAGCCATCCGCCACGTCATAGAACCGGCAAATCAAATTGACCAGTGTGCTCTTGCCCGACCCGCTGTGACCCACCAAGCCGATCATTTCGCCTGGCGCGATGGTCAGATTGACATTCTGGAGAATGGTGCGCGTGCCGTAACGGAAACTCACGGCGCGCAGTTCAATCGCGCCGCGGACCTGCTCGAGGTGCAGCGGATGCGTCGGCTCGGGAACGCTCGACGGATGGTCGAGGATGTCGAAAATCCGTTTGGCGCCGGCCGCCGCCTGCTGGGTCATTGAGACAATCCGGCTCATCGATCCGAGTTTGGAGTAGAAGCGGTTGATGTAGGTGAGGAAGGCCACCAGCACGCCCACCGTGATCTCGTGTTTGGAAACCTGCCAGATACCGAATCCCCACACCACTAACAGGCCAACCTCGGTGAGAAAAGTCACGGCGGGAGTGAACAAGGACCACACCTTGTTGACGCGGTCATTGACGGCCAGGTTACGGATATTGGCCTCGCGGAACCGCTGCGCCTCGCGTTTCTCCTGGGCGAACGCCTTGACCACCCGGACGCCGGGAATGGTGTCCGCGAGCACACTGGTGACCTCCGCCCAAATCCGATAGATCTGGTCATAGCCGTTGCGCAGTTTGTAGCGCACCACTTGAATCAACCAAGCGATGAAGGGCAGCGGCGCCAAGGTCACCAGGGCCAACCACGGATTGATCGAGATCAGGATCGCCGCAGTCATCATGAGCGTCAGCAGATCGGTCACGAAATCCAACAGATGCGACGACAGGAACACGCACAGCCGGTCGCTGCCCGAGGAGATGCGTGCCATCAGGTCGCCGGTGCGTTTGCCGCCGAAGTATTCGAGCGAGAGACCTTGCAGGTGCTCGTAGGTGGTGGTGCGGAGGTCCGAGCCGATGCGTTCGCTGACCAGCGCGAGGATGTAGGCTTTGAGCCAGTCGAGGAGCCAGGCGAGGAATGCCGCGCCGAACAGTCCGCCGAGCAGCAGCGAGACCTTGTGGGTGTCGATGGGCACGCCGTTCTGGAAGGGAATGAGCACCTTGTCCATCAGCGGCATGGTTAGATAAGGCGGGACCAAGGTGGCCGCGGTGGCCAGCAGGGTCAGTATCAAGCCGGCGAACAACGGGAGTTGATAGGGTTTGGCGAAGCGCCACAGGCGGAACAAGGTCCACACCGACGGCGGCGCATGGACGGTTTGGGCGCAGGCGGGGCACTCTGCGTGGCCCGCCGGAATCGGGTTCTCACAAATCGGGCACACCGCATCGGCGCATGGAACCACCGCACGGTTTTCGACCATGGCCTGGATCTGCTCTTGAAACCGCCCGATGAGGTGCCGCAGCGCCACATCGCGTCCCAAGGTATGATGCCAACGTGCGAGCAGTCCGTTTTGGCCTAACAAATCAAGGGTTCCGACGCCTGCGTGATCGCGATGTTGGAGTGTTAGACCGGGGACCAACATCCAGTGTTGCCAATTGGGCACGCCCGGGGTTTTGGCGAGCCACTGGCGGTCGGTCAGGACGACGATGCCTGAGTCGAAGCGGAGGTGCAGGGTGAGGTCGAGTTCGAGGAAGGCGATGACGGATTCACCCACGGCCAGCGCGCCGACAATTTCGCCGCGCCATGATTCGGGCAGGACCGTGGCGACGGAGGGCGAACTTGACAAAGTGCTTGGCGGCATCGGGAAGAGCCCGCAGTTTTTCACGACGCCGGGAACGAACACCGTGATGGGGCAGGAACGGGTGTTGCCACATTTGGCGGACCATGCAACACATTTGTCGGTCAAAATCGCGGGATTTTCGACAAGAGGCTTGATTTGTTATGAGAAACCGGAAAGAAAACGCCTGCGTCACTGCGATGTGTGACGTCGGTTTCATGCAACGCAAAGCCATTCGGTTTCTCAATATTCTTTCCCTTCGTGGCCCGAACATTTGGACCTATCGGCCGGTATTGGAAGCGTGGGTCGATATCGGCGCCTTGGAAGAGTGTCCGTCTAACACGCTGCCCGGCTTTGTGGATCGGCTGTGCGCGTGGTTGCCGACCTTGGCCGGTCACCGCTGCAGTTACGACGAACCGGGCGGATTTGTGAGACGGTTGCACGAGGGGACCTGGGCCGCACACATCCTCGAACACGTCACCCTGGAACTCCAGAATCTTGCGGGTATTCCATGCGGCTTCGGCAAGGCCCGTGAGACCGGCGTGCGGGGGATCTATAAAGTGGCGGTGCGGGCGCGGCAGGAGGATGTCGCCCGCGCTTGCCTGCATGCGGCGCGGGATTTGGTGATGGCGGCCATTGAGGATACGCCGTTCGATGTGGAGGCCACCCAACAGCAGTTGCAGGAGTTGGCCCGCAAATATCAGTTAGGACCGAATACCGCCTGCATGGTGGATGCCGCCACCGCCATGGACCGCGGCATTCCAACACTGCAATTGTCCGCCGACAATCTGGTGCAACTCGGCTATGGATCGCGCCAGCGACGGATCTGGGCGGCCGAGACCGACCACACCAGTGCCATCGCCGAAGGCATCACCCGCAATTCCGAACTGACCCGCCGCTTGTTGAAGGCGTGCGCCTTGCCAGTGGCGGATGCCGACAAGGGCGAACCGGAGGGAGGCGGCCAACGACACCGCTTGTTAGTGGTAGGCGACACCTTGGTGGCGGCGGCACGCTTGGATGCTGGTGCCGAAAATTTCAGCCTTCCCCACACGGCGGCCGACGTCACCGATCAAGTCCATCCGGAAACGGCGGCGGCGGCTTGTTTGGCGGCCCGGGTCATCGGGCTGGACATTGCGGGGGTGGATCTGGTGGCGCACGATATCGCATGTCCGCTGGCCTCGCAGGACGGGGCGATTACCGCCGTGCATGCGTGCCCGGGATTGTTGACGCACCTGCAACCGGCATCCGGCGAACCGCGCCCTGTGGGCCGGGCCATCATCGATCATCTGTTTCCTAACGGCGATACCGGGCGGATCCCGGTGGTGGGCGTCACCGGATCCAGCGGCACCACCGAAGTCGCACGCCTGGTGGCGGAGTTCTTACGCCTCAGCGGCAAAATCACCGGCTTGGCCTGTGCGGATGGTTTGTTCCTGAATCGTCGGCGCATCGATGCGAGTGATTGCGGCAATTGGCAGTCCGGCAGACGGCTGTTGATGAACTGTTCGGCGGAGGCGGTGGTGATCGAAAATGGCGCGGATGTGATCCTGGGCCAGGGGCTGGCCTATGACCGCTGCCAGATCGCCGTGGTCACCCGGATTGATCCCGCACGGCATTTCGGGAAATACCACATCGATCGACCCGAGCAGGTGTTCCAGGTATTCCGCAGTCAAGTGGACGTGGTGCTGCGCGGTGGTGTGGCGGTTCTGGATGCGGCGGATCCGATGATGCCTGAAATGCTGCCGTTGTGTGATGGCGAGGTGATCCTTTTTGCCATTGATCCCACTCTTCCCGAGATCCTGGAACACCGCTCGCGTGGCGGGCGGGCGGTGTTTATCCGTGGGGACGGATTGGTCCTGGGCTCGGCGACGGATGAAGCATCACTCGTCCCGCTGACCGAAATCCTGCTCATCGCCGAGGCACCGTCTAACGAACACTTGGAAAGCGTGCTGGCCGCCGTCGCCGCAGCATGGGCGCTGGGCATCGCCCACCACGTCATCCGCACCGGCGTGCAGACGTTTTCCCCTGACTCTAACGCTAACGACGGCACGCATCCGACCACCCCGGACCCCATCACTCCGCATTCGATGCCAACCCACGCATGAACATCATTCGCATCCAGACACTGCGCGGGCCCAATCTTTGGAGCCTGCATACCGCGATCCAAGCGGTCGTTCGCTGCGCCGAAAACGAACTCTGTCTGGATCAACTCCCAGGTTTCGAAGATCGCTTGCGTGAACGCTTCCCCCAGATCGCCGCGTTCCAACCCGGCACCGCCATGGCCTCCGCGCTCGAATTGGCAGCCTTCGGCCTGCAAGCACAAATTGGCTGTCCGGTGGCCTTCAGCCGATCGGTGGCCACCTACGAGCCCGGAGTCTATCAGGTGGTCGTTGAATACACCGAGGAATCCGTCGGACATCTGGCCTTTGAGTTGGCCCGCGAACTCTGCGTCGCCGCCCATGACGACCTGCCATTCGACCTGCCCGCCGCGCTTGAGCGTCTGCGCATCCTGAACGAGGAGGTCCGACTCGGTCCCAGCACCGGGGCGATCGTCGCTGCGGCGGTCGCGCGTGGCATTCCGTTCCGGCGTCTAACGGAAGGGAGCTTGGTCCAGTTCGGATGGGGCCGCAAACAACGGCGCATCCAAGCTGCGGAAATGGACAGCACCAGCGTCATCGGCGAATCGGTCGCGCAGGATAAGGAACTCACCAAGTATTTGTTAGCATCGGCCGGGGTGCCGGTGCCCATGGGTCGCACCGTGACGGATGCCGAGGACGCCTGGACCGCGGCTTGCGAAATCGGTGGCCCGGTGGTGGTCAAACCCCGTGACGGCCACCAAGGCAAAGGTGTGGCCGCCAATATCGAGTCCCGCGAAGACGTCATGGCCGCCTACGCCGCAGCCAGTGAAATCAGTGCCAAGGTCATGGTGGAACAATATCTGCCAGGCCATGATTTCCGCTTGTTAGTGATTGGCAACCGCCTCGTCGCCGCCGCCCGCCGCGAACCGCCGCACGTCATCGGCGATGGCGAACACAGCATCCGGGAACTCGTCGATGAGGTCAACAGCGACCCGCGGCGCGGCGATGGACATGCCACCATTCTCACCCGCATCCGCTTTGATGATATCAC
This sequence comes from Akkermansiaceae bacterium, assembly GCA_903888515.1. Classification (GTDB taxonomy): domain Bacteria; phylum Verrucomicrobiota; class Verrucomicrobiia; order Verrucomicrobiales; family Akkermansiaceae; genus Luteolibacter. The sequence continues at coordinate 25,172 of CAISTY010000146.1, read as the reverse complement.
CTTGGCCACGCTTGCCAACCAGGGCTTCGATGCCGATGCGGTGCCACGCAAGGGAGCGCGGGTGGCACTGCGCAACAATGCCAACCTGAGCACCGGCGGCACCGCCACCGATGTCACCGACGATGTTCATCAGGATCTGGCCGCCCGCGCCGTGACGGCGGCAAACATGGTGGGCCTCGACGTGTGTGGCGTCGATGTGGTGTGTGAAAACGTCCTCAAGCCCTTGGAAAGCCAAACGGGCGGAGTGATCGAGGTCAATGCCGCGCCCGGGCTGCGCATGCATCTCCAACCCTCGTTCGGCAAGGGCCGTGCGGTAGGTGAAGCCATCATATCCACGATGTTCCCGGTGCATGAAGACGGCCGCATCCCGCTCGTCGCCGTGGCCGGAACCAACGGCAAAACCACCACCGTGCGCCTGATCGCGCATCTGTTAGGTCAAACCGGCAAACGGGTGGGCATGACCAACTCCGACGGAGTCTATATCGCCGGCCGGTGTATTGACACGGGGGATTGCAGTGGTCCGCGCAGTGCCCGCAACATCCTGTTTCATCCGGATGTGGAAGCGGCCGTTTTTGAAACCGCGCGCGGCGGCATCTTGCGCGAAGGTCTGGGCTTCGATCGCTGCAATGTCGCCGTGGTCACCAACATCGGCATGGGAGATCACCTCGGCCTCAATTATATCAGCACTGTGGAAGACCTCGCCGTCGTCAAACGCGTCATCATCCACAGCGTGGCGCAAAACGGCGTGGCCGTACTCAATGCGGCCGACCCGATCGTGGCCGGCATGGCGCGCGCCTGCCCGGGATCGGTTACTTTTTTCGCGCACGACCGCCACGAGCGCGTACTCGCCAACCACCTCGCGCAAGGCAAGCGCGGGGTGTTCGTGGAGGACGGGCAAATCATCGCCGCCAAAGGCAAGCTGCGTTTCCGGATCGACATGGAGGACATTCCGCTCACCCGCAACGGCACCATCCTGTTTCAAGTCGAGAATGCCATGGCCGCCACCGCCGCCGCCTGGGGCTTGGGCATTCCGTGGGGTATCATCCGCCGCGGCTTGGCCAATTTCGTCAATGATGCGAAAACCGCGCCGGGTCGCTTCAATGTTTTCAACTATCGCAAGGCCACCCTGATTGCGGATTACGGCCATAATCCCGACGCCATCCGTGCGCTGGTGCAAGCCGTGGAAAGCATGCCCGCCAAACGCCGCTATGTCGTCATCAGCGGTGCGGGCGACCGCCGCGATTGTGACATCCGCCTGCAAACGGAAATTCTCGGGGACGTGTTTGATGAAGTGATTCTCTATCAGGACGACTGTCAGCGCGGACGTGCCGACGGGGAAGTGCTGGCCCTGTTGCGTGAAGGCTTGGTCAACGCCTGCCGCACCACCCATATCGAGGAGATCCGCGGCGAGTTGCTTGCCATTGATGCCGCCCTGTTGCGTTTGCAACCCGGTGATTTGTGCCTGATCCTCATCGACCGCATCGAAGAAGCCCTCGCCCACATCGCCATGCGCCACACGGAAGCGTGATGCCGGATTTTGTCAGGTGATATGGGCCTGATAGGTGATGCCGCCATCAAGGCGGACCCATTCGCAGGATGCGCTGTAGCAGACGTATTGGCGACCGTCCTTGCCCTTGGAGTGCACGCGTGAAAGGAACATGCCCACGGAAATGCGGCCTATCGTCGCTAGAAGTTGGATTTCCCAACGAAATAACTTGTTCATGTGGGGCGGACAGCTACGCTTGCACAAGATGATACTGCGGATATCACGCGTTACATGAAAACCTGTCATGGATACCCGATTTTCCATAGAGGGTGAGGAACTGCCGACCGAACGCCGGCTGCCATTCTGGCAGAGAGTCGGCGGCGGCGCGTTGACCTTCGCCATTCTGTTTCATGTGATCCTGTTGATCATCGGCGCAATCTGGATTTTCCAAACCGTCATCATACCGCAGAAAAATGCTGTCGATTTCCTACCCGGTGGTGACGGCGGCGGCGGCGAGCGTGCGGCGCAAACCAAAGTACAGCAAAAGAAACGCGCCCAGATCACCCCGTCCACCAATGTCAAGCGGGTCTTTGCGGAAGGTGCCAAATCCACCTATTCGCTTCCCGAACCCGGCGAGACTTTCGGCGAAATGTCACCGTTGACATCGCTGGCCAGCGGTGGCTTGTCCGGCGGCTTGGGCGGCAAAGGCACCGGTACAGGCTTCGGCAACGGCAGTGGCAGTGGCAGCGGTTTTGGTGCGGGCAGTGGTGCGGGCAAGTTCTTCGGCCTGATCCCCGAGGCGCTGAAAAAGCGTTGTTCCAAGGATGATCGTGCTGCCCGCCTGCGCGAAAATGGCGGTACGCCCGCGTGCGAGGATGCCGTGCTCAAGGGACTGCGCTGGATCAAGTCCCAGCAGAAAGCCAACGGCTCCTGGGGCAAATCGAACAAACCCGCCATGACCGGCCTCGCTCTGCTCGCTTATCTCGGCCACTGCGAAACCGTGGTCTCCCCGGAATTCGGCGAGTCCACCGCCAAGGGCATCACCTATCTGATAGACCTGGGCATGAAAAACAACGGTAAACTGGCGACCAATTCCAACACCCAGCCATTTTGTTATGAACACGCCATCGCCACCTACGCGCTCGCCGAGGCGGCCACCTTGTGCAAGGAAACCAAGTGGCCCCATCTCAAAGACCTCGAAGCGATCACCCAAAAAGCCGGCCAGTATATCATCGACAACCAACACCAGAGCGGCGGCTGGGCCTATCAATACGCCATCTATGACGGTCGTGCCGATGTCTCGATCGTCGGCTGGCAAATCCAGGCACTCAAGGCGTGCAGCCATGTGACCAACATCAAACTCAATGGCATGGACGACAGTATTGCGCGCGCTCTCAAGTTTGTGAATTCCTGTCAGAACAGCGATGGCGGTTACGGCTACACGAAAACGGGAACTGGCAATCATGGAGGTTACCACCCGCTCACCGGCGTCGGCATGCTGTGCAATCAAATGTGGGGCAAAGACAAAGGCCCGGAAGTCCGCAAGGCGGCGGATTATGTGTTGGCGAAATCAAAGTTCGATTACAACACCCCGTTCGCGGATCTTTACTGCCACTATTACGAGTCCCAAGCCATGATCCAGCGCGGCGGCGCGGAGTGGAAAAAATACAACCACATGTTCCGCGATCAGTTGCTCGACAATCAGAATGCCGATGGCTCGTGGAAGGCGCCCGGCGGTGGCAATAAGATTCGGGGCGGGCCCAGCACTTACGTCTCCAACGAATTGTACCGCACCACTCTCTGCATCCTGATGCTGGAAGTTTATTACCGCTTCCTGAGCACCGGGGGCGGCGGCACTCACAAAGGACGCGCCGGACTTTCCGGAATCTGATGGGTTACAACCGCCACGGACCGCGAGTCTCCAGACTCGCCAGCCAAGGTACCGCAATACCCTGAGAATTCCGAAAAAAGATCTTTACAAACCAGGGCTCCTGAGTCATGTTCGTAGTTGTTGAAGTAGAAAGGTATTGCCATGCACCAACATACTCATCAGGTCGTTGTGAAAGCTCCGGAAAAACTGCAACCGGGGGTCTGGTCAAAAATCGGCGGCGAAGCCCTCACCTTCGCGGTTGTTTTTCATGTGGTCTTGCTGATCATCGCCACCATTTGGATGATTACCATCAAGATACCCGAGTCTCCCACCGAGTTCATTAGCGGCGGGGAGCCTGGCGGCGGGGACCGCGGCGTGCAAACCGCCTCGCAGAACAAGAAACTCATGCAAATCGCCCCGTCCCATGATGTCAAACGTGTTGTCGCCGTGGGTGCTCTTTCGAATTTTGCCGACATTCATCAGGGCATCGATCTCGGGGAACAGGATGTGTTGAAATCGCTCCCGGGCGGCGGCGGTCCGGCCGGCATGGGCGGCTCCGGCCTGGGTTCCAGTTTTGGTTCCGGCGATGGCAACGGCCATCTCCGGGGTGGCCCCAATGTCTTGAACAGGCCCTTCGGTCCTTTGCCCCCTGTCTTCAGCAAGCGTTGTTCCAAGGACGACCGTGCTGCCCGCATGCGCGCGAATGGCGGCACACCTGCCTGCGAGGACGCCGTGCTTAAAGCCCTGCGCTGGTTCAAAACCCAACAGAAACCCGACGGTTCCTGGGAAGACCAGCACAAAACGGCCATGACCGGCCTCGTATTGCTCGCTTATTTCGGCCACTGCGAAACCGTGGACTCCAGGGAATTCGGCGAAACCGTCGCGAAGGGAATCGTCTATCTGATCGATCATGGCATGAAAAACAACGGCCTGATGGGGGCCGATCCCAAGAGCCAGCCATTCTGTTATGAACACGCCATCGCCACCTACGCGCTCGCCGAGGCTGCCACCTTGTGCCAAGGATCCAAGTGGCCCTTTCTCAAACATCTCGAAGAGATCACCCAAAAAGCCGGCCAAATCATCATCGACAGCCAGAATGAAAACGGCGGCTGGGCCTATCAATACGCCATGTATGACGGCCATACCGATCTCTCTATCGTCGGTTGGCAACTCCAGGCACTCAAGGCGTGCAGCCATGTGACCAGCGTCAAATTCAATGGCATGGCCGACTGCGTTTCCAAAGGGCTCAACTATGTGAATTCCTTGCAGGGCTCCACCGGCAACTTCGGCTATAATGGTCCGGGTGGCGCCGGCTACCAACCGCTCACCGGGGTTGGCATGCTGTGCAATCAAATGTGGGACAAAGGCAAATCACCGCAGGTCGCCAAGGCTGCCAAACAAGTGTTGGAAAACGTGAAGTTCGATTACAAGACAGGTGCCAACCTTTATGCGGCTTACTACGAATCCCAGGCCATGATGCAGCGCGGCGGTGACGATTGGAAAAAATACAATAATCTGATGCGCGAACAGTTGGTCGGCAACCAGTTGGCGGATGGATCATGGGGTGCCTCCCCCGGATCCGCCCATGTGAACAACAACGTCTTCAGCACCGCTCTCTGCACCATGATGCTGGAAGTCTATTATCGTTTCCTGAGCACCGATGGCGGCGCCATTCACAAAGGACGCGCCGGTCTTCCCTGAATCTGACAAGCGGGCGTCTCCCGGCTACGCTTCCGTTTCCGCTTCCGCCAGTGCCGGATGCAATGCCGACAGGCGTTTGATGGCCAGGCATGTGCCGCTGTTAGAATCCACGTCGATGATCGCGCCGCAGATCCGCACCGCGCCTTTGGCAATCGGGAAGCGGGTGGGCATGCTGGTTTTGAAGCGCCAGACGACCGAGTCGATGTTGCGGCCGAGCACGGATTCCTCGGGTCCGCACATGCCGGCATCAGTCAAATACCCGGTGCCTCCCGGGAATATCGTTTCATCCGCCGTCTGCACATGGGTGTGGGTGCCGAGCACCGCCGAGACTGTGCCATCGAGCAGGCGCCCCATGGCGATTTTCTCGCTGGTCGTTTCCGCGTGCATGTCCACGACGATGACCGCCACGCCGTCGGCGCGCAGCCTTGCCGCTTCCTGTTCCGCCGCGAGGAAGGGGTTTTCCAAAGGCGGTTGGATGAACGAGCGGCCCTGCACTTGGATCACCGCGATGCGGCCCTTGGGGGTTTCCAACACCACGCTGCCGTGGCCCGGAGTCCCTGCCGGATAGTTGAGCGGCCGCAGCAGGCGCGGTTCGGTCGGGAAATATGCCACGATGTCCTGTTGGTCCCAGACATGATCGCCGGTAGTGATGACGGCGGCACCGGCGCGCAGCAGATCGATGGCGATCTTGGGAGTGATGCCTTTTCCTCCGGCGGCGTTCTCACCGTTGACGATGATGAAATCGAGAGCTTCCCTCTGCTTGAGGATGGGCAGTTGTTCGATCACCGCCTTGCGGCCGGGTTCACCGACAATATCACCGAGAAATAAAATGCGGATCGCGGACATGGTAAAAGATTCGGGCTGGAATAAGTTCCCGTGCGGAGCATCCACACTCTCCCGCCCGCCGACAATCCAATTCCCCAGCAGGGATCCTGATCCTGTCATCAGCATGTTGGTTTACATTGTGAAAATCCAAGGTTTGACAAAACGCGAATCCAATGAATACTCAAGCCATGAAAACCATCACCGTGCGCGAAATGAAGGCTCATTGGTCAGAGGTCGAAGCTCAGGTTCGAGACGGCGAAACCTTCGAGGTCATCAATCGCGGACGTCCCACCGTGCGCATCGTCCCGGCCGCTCCCCGCCGGATTTTGGTGTGGGAAGACCACCTCGCCACGGCCATTCCCGCTTGCGGTCGATCCGCAGAGGAAACCATCGCCGCCGACCGGGAGGGGCGCTGGTAATCATGCTCTATCTCGATACCAGTGCGCTGCTCAAACTCTACATTCGGGAGCAGGGTTCGGAAGCAGTGCAGGCACGCGTCGTATCCCATGCGCCCTGGAGATATCGGCCACCGAATTTCTAACTTTCGATCAACGACAGAGAGCACTTGCTTCTCACGCCGGTTTGCAAGTGACCGCGCTGACGTGAGCCGGTAAAGAACCCTGGTCGATCATTGCTGGAATTTGCGGTGGAGGGCGGGCGTCAATCTAGACAACGAAAGAACTGATGCGCCCTTTCTTGTAGAGCAAGCCCACAACCGCCCGCCCGCCGACAAACCAATTTTCCGCATGTCCCGTTCCTTCAAACGCTTCGTTCTGCTTCTGATCGTTTTGGGTCTTGTTGGGCTGGTGTTTCTGTTCCGTCCGCATTCCTTGCCACCCGTGACCAGCCCACCGCCTTCTTCCGCCCTCTCGGCGCTTGCGGAATTGCCGGATTGGACTTCGCTCGAGGTTTTCCAAAACACCCTCACCCGCGCGGATTTCGAGCGCCTCCTCACCACCGTTTTCACCACCGGCAACGCATGGAAACAATTCATCGAAATCGATGACGCCGAAGTTCGCATCCATACCGGCAACGCGGGTGCCGCCGAGGTTTTCCACCTGCGCTTCGCCACGCCCGGACACGCCTCACCCACTCCCCGCCATTGGAAATCCGCCGCCGAACTGCCGCCCGCCCCGCCCGGCAAGCCTCTAACAGGACTGCGCCTCGCCATCGACCCGGGCCACATCGGCGGCTCGTGGGCACGCCTCGAACAACGCTGGTTGCGGATTGGCGACGGCAGCCCGATCCGCGAGGGCGACATGACTCTCACTGTGGCGAAGCTGCTCAAGCCGCGCCTCGAAGCGCTTGGCGCCACGGTTTCGTTAGTCCGCACGCAAAACGCACCCGTCACCCCCTTGCGGCCGGAAAACCTGCTTGCCATCGCCAAGGACACCGCCCAACCCGCGGATTCCCCCGCCACCCTGCAAAAACTCGCCGAGCGCCTGTTTTACCGTACTGCGGAAATCCGCGCCCGCGCCAAACTCGTGAACGAGACCCTCAAACCCGATCTCGTGCTCTGCCTCCATTTCAACGCCGACCCCTGGGGCGATCCGAGCCACCCCACGCTTGTCAAACGCAGCCACCTCCACCTGCTGCTCAACGGCGCCTACACCGACGAGGAAGTCGCCCTCTCCGACCAACGCTTCGCATTGTTAGAAAGGCTGCTGCGCCGCACTCACGAGGAAGAGGCGCTCGTCGGAGCCAGCGTGGCCGACACCTTCGCGGCACTCAGCGGCCTGCCGCCATTTGTCTATGCGCCGGGATCCGCCAATGCCCTGCCGGTCAACGGCCACCCCTATCTGTGGGCCCGCAACCTGCTCGCCAACCGCCTCTACCACTGCCCCGTCATCTTCATGGAGCCATTCGTCATGAACTCCACCCTCGACCACCCCCGCCTCCAGGCCGGCGATTACACGGGCCGCCGCAAAATCAACGGCAAATCCCAGCCCTCGATTTTCCGCGAGTACGCCGACGCCCTGGCCACGGGCCTCGCGCAACACTACGCGAACGCCCGCAGCGGGAAAATGTCCCGATGAACCGGACACGCGCGGCAATGTCGGGGTCATTCAGGTATGCGGCATTGCCGGTGCGGCGGACCTCGCCAAACAGTTGGTAGATCTCGGCTGGAAGAATGCCGTGGTCCCGGAGGCGGCTCAGAAGCTCGTATTGGCTTTCCTCCACCCTATCGAAAATCCCGACATTGGACGCCACGAGCTGTGTCAGGACCTCGGCCAATTGCCGCAGTTTCAGGAGGCAGGTATTGGGATCGTCCGCAAAATACCGCTCGCCAAGCATTCCGAGCCGCAGAAGCTGCTCATCATGCGATTGCAGATGAGAGAAATTGCTGCTCAGGCTGAGGCGGGGCTTCATGGCATCAGGCGCTTTGAGCGGTGGAGGAAATGTGGCATGTCACCAGTGCCCCAAATGGAGGCGGGCAAGTCTGGACCGGGTGGGAAACTCGCATGATTCGGGCGCATGCTAACAGGCGGAATCGGATTTGGAAGAAAGAATAGCGGGGGCCGATTCCGGTCGTCTGCCGGATTCGTCTTGCAGGGCGGCTGGGAAATAAAGATGTTGGTGCCGTATCCACTGCCATGACCTCTCCTCCATCTGTCAATGTCGCACGTCTGACCTATCAGCTTATTTGCGCGGCGGCCGGCGCGGCCATCGCTCTGAGCACCAAGGGAACCCTGTTTGAATTCTCAATATCCACGGGCGTTTTGAGCGGCTTGGCGGTGGCGACCTTGTTCATCTGGATGGAAGCCTTGATGAAAGGTTTCACCTTGCGGGGGTTTTCCACGGCCACCTTCGGCCTGGCCGTGGGTTTGTTGTGCGCATGGCTGCTGACGCGGGTGGAGATTTCCAAACTGCTGGAACTGGCCTTCCGCGAACAACTCGAAGCCAAGGGAAACGGCGAGGTGGCGATCAACGCCATGCGCTTGGCGTTGGATGTGACCTTGTTTGCCAGTCTCGGCTTTCTCGGCGCGGTGTTGTCGCTGCGCGGCAACCGCGATGATTTCGCCTTTATCATCCCCTATGTGCGATTCCGCCAGGATGCTTCGTCCGGCCAACCTCTGGTGTTGGATCTGGATGCCGTGATCGACGGCCGGGTGGTGGGCATCCTGCGCTCGGGATTCCTGCACGGCCGGGTGATCGTTCCGCGCTTTGTGTTGGATGAATTGCAGATCATGACGGATTCCGGAATCAACAGCCACCGCCATCGCAGCCAGCGCGGCCTGGATTGCCTCGAACACATGCAAAAGTCACCGGATATCCAGATTTCCATTCACGACACCGCGCCCGCCCGTGATACGGAAACGCTCAACTCGCGCCTCATCGAAACGGCCCGCATGCTCAACGCACGCCTCATGACTGCGGATGAAAACCTGGCCAAAGTCGCCAAACTCCAAGGGGTGGATGTCCTCAACATCCACGAACTCGATGACGCACTGAAACCCAACGTGTCCGTGGGACAGAAAATCCGCATCGCGCTGGTGCGCACCGGCAAGGAAGACCATCAGGGAGTGGGATACCTGCCCGATGGCACGATGATCGTGGTGAACCATGCACTGGCGAAAATCGGCACGACCGTCGACGTGTTCGTGGTCACCACGCTGCAAACCGCGGGCGGGATGATGGTCTTCGCCGAGCTGTACACGGCGGGTTGAGGGTTTCAATAATGCGTCAGGGGAAGGGCCGCACCAGTTTTTGCGCGCGCTCGCGATCAATGCGCTCGCGCAAGCGGGACTCGGACAGCTCATCCCAATAACCCGGCTTGAGTTCCAAAAATATCGAGGAATAAGGCAAAGCGCTCTGTGTGCGGATCACCAGAACATCATAACTGCGGTTGGCATCCTCTAACAGGGTCAGCAACGATTGCTGGTCGAGCTCGGTCGTATCGTGACCGTGAAGAGCACTCTTCATCCGCTTGCGCAAATCGTCGATCCCCGGCGCAAAGTCGTTTTCAACCGACCGCAACTCGCGCGTCACATGAATCTGCGGCCGCACATCTTCGGTCTGCTCCAAAACGCGCAGCACGTAATCGAGCGCTTCAGGAACCTCGACCGGTGCCATCACCTGGCGCACGCCGGGTCGGCTTTGCGCCGGAAACGAAGCCTCGGCGATGACGATCCAGTTGCGGTAACCCAACTGCCTGGCGTGCTGAATCACCGCTCCCTGCCACGTGTTTTCCTTCCGCATGTCCGCGCAGCCGAACGACAATAACGCCGCTCCGCAAACCAAGATCCGCCGGAAACCATTCATGGAGGACACTTAAATATGACCACGCACCCGTGTCAACGTGTTGCCCGTAATTCTTACGGAAATCCTCGAATTCCATCGATCCTGATTGAAGTATTGTTATTTCTTCCACATGCCACAGGCCGCGCTGCGCAAAATCGACTGCCATGTCCTACTCATCGGCGATGGCGGTTCGGGCCGCGATTTTCCCGTCGCCGTGAGCGGCTTCGGCCCGTGGAGACTCGGACTCATCAGCCGCGAAACCTGGCGGCAGTCCCGCCACCAGCAAAATCAGTTGTTCAATGATGCTGAGGTCATGTGCGCGTACGCCCCTGTTACCCGCCAATCCGATAGAGTGATGGACGGCGGGATTCCTGCCCCTGCTATTTCACCGCGCCATCCAGTGCCGCCTGCAAATCACTGAACGGTCCCGCAAACGACAGGAACTCGCGAGATCCGAGGGCCGCCGTCTTCTGTTCCAAGCGGTCCATGCGTTCCTGCGGTGCCGGATGGGTGCTCAGCAGCGGAATCGGCGTGGCGTTGCCGGCGTTTGCGTCCGCATTGAGCCCGGCAAAGAAACTCCCCATGCCTTTGGGACTGATTTGCGCCTGCTCTAACAATTGCCAGCCCAGGTCATCGGCCGCACGCTCGTGATCGCGACTGAACTTCAGGCTCATGAGTTGGCCGCTGTCGCGAATGAGCGAGTCGAGCATCCGGCTTTCGCCTCCCTGGAGTTGTTGGATGGCGAGGTCCATGCCGATGTTCTGCACCAGTTGAAGCACGCCGTGGCGCTTCCGCACATGCGCCATCTCGTGCGCCAGCACGCCCTGGATTTCCTCCGCCGTGCGCGCCCGCTCTAACAATCCACGGTGGAACACAATCGTCCCGCCGGGCAGCGCGAACGCGTTGATTTCCTTGGATGTGGTGACGAAGAGCGCATACCGGTCGGAGGCATTCGCCGACAGCGCAAAGAGCGGCGCGGCGAGGCGCTCAAGCGGATCGAGCACCTGGCGGTCGGTGACGAACGGGTATTGGCCGCGCAATTGCGCCAGAGCGGAATCCCCGAGCGGTTTCTCCCACTCTAACGGCAATCGCACGGCCGGGGTTTTCCCCGCCACCGAATCCTTCACTACATCCTTGAGGCGGATGGCCCCGCGGTAAAGTCCCCAGCCCGCCACCCCGACCAGCACCAGCGCCAGCAACCCCGCCGCCAGCAAGCCCCAGCGCAGGCCCCGCTTGTGCCGGCGGATAAACGCACGGATCGCATCGTCAACTTCAGGCGGCAGGTGGGAATGATGGCTCATGGTCGTGGAACTGGTGAACCCCGGCATTGTCCGGATCGGCGGGTGCCATCCAGCCAACGCGGGGAAATCTGCGAGTTGCTGAAATTGTTAGTCAAACATTTCCGACAACCACGATTTTTTGCGATGTTGGCCGTAATTGCCGTGCTCGTCGTGGTGGTCATCGTGTTTGGAGTATCTTTGCGGTTCGTTGCGGTAGCCGGGCGCAGCTTGGGACGCCGGAGCGATCGCCGATCGCTCGATGATCTTATCGAGCTCCCCCCGGTCCAGCCACACGCCGCGGCATTTGGGGCAATAATCGATTTCCACGCCTTGGCGGTCGGTCATCACCAGGTCGGTTTCAGTGCATTGTGGGCATTTCATAGTGTGTTAGTGTTAGTGTTCAAGTTATGGTTTGTTGGCATCAATAAACATGTTGGATAATTTGCATTCCCGGACTGCGGTGATTTTCCCGGTACCGGGCGCTGCAACCGGGGCGGTCACACCTGCGGACACGGTTCCACCCCGCGAATCCTAACAGGCAATCGGACGCGGGCCGCGCTTGGAGTCAGGCGCAGAGGGATGGCGCTCTGGGAGCGAGCGCCGTGCGGCGGCTGAACTGCCAGCTTTGCAACAGGAAAGAAATCTCGCCATCCATCTGGCTCAGCGGGATAGCCGGAATTGCGTGGCCGCACATCGCGCGAGGAAATCCGCACTCGGCTGTTACGATCGGCATCGGATGGGACGCACGACAGCCCACCCGGCGAGCCGTCACCGCGGACGCGCTCTCATGCTTCACCGGCACGCCTGGATCATGCATGGTGACGGCGGTCGCCCAGCAGTAAAAATCGTTGGCCAGATCGCCCGGTGCATCCAGTGACCAATGTATCGCCGCGACCAACCCGAAGGCGATCCAACAGCAAACAACAAGCGGTTTGACGCGCGGCATAATGATACAACGTCGAGTAACCTGCGGATTGTTCAAGGAATTTGAGTCACGTTTCCCACAGGCGGGAACGCAGGGCTTCGCTGGCGGCGCGGATTTCCGCTTCCTTTTTGCTCTTGCCCTTGCCGGTGCCGAGCACCTGGTTTTGCCATGAGACTTCGGCTTGGAACACGCGCCGGTGGTCCAGGCCGCTCTCGCGGATGATCCGGTACACCGGGGCTTGCGGATGGATTGCTTGCAGTTGTTCCTGCAACTCGCCTTTCGGATTCCGCTCCCCGGGGTTGGTGATCATGCCGCCGATTTCCGGTTCTAACAAACGCACCACCCATGCGCGGGCCTGTTCCAGATCGGAGTCGAGATACACCGCGCCGATGAGCGCCTCGAAGGCGTCCGCCAAGATTGATAGCCGGCGGCGGCCACCGCTGGCCTCCTCGCCTTTGCCTAGCCGAATGTCACCGCCCAGATGAATGGCCATGGCGAAGCAGGCGAGTGCCCGGCGGGAAACCACGCGTGCACGCATCTTCGTGAGCTGGCCCTCGGTTAAATCCCCAAACCTCTTGAAGAGTTCTTCAGTGACAATCAATTGCAGCACTGCATCACCGAGAAATTCGAGCCGCTGGTTGTCGCAATGCGGCTGGTGCGCCTCGTAGGCGAAACTCGGATGCGTCAACGCCTCTGCTAACAGCAGGGCATCGCGAAACTGATAGTCTATCCGGCTTTCCAGCGGCTGCATGGTCGATTGGCTACGGTTCCTTCCTCCCCGCCCGGGCTTTACACGCCTGAAACCCCAATGGGAAAGATGGGGTGATCGACGGGACTCGAACCCGCAACAACCAGAATCACAATCTGGGGCTCTACCATTGAACTACGACCACCATTGAACGGCGGACGGCAGGGTTACGCCACGCCCGCCGGTTTGCAAAGGAAAAAATCACCCGCATCGCCGGACGTAGGTTCATGGTTTGGTGGCGACGACTTTGCCGTTTTTCCAGGAGAGCAGGGGCAGGTTCCAGCGTTTGTGTTCGGCGCGGAGTTCCTTGGCCATGGCTTTGGCGGCGGCTTGGCCACGGAGAATCGAAGGATGGGGTGCCTTGACAGGCGCAGGGGATTTGACCGTTGGCTTCATCATAACTGCTTGAACGGGGACACGGTGGCGCTTTCCGAGGTGAAGAGCAAGCGTGGAGGCTGGGGTCGGTTGTCCCAAATGGTCCAAAGATCTGCAAGGAGTGCGTAAATTTCCGCAAAATGGCTGAGGCTGCGATCAAAGCGCCGCCTAACATCCTCTTCCGGAACGGAATGGCCGCCCATTGTGACGCGTTGGGCGATACGACGGAGCGCGAGCACCGGGGATGGCAGCCAGAGGTAGTGGATTTCGATTTGAGCGAAGGTAGTTTTGCCAGCTCCGTTAGATCCGGCAAAGAGGTGGAGGGTTGGCTTGGGCTTGGGCATCGGGAGACGGGTTCTCAGGCGATGACGAGGTTTGGTTGCGGCTTCATATTCGTTGTTCCAACGCACACAAACTACCTTGTTTCGAAATGAAAATCAAGCCTACAGATAGGAGCGCTTCGCCGGAAACCCGCAAATCGCCCGAAGCCCGCCGGTTTTTTCCGGGCTTGGCAGAATTTCCACATCAGGCATGCTTCGCGCGTTCCCGCAGACATGCCACCGATCTTCCGCCGCCTTGCTCCGCTTTTGTTAGCCGCCCTGCTTTGCCAGTGCGGGGCGCCCCAACCGCCGCGGTGCCAACATGTTCCGCGCACCTCGCGCGGCCCCGCGGTTTCCTTGATTGCCGATGCCCGACACGACTGGGCGATCCTCGGAAACCCCTCCCGCAAGGCGGAATGGGCGACGGCACGCGCCCGTTACAATGCCACTATCGCCAAATTGTTCGATCAACTCCGCTGCGGACCTGATGGATGGGACACCCGCGCAGCAGCCCTCGGCACCCGCATGGCCACCCCCAAGCTGCACGAAGCCGATCCCGGAAAACTCGAAGCCCTGTTTCCCGCGTCGCTGGTGAACATACGCTCGGTCCATACCCACCAAACTACCGAGGGCGTCGGCGTTCCCTTGGTCGGCTGGAAAAAAAACCCACCCGTCGGCAGTCCGCGCGAACGTTTCCGGCTCCCTAACGGACAACCCTCCATCATCACCGCCACCCTCGCGTTCGACGGTCCGGGCCCTCCCGTCTGGCACTTCACCCACCGCTGGCTCCACGACGATCTGCAAATCGGCACCACCACCCACCGGCTCGCCGCCGATTGGACCGCCCCCAACGCGTTCTTCTGGCACATGTGCGAACTCGATGACCTGAAAATCCAGAATGTGATCCTGCCGGAACGCTATATGCAGGAAACCGCCATCTATTTCGTCCAACCCTACGATCCGGGGAAAATTCCGCTCGTCTTCGTCCACGGCCTGGTGTCCAGCCCGGATGCCTTCAAAAACATGATCAACGAACTCGCACCAGAACCCTGGTTCCGCGAAAACTATCAGATCTGGCTCTACAACTACCCGACCGGCAATCCCTGGCTCTTCAGCAGCATGAAATTCCGCGAAATCATGCGCGAAACCTGCTCGTATGCCCGCACCAAGGGCAATGACCGCAACCTCAAGCGCATGGTCGTCGTCGCCCACTCCATGGGCGGCCTCCTCACTCGCTCCAGCGTCACCGATCCCAAGACCGTGCTCCATGACTCGCTGGTCAAGAAACCCGCCGACCCATCCGCAATTCCTGACACCACCCGCTCGCTCATCCGTGAAACCACGCTCTATCAACCGCTGGCCGAACCGAATCGCGTCGTCTTCCTCGCCGTCCCCCATCGCGGCAGCCCGACCGCAAATTGGCGCATCAGCCAGTGGATTTCCCGCCTCATTCGGCTCCCGAAAAGCCTCACCGTCGATCTACTCAGCACCACCCTGTTGGTCATGGGCGACGTCATCCAGGGCGAAAATCCCACACCACGCCTTCCCACCTCCATCAGCAGCCTTTCTCCTAACAACAAAGCCAATATCGCGCTCAACAAACTGCCCCTGCCCGCCCGCATCACCTTCCATTCCATCATCGGCGACCGCGGCAAAGGCGACACCCCTAACAGCAGCGACGGCGTCGTCCCCTACGAATCCTCCCATGTCTCGCCGGTCGCGACCGAACTCATCGTCCCCTCCAATCACAGCGTGCCCGACAACCCCGAAGCCGCCCGGGAACTCAAACGCATCCTCCAATCGCACCTCCAAGAAAGCACGAAATCTTAAATCTGAAATCCGAAACAAATATCAGACCGCATGCGCCTAATCCCTTCTTCTCTTCCTCTTCGTTTTGAACGCAGAGTGAGCATTGGCGAACTTGGAAAAATTTGGCGCAGCCCTAAATGGCATAGCCGCAGGCAATCCAAAATTTAAAATTCACAATTCACAATTTCCACCGCCATGTCCCCCGAACAGCAACTCGCCCACCTCACCGCCGGCTCCGCCAAAGTTCTATCTGAAAAAGAACTATTGGAAAAACTCCGCCTCGGTCGCCCGTTGCGCGTCAAACTCGGCGTCGATCCCACCGCGCCGGATATCCATTTCGGCCACACCGTGGCGCTGGAAAAACTCCGCCAGTTCCAACAACTCGGCCACCAGGCAATCCTGCTCATCGGCGATTTCACCGCCACCATCGGCGATCCGTCGGGCCGCACCGCCACCCGCCCGCCACTCACCCGCGACGAGGTGCTCGTCAACGCCGCCACCTACACCGACCAGGCGTTCAAGATCCTCGACAAAGCCCTAACCGAAATCGTGTACAACGGCGATTGGTTCCGCAAAATGAGCTACGAGGAAATCCTCAAACTCAACTCGCGTGTCACCCTTCAACAAATGCTCCAGCGCGAGGATTTCCGCAACCGCCTCGACGCCGGCCAGGAAATCCGCCTCCACGAACTCCAATACCCGATCATGCAGGGGTGGGACTCGGTGGAAATCCGCGCCGATGTCGAACTCGGCGGCACCGACCAACTCTTCAACATCCTCGTCGGCCGCGACCTCCAGAAAGAGGAAGGCCAGCCACCACAAGTCGTGATCGTCATGCCATTGCTGGAGGGCCTCGACGGCGTCCGGAAAATGTCCAAATCCTATGGCAACTACATCGGCGTCAGCGACCCGCCACAGGAAATGTTCGGCAAACTCATGAGTGTGTCCGACGATCTGATGGACCGCTATTACCTGCTCCTGTTAGGTGAGGCCCGCGACCCGTCCGGCCACCCGATGGACGCCAAAAAGACCCTCGCGGAAAAACTCACCGCCCGCTACCATGGCGCACCCGCCGGCCGCGCCGCCCGCACCGATTGGGACACGCGCTTCTCGAAAAAGGACCTGCAAGCCGCCGATCTGCCGGAACTGTCCATAACCGACCTGCCCGCCGATCTCACAGTCCTCAGCCTCACCGCCCACGCCTTCAAGGCTGCCTTCACCCTGGAAAAATCCAATAGCGAATTGCGCAAACAATTCATCACCACCGGCTCGGTCCAACTCAACGGCAGCAAACTCACCGACCCCAACGCGCCGCTGTCTGTTAGACCGGGCGACATCCTCAAGCTCTCGAAAAAACACGCCGTGCGCTTCATCTGACGCGCGATGATCGTGAAGATGTAGGTTCGTTTGATTTCAAGGCGGGGAACACTGGCAAAACTGAATTATATCGCCGTTCGCTTCCAGTCGGATCGTTTGTCCCGCTGTGATTTTCCCGCATAGCAGAGCCTCGGCAATCAACGCCCCCAGCATCCGGTCCATCACCCGCTCTCGGTTCCTTGCGCCGTATTCCGCACTGAATCCTTCCCGCAGGATCAATTCCTCGGCGCTCCGGTCCAGTTCCACCGTCACTCTTCCAGCGTGGCTGGCGCGTCCCGCGCCAGACCGTGCTGGCGGCGTCACGCCGCCAGGAGCCTGCGCATGTTCAACACCCGCCACATTCGCCAACCTCTCATTCAGCTCCCTCAATAGTTTCCTCAAAATCTCCCGCACCGTCTCCATCCCTAACGGCCTGAAATGCACCACCTTCGTCAACCGATTCACCAGTTCCGGCCGCGGGTGGTGGCGTATGGCTTCTTCCGCAGTGGCGCGGGCATCCTGCCCGCCGCCTTCTAGTTCCATTCCAAATCCCATCTTCCGCTTCACCTGCCCCGTCCCGAGATTGCTTGTTAGAACAATCGCCGACTCCCTGAAGTCGCATTTGCGGCCCTGCGCATCCGTTAGCGTGCCTTCGTCGAAGATCTGCAGAAATAAATCCAATACCCGTGGGTGGGCTTTTTCAATCTCGTCGAACAACACCACGCTATAGGGATGCGTGCGGATTGAGTCTGATAGTTGTCCGCCCTCGTCATAGCCGACGTATCCCGGCGGCGAGCCGATCAACTTCGCCACGCTGTGTTCTTCCATGAACTCGGACATGTCGAAGCGGAGCAAACGCCGCTCATCGTGAAACAACGACTCCGCCAGCGCCTTGGCCAGCTCGGTCTTGCCGGTGCCGCTCGGGCCCACGAACAAAAACACGCCCACCGGTCGCCCGGGTTTCTTCAATCCGGCCCGCGCCAGCCTTACCGCTTCCGCCACGGCGGAAATCGCTTCCGGCTGACCTTTCACCCGCTTTGATAGATCCTCTTCCAGCGCCATCAACCGCGCCCCCTCATCGGCGGTGAGTGCGCCCACCGGAATCCCACACCGCGCCGCCACCGCACGGGCAATCTCGTCGCGACCGACGTGCAACTCTTCAAAGTGGCTGGCGCGTCCCGCGCCAGACCGTGCAGGCGGCGTCTCGCCGCCTCTCTTCCCACCCACCTGTGGCGTCAACGTCAAAAACCTAACCGCCGCGCACGCCTGGTCCACCAGATCCAGCGCCTTGTCCGGCAGGCGGAAATCCGGCAGATAGCGGATCGACCATTCCACCGCCGCCCGCAACGCCGCTTCGTCGAGCGCCACCCCGTGATGCGCTTCCAGCCTCGGCCGCAGAGCTAACAGAATGGCCACCGCTTCATCGGCGCTCGGTTCCTCGATCTCAAGAACGGCAGGCGAGTAAATGGCTTTCGCTGAAATATCGGCGGCGACGAGGTTGGTGGAGTGGCTTCAGGATTCGGGGAAAAGCCCGGGGACACGGCGGAATGCCTGGCCATTCCAAGGTCGGAATCCCTCGCCTAGTGGTTCAAGATGCCGCAGTCGAACCTCCGCCCACCTGAACCACAAGTCCGCCGGAGAGTTCTCCTCGGGCGGTTGGCCATGCTCCTTCAAATACAAGTCCCTTGCGGCCTCAATGTAGGATTTAAGGTCCTTGGAAACCTTCTTGCCGCATTGCACCCGCGTCCAATACCCCGCCACCGGTGCCGGAATGTCCATCTCGGTGCAAATCCGCTTCAACGCGCTGCTGGAAATCCCCAGCCCCGCCGCAATCTTCATGCACGGCCGGGACCAGACGTCCTGGTAGAGCTTGGAGCGTTCGAGAACTGCCATGGCGAGGTGTTCTGTCGTTAGGTTTTGTGCTTGGGGGATTTTGAAACGCGGGTGCGGCCGGTGCCGAGCCAGTCGCCCATGCCGGACCAGCCTTTGGCAGCATAAGTTCTTGGGCACGCGGGCGTACAACGAGGGCGCGGCGCGAAACTATTCGACGAGAACCCCTCTACTTGCAGATGATTCACCAATGAGACCGCACACCATGACCACCAAACAAGAAGAATACCTTCACTATGATGAGTGCATTGCCAGCCTCAATCGAGCGTGGTGGATTCTACAAAAATTGCGCGAGACACAACAAAGAGATGCAATCACAGCTTCTGCGTTTCGATTTGCGCTCGTCGAGTATGCGAAGCCGTATACCGGCTCAGATGGAGTTCATCGAAACCGGAAAAAGCGAAACTCCTATAAACTTCTTCCACCGCCGGGCCTCTCGGCAGAGGATTTAGAGCTTCATACATACATCCTCACCCTCCGCGACCAAGTCTTGGCGCACTCTGATCTGACATGGAAAGATGCCGCTGTTTATATCAACAGGTATGGAGGGGATTTGCACGCCATCATAGCGTCCAACAAAGAGTTACCGCTTCCTGATATTGACGCTGTCATTGGACTCACGGAACGCACTCTGGATATCATGTATTCCGAGAAAAATCAACGCTTAGAAGACTTGGGGGGAACGGTATCATGTTAGATTGCGCTTCTTGTAAGCAGGGAACTATTGGGATTTTTTGAAACGATTCGAAACATTGCCTGTTCCCAGCCAATCGCCTAGTCCATTCCAACCTTTGTCCTCGTAATAGCGGCCTGGTTTCGAGGGAATATCAACCGGCAGTTTTCCAAGCTCCGGCATATCGCCTTTGCAGAACGCACACCATTGCTTGAGATTTTTCAGATTGAGACTGCGAGCAAAAGTCCGCGCCTGTGGAAATGAAAGGAATTCTCTGAAAGATGGGGCGATGTTGCCAGTGCCCAGCCAATCGCCCATGCCTTTCCAGCCTTTATCAGCGTAACTCTTCTCGGGATTCGCCGGAATATCTGCGGGCAGTCGCCCTAACTCCGGCATCTTGCCACGGCGGAAGGAAATCCATTCCGCTCCGCTCTTGAGTTTTAGGTCTCGAACATAGGCACGTGCCTCAGAGAACGGACGGTATTCTCTGAGATACGAAGCGACGTTGCCGGTGCCTAGCCAGTCGCCCATACCTTTCCAGCCTTCTTTCGCGTAAGTCCGGCTAGGAGCCGTTGGAATATCTACAGGCAGTTGCCCCAACATAGGCATTTCCCTTTTGTAGAATGCTCGCCACTCCGTGCCGCTTTTGAGTTTGAGGCTGCGGGCAAACGCTCGTGCATCATGGAATGAACGGAATTGTCTGCGTGCGTTTGAAACGCTGCCTGTGCCTAGCCAGTCACCCCAATCTATCCACCCCTTGTCTAAATATTGCTGCTCGGGAGCTATCGGAATATCAGCGGGCAATCGTCCCAGTTGCGGCATCCCGCCTTTACAAAACACGCGCCACTCTGCGGCGTTCTCGAGGTCGAGCTTATGGACAAAGGCACGCGCCTCGCAAAATGGACGAAATTCTTTAAGTTGTGGGGCGATAGTTCTAGTACCCAACCAGTCGCCCATGCTTTTCCAGCCTTTATCGGCATAGGCTTTTTGGGGATTACTAGGAATATTTGATGGCAACCGTCCCAGCTTGGGCATTTCACCTTTGCAGAACGAACGCCATTCGGTGCTGCTCTTCAGGTTGAGTTTACATGCAAAATCACGTGCTTCAACAAACGGCTTAAACACCTTGAGAAAGTTCGCAATGTTTCCTGTTCCAAGCCAGTCGCCGTAGCCCTTCCAGCCCCTGTCAGCGTAGGTCTGTCTGGGAACCGCTGGAATATCCAAAGGGAGGCGTCCTAGTTCCGGCATCTCGCCTTTGCAGTACGCAAACCACTCAATTTGGTTTTTGAGATTGAGTGTGCGGACGAATGTTCGTGCTTCATGGAATGAGCGGTATTTTCTCAGTCTTGGCGCAATGGCTCCCGTTCCCAGCCAATCTCCATATCCTTTCCAGCCTCTGTCGATATAGGTCTGCCGCGGGTCGTATGGGATATCTGGTGGCAGGACTCCCACCTGGGGCATTGTGCCTTTACAAAACGCAAACCATTCAGTTTGGCTTTTTATTTTAAGTCGATGAACAAACTCCCGCGCCTCATCATACTCCCTCCATGACAATTTTGCCAGTTTGTCCCAGCACTTGAGTTCGATCTCGCGGGCGAAGTCTGCTAGATTGATGCGTTTCGCCAGTCGTTCGTCGATATCGAACTGCACGCTGCCACCGCCCTTGCGTTGTTGGCCTTGGGACACGCCGCGGAAGTATTCGATGATGCGGTCATCATTGGCGGCGAGGGCGCGGAGGGTGGTGAGGATTTCCTTGAAGGCGGCTGATTGGAAGATGTCTTCCGCAGTGGCGTCGGCGTCGTGGAGGATGGGGACGATGACGTAGCCGAACATCTTGTTAGGAGCGGGGCGCAGGGCGCGGCCGACGGCTTGCACGATGTCCACGGCGCTGCGGCGGGGATCGGCGAAGAGCACGCAGTCGATGCCGGGGACATCGACGCCTTCGGTGAGGCAGCGGGCGTTGGAGATGAGGGCGCGTTCGGCGCGGGCGAACTCGCCGATGATGCGGGCGCGGGTGCCGGTGGGCGTTTTGCCGGAGACGTGGAAGGTTTCGAGCTTGCCGTATTTGCGGAAGGATTTGCTGAAGGCGTCGTTGTGGATCTTGAATAATTCCGCGCGCTGGATGCTGCCGTGGAAGGAGACCGCGTGGTGGATCGGGTATTTGTTCATCGCCTTGCGCAGGGCGATGAGCGAGGCGAGCATGTCGGCCTCGATTTCCTTGTTCCATGGGCCTTTGTCGGGCCGGACAAAGGTGTTTTTGCGGATGAGTTCCGCGACTTCCTCGCGCGAGACGGCGATGCTGATGATTTTGTAGTCGCTGAGGATGGGCGGGTCGTATTCCATCGCCCGCTTGAAGGAGAGCAGGTGGAAGGTTTCGCCGTAGGTGGCGGGATCGTCCATGCTGAGCACGGTGTCGCTCTGGCCCTTGTAGCGCCGCTCGGTGGCGGTCATGAACAGGCGGCGGCGGATTGGCAGATTTTTGTCGTGCAGCAGGTGGGAGAAGAGCTTTTCGCCATCGCCGACGGTTTTGTGAGCCTCGTCCATGATGCCGAGGTCGAAGCTGAACTTGGCGGCGCGCGCGGCCTTGGCGAGGGCCTCACCGCTCTGATAGGTGGTGAAGACGACGGTGAGGCCGCGGTGTTTGCGTTTCAGCCAGGCGGCGATTTCCTAGGGATCGGTGAGGCAAGGCACGCCGAGATCCTGGCGCAGGACTGCCGTGTCATCGCGCTCGACACGGCCGGCGGATTCGTCGCTGCACACGCAGATCCATTCGACGGCCTGCTGGTTGGCCATGGTTTCGCGCAGCCAGACTTTGAGCGTCTGACGGATCAGCGCGAGGCTCGGCACGGCGATGACGATGCGGCGGGATTCGAGTTTCCCGGCGATCCAATAGGCGGTGAGGCTCTTGCCGCTGCCGCAGGGCATGATGAGTTTCCCGCGCCTCGCCTTGCCGATGACATAATGCCCGTGCCCGTCCTTCACCGCGCTTTTTTGGTGTGGCTTGGGTTTCAGCGGCTTCAGCAATCCCGGTTTGTGGGCGAGGTGGGAGCGCAAACGTTTGAGAAAATCCGCATCCAGCGCCTGCCAGACATCCAGCGCGCAGAAGCCGATGCGCTCCTGATCCTTGAGCACATGGGTGATGCGCTCAGTGGTGGAACAAATGACGCCAAAGGCAAATCCGCTGCACACCCCGAAGGCGAGGCCGGTGAAGGTGGAGATTTCCCGCCACGTCAGTGAATGATCGGTATCCTGGCGATACTTGCACTGGATCGCCCAGAATTCGCCGTCGTGGGTCTCGGCGACGATGTCGATGCCTTGATCGGTGGCAGGGAGCTTGAGTTTTCGCGCGATGGCTTGCGGCACCTCGCGCTGGAGCCAGACGTGTTTGAGCTTGCTGGCGTATTCCGGCTCAAGCTGGAGGTAGGCTTTGACGAGTTCTTCGAAGATGTCGCCTTTTCGTTTCTCGGGAAGGTTGCGCCACTTGGCATGAATGTCGTACCATGACGCGCAGCCACGGATGGATTGTGCCAAATCAGTCAACTTTTCAGGATCTGATGGATTCATGCTACGGGAACGGTGCTGTGCTCGGTGAGGGCAAACTATTTTGAGGCACCATCGGCGGTGTGGAGGTGGACGGTGGACATGGGATGAGATTGAAGCGTCGAAGTGTCCGAATGTCTAAAGTCTGAAAGCCGAAGGTCGGAAGATGAGAAGAGGAAGGGCAGGAGCAGCTTCATTTGAGGCGTTTGATACTGCTGGCGGAGAGGAGTGTCCGCATTTGGGTGATGGAGGTCGGGTAAAAGCTAAAATTCTGAAAGCTGAAACGCTGAAATGGAGAGGGTGTTTTGGTCGGTGGTGTTTTGGTGGTTTGGGAAGAGGAAGGATGTGGGCGAGGTGGCTTCGAGGTGCTACGCCAGCCCAAGGACACCCACGCTCCTTGAGTCGAGATGGCGGAGGACCGGCGGATTTCGAGTGCGTTAGTCATGAGATTCTCGTTGTTTTGGCGATTCGGATGGAAGGTCGCCAGCCAACTCGGCTTCAATTTCTTCGATGGTGGGCAGGCTGCCGCGCAGTTCCTCCGGGAGGGATTCGGTGAGTTGGGTCTGCCATGCGGCGACGGCGATGGATTGGTCCAAGCCGCGCAGGGCATACTCGGCGACGAGCCTGTTCTTTTTCCGACAGAACGTGGCCCCAGGGCAATTGCGAAACAGGTTGTTTCGCAATTGGGCCTTCCGGGAAGGCCTCGGCAAAGAGCTTCATGGAGAGAAGGTTCCGCGAAGACAGTCCGCTCATGTCAGGGAAGGCTTCCTGAAGGTCGGCGGCAAGGCGGTCGATGACTTTGGCTCCCCAATCGGCTTCCTGCTGGCGGGCGAGAATGATTTTCCCGGTGTGCCAATACGCTTCGATCACAACGGGATTGGCCGCGAGAATGGCACGGATGCGGGCGTTGCGGAGGTGGGTCTTGATCTCCTGAAGAGTGGCTGCGTAGGTCTCCGGTAACGCCGAGGCAGGTGGTGCCACCGGAAAAATCGCCTCGGGCCGGGTGCGACCTCGGGAGATGCGAGGCTCTTCCGATAGTTTCGGGGTGGGCTTGCGTGGTTTAGATGCCATTTTTGAAATTCTGTCAACTTGGGGGCGGAAGCTGGGAGGCGTGAGACGCCTCCCAGACGGACTGCGGCGGGACACCACAGCCACTTCAAGAAGCGCGGGCGATGGTCATGGCGGGCTGAATGTGGGCGGTGAGCTTCTGGTGGTTTTTGGCTAGGGCACGGAAGTCGCACTCGACCTGGATGCCGTGCCAGAATTCCGCGGATTGGCCGAAGAAAACTCCAAAGCGGATGGACATGGCGGGCGTGATGGAACGGCGGGCGTGGATAATCTCGTTAATGGCACGGGGCGCGACGCCGATGGCGCGGGCCATGGCGTTTTGAGAGATGCCCATGGGAATCAGGTATTCCTCCAATAAGATCTCGCCGGGTGTGATGGGTGGATTCAT
The DNA here is from genome assembly GCA_903888515.1 of Akkermansiaceae bacterium. Taxonomy (GTDB): domain Bacteria; phylum Verrucomicrobiota; class Verrucomicrobiia; order Verrucomicrobiales; family Akkermansiaceae; genus Luteolibacter. Next base: position 676 of record CAISTY010000146.1, on the reverse strand, counting down.
GGGTATAACGTATCGCGTTATGGGGGTTCGTCAATGGTAATCACAAATCGTGACTTCGGCCGGGCCATGTTCGTTCCAAGCGAAAACGATCCGCCACTGGTCGTTGATGCGGATCGAGTGGTAACCCGCCAGTTTTCCCTTCAAGGCCTCAAGCCGATTGCCGGGAGGGATCGCAAGATCCTGGAGAACCCGGGCCCGGTTCATTTGGATCAGTTTGCGCAATGCCACGCGTGCAATCGCAGTGAGGCGGCGATTGGTTTCGCGCTGAAACAGCTCTTGGGTGTCCTTGTCGGCGAAGGATTGGATCATGGCAGGGCGATTTTGGGCACGTTCGTTCCTGCGACAAGCTGTCGCAGAATATCAATCGCGGATCCTGCGGCCAATTTGGTTACAGGCTCTATCCAAATTGCGGTCACTTCATCGAGAGTTTCCTGGATTCCGGTGACGAGTGGATTGTGATTCAGGTTCTTGGCTTTAGGAGTGAGGCTAGCAGTTTTCCGGCATCGGGGAAGCGGTCTTTGGGGTTTCTAACGAGCGCCTTGTCGATGACGGCGGCGAGCTCATTTGTTAGTCCCGGCATGCGGTCGCGGATAGGGACTGGGAACACGGATGATGCGTGTGATCGTCCACCCGGCGTCAGCAGTTTCAATTGCAGCTCGTCCTTCAGAAAATTTTT
>CAISTY010000145.1 GCA_903888515.1 Akkermansiaceae bacterium | reverse complement strand
ATTTCTTTCTCCAACATGCGGGACGCATGTTTTCCCACTCAGCCGGGACGGCTAAGCTCCCCGGTTGACACGGCGCACGCGGTCAAATGGCCGCGACATTCCTTGGCACAACCGGCAACTGGGGCATCCCTCAGGATGAGGAGGGTATGTTCCCAAGAACGAGAAGGAAGTTCGACCGATCGGAATACCGACCACGGAGGACAAGATCCTTCAGCGGGCGGCGGTGATGATTCTGGAACCGATCTATGAGCAGGAGTTCCTGCCATTCTCGTTCGGGTTCCGACCGGGACGTTCGCCGCATCAGGCGCTGGAATACCTGAGAGAACAGTGCTTTGAGCAGAAAGTGCAATGGATTCTTGAGGTGGATTTGCGCAAGTTTTTTGACACTGTCGATCATCGGCAGATGCAGGAACTTGTGAGCCGCCGGGTGCAGGATGGAGTAATGAGCCGCCTGATAGGCAAATGGCTGAAGGCGGGCGTGTGGGAGAAAGGGGACGTGAGTTACCCGGAAGAAGGCACACCTCAAGGCGGGGTGATCTCACCATTGCTCAGTAACATCTATCTGCATGAGGTGCTGGACAAATGGTTCGTGGAATCAGTTCAGCCCGCGTGTCAGGGGAGGACCTTCATGGTGCGATATGCCGATGACTTTGTCATGGGTTTTGAGCGCTTGGAGGATGTTCATAAAGTCCAGCGGGTGATCGCAAAACGGTTTGCTCGTTATGGGCTGAAGATCAATACTGAGAAAACGCGGTTGGTGCGCTTCGGACGGCCGCCGCGATACGGAGGGCGGTCCGGTGGCAAACCGGAGACCTTCGACTTCCTTGGATTCACCCACTATTGGGGGAAATCACGGAAGGGCAATCAAGTGGTGCAGAAGAAAACCGCGGCGGGGCGGTTCCGACGGACGTTGCAGGCGATCAAGGAGTGGGGGAGGGAACACCTTCACCTGCCCATGAAGGAGCAGCAGCGTAAACTCAACGAGAAGTTGCGTGGTCATGATGGCTATTACGGAGTCACTGGAAACATTCGCATGCTTTCACGGCTGCGGTATGAGGTGGCGAAGTTGTGGCGCAGTTGGCTTCAGCGGCGTAATCGCAGCAGCAGCCCGAACTGGGAACCGTTCCAAGGCATGCTGCGGGTGTTCTCATTATTTCCTGCTCGCATTGTTCACTCCAGTATGCAATGAAACCACAACCCCGAGGAACCGGATGCGTTAATTGCGCTCGTCCGGATCAGTGGGGGGCGTCGTCCGGCCATTGGGCCGGGCGGCCCTATCCCGGAAGCAATCCCCTCCCAGCCAATAGAAACCCAAACTTGAAAGGAAAAACCGTCATGAACCGAAGCATCGCATTTCCACTGGTCGCAACCATCGTCGCCGTGTTGGCCCCAGGCGTTCGCGGCGCCGAGACGGTGGCGGTCCCCAAGGAGTGGTCCGGCACCGCTCCCGTGCCCGCGGCCGTCGTCCAATCGACGCGACTGCTCCGGGAACGCTTCCTGGCCGACCCCTACCGCCCGGGCTACCACTTCTGCGTGCCGGAGGACATGGGGACACCCGGCGACTCCAACGGGTGCTTCTTCGCGGGCGGCCGTTACCACCTGATGTACCTGTACAAACGCAGCGGCGTGGGGTTCTGCTGGGGCCACGTGTCGAGCAAGGACCTCGTTCACTGGCGGCACCATCCCGACTCTGTCGGGCCCGGCAATGGCGACGAGGGCTGCTTCAGCGGCGGGGGATTCCTCGACGACGACGGCACCGCCTATCTCTCGTACTGGATGCTCTGGGGTGCCAAGGGAATCGGCTTGGCCAAGAGCAACGACCGGCACTACGACCGTTGGGAAAAGCTCAAGGCGAACCCGGTCATCAAATCGACCGAATGGGGCATCACCGAAACCAAGGACGCAAGCGGCAACCCGCTCGTCTACGGCTCGGCCGACCCGACGAACGTCTGGAAGAAAGGTGGCAAGTATTACATCCTCACGGGCAATCTGCTGGTGCTGGACAAATACGGGCGAAAGCCCGACTCGCCGGAGGCGATGAAGGGCGACCGCCTCTACCTTTTCGAGTCCGAGAACCTGACGGACTGGAAGTACAAGGGCGTCTTCTACCAGCGGGACCCCAAGTGGACCGACGACAGCGAAGACAACATGTGCCCGAGCTTCCTGCCCTTGCCGTCGGCCCCCGACGGCGGGCCTCCCAGCCCGAAGCACCTGCTGCTGTTCATCAGCCACAACAAGGGTTGCCAGTATTACGTGGGCGATTACGACACGAAGAACGACCGCTTCCTCCCCACCCGGCACGGCCGGATGACGTGGATCGACAACACCTACTTCGCTCCCGAGGCGTTGGTGGACGACAAGGGGCGGCAGATCATGTGGGCGTGGCTGACGGACAATCCGGGCGGCGAGCCCGAAAAGGGGTGGTCCGGGGTCTACGGCCTGCCGCGATCATTGTGGCTGGGCGAGGACGGCACGCTGCGGATGCGGCCGGTCCGGGAACTGGAGATGCTCCGCCACCGCGAGCAGACTTGGTCCGACATCACCTTGGACGACGGCCAGACCAAGCGGCTCGACGGCGTGGTGGGCGATTCGTGCGAGCTGGAAATCACGGTAGACCCGGGCACCGCCCGGCAGTGCGGGGTGAAAGTCCGTGCCTCCGGCGGCGGCGAGGAGGAAACGCTTCTCTACTACGACGCGGAGGCGAAGAAGCTCGCATTCGATTCACGCCGCAGTGGGGTGGATGGCCGCCGCGCTGTTGAACAGGCCCCGTTCGAGCTGAAGGCCGGCGAGCCGCTGCAACTCCGCGTGTTCGTCGACAAGTCGGTCATCGAGGTCTACGCCAATGACCGGCAGGCGATCTGCCGCCGTGTATATCCGGGGCGGCTCGACAGCTTGGGCGTGGTGCTGTTCGCCAAGGGCGGCCGGGCGAAGTTCGCCGGCATGAAGGCGTGGGAGATGATGCCGTCGAATCCGTACTGAACCATGCTGTCCTACCGCAGGCGCGGCAATGCCCGCGCGGTCGTATTCTTCATAACGGTTGCCGTGAACACCGAAACTCATTAAGTAGCCGAGGGGAAAGATTTGCAGCAATCTTCTTGGCATGACCGAACGGTTGGGTATTCTGGTCGTTGAACAACTTTCCAATGAATCCCGACACTTCCATATCCCCGCCTTCCGGTCCGGCCACCGGCTCTTCCAACGGCCTTCACCCCAAAAGCAATTTCCTAGCAATCAGGGGAGGAATTGCGGCCCCGTGCCGATTTTTCTTCAGCCGGAAAGTGGGGGGTAACATGAACCTAACAATCGCCTAACAATGTCCAACCAGCGTAAGGGACGCCGACTCGGGGTCCTCACTTAATGAACACAATTGACAAGCAATGCCATGAACACAAATGAAGAAAACAAGATGTCTGGTATTTCCCGCCGCGACGCATTGAAACTTGCAGGACTGACCATGGGTGGCCTGGCTGCGGGAGGTGCCGCGAGCGCGCAGGCAGGCGGCCTGCCGTTTCGCGGGGCGGGTTACAAGCCGCCTTCGCCCCCGGATCCAGAAAATTTTTATCCGACAATGGTCAAGACAGACCGGTATTCTTACTTCGACAACCTGCCGCCGATCAAACCCTGGGGGAAGGATATCAACGGAAAACTGACGGGCACCAAGCTCAGACCGGATGAAATGCGGATCACTTTCATGGGGTCGGTGGTCCCCATGGCACGCAGGGCCCAGGCGGAGATGAGCGTCTTCGTCGAGGTGGGATGGGACGATACAAAACAACAACCACTCGACCAGTTCATCTTCGACTTCGGCTGCGGGGTGTCTGCCAACTATCAAGCCTGCGGGGTTGGGTATGGCCGGATGGACAAGATCTTCATCAACCATCTGCATGGTGACCATGTCAACGACCTGATTCAGGTCTATGGCTTTGGCAATGGCGGTGACCGGAAGTCGCCGCTCTATATCTGGTCGCATGGCAACTCGAACGTGAAGAATCCCGGGATGTCCCCGACCACGTTGACGGGCATCAATCCTGCCACCGGCCAGCCCTATCCCCAGCCTAACACATACTCGGATGAGCCTCCCACCTATGACGATGGAATCAAGGCGTTTTGTCACCACCTCCGGGAAGCCTTGCGCTGGCACACCGAAAGCCAGGCATTCCAAGGCTCGGCTTATGAGGGCTATCCCGACCCTCAAACCATCATGGACAACTGGGGACTGCCCCACCTGCCCGTGCCCGCCGGGGAGTATCCTGATCCTCCCAATGACGCCAATGCGCTGATCCCCATTGAATTGGATTGGACCAAGACGGGCCTCGATGACCAGGGCAGGCCTACCGGTGACAACATCGCCTACAACACCGCCTACGACAACACCGACAGCAAGGCCAAGGTCCTTCACTACCCGGTCATCCATTGCCGCGCAGGCTCCTTGGGCTACAAGCTCGAGTGGACGCCCCCCGGAGCGACCAAACCCCTGACCATGGTCTATTCGAGTGACACCAAACCGGAATGGAATTCCATCGACCACGCCATCAACAGGGATGACGCTGGCACCCCGCAGGGAGTGGATGTGTATATCCATGAAATGGCAGTCGCCCCGAAAATCTGGGCCATGAAAAACCAGGGGCTCTCACAACCGGGCAGCGGCGCGATTTGGGATCAAACCGTGCTCGGCATGCAGACAGTCCAGAACAGCTCCCATACTCCACAGGGCGCCTTTGGCTACATGCTCAGCCAGATCAATGCAGTCAAGCCGCCGCGGCTCGCGGTCGCCACGCATTTCCCGACGGCCAATGACACGGTGACCTGTGCGCTGGAAAGCGTCCAGAAGCATTGCCCGGAAATCAAGAAGGTGGGTGACCAACTCGTGTGGTCGTTCGACTTGATGGTGATCCGGGTGTTCCCGGACAAGATCGAGCAGCGGCGGGCCGTCGTGAACGACTTCTCGTTCAACCCGCCCATTCCATCGCAGCCTGCTGGCATGTGCGCGCCCAAATATCATAACAAGGATGACGGCACGGGCGATCCGCTTGTCCAGATCGACATGCCCACAGCAATCGTGGATCCGATACCTCCCACCGAACAAGGCGGCTACGACGGCCAGCCGACTTACGACCAAGACGGGTATTGATTTGCCAGGAGGCGGGAATGGATGTGGAGTCGTGACCCCGGCTCTAAGCCAGGGAGACCACTTGTATCCTGCCTTCTAATTCTATGCACCCCCCATGATACCGCCCTCTGGTCCGGCCACCGGTTTTTTCAAAGGCCTTCACCCCAAAAGCAATTTCCTAGCAGTAATGGATCACGATCTCGCCGGTTAGACCGGAGATCAACGATTCGAGTTCATCCGGTTCGAGTCCCTTCGACCAGCGCACCTCGCCGTCTTCGCGCCACGCCACACCGGCACCATGGGGATTGGCGCGGTGGCAGGCGGCGATGGTGGCACTATCAGGGCGGATGTTTTCAGGGCATACAAGGATCACACACATGGCTTTGTTTTTTTGTTAGCCACCGACAACGATGACGGCGGCGGCGGGGATGGTGGTTTCGAGTTCAACTCCGAAGGTGCCCGACGTAGGTCTTGCTGGCACCGTCCTGCTTGCGGGTGGCTAACAACTCGGCCACCAGTTCGGGCACCGTGACCTGCCGGGTGGGCGGTTTGAAGAACTTGCGGCAAGCGGTCGCCATGGCCGTGAGCGATTCGCTTTCCGCCAGTCTGCGGGCCTGCACGTAATCCTCCACGGCGGCGACCAGAGGGATATTCAGGCTGCCCAGCAACTCGACCGCCCTGGCGTAGTGGTCGCGCTCATGCGGCTTGAGGTCGGTCACGTGCTGCATCCCGGTCTGGATTCGCTGCGCCACGAGCTGCGCCTCCTTTTTCGCGGCGGCCAGATCCGCGAATGTTTGGCGCAATCGTTTGCCGTCGCGGTGGTAGCACACGAAATAGCGGGTCCTTCCCTTGGATTGCGAGCGGTAAATGGGCACCGTGGCCGACCCAAATTTAACTCTGGCACAGGCACCTCCGTGTTTTTCGCCCTTGCGGGCATTGATGTTAGGGATCCCCGTGTAATTTGTCACCATTTTGTCACCAGCTTCGTCCATGACGCAGGCCCCGGCGTCAACTTGTTGAGATTGCGCTTGCCTGTCCCATTGAGGATGAGGTATTTGGGGGGCGGAGTGCTTCTCATGCCGGGATGGCGGAATTGGTAGACGCGCTTGATTTAGGATCAAGTGAGCTCGCTCGTGCAGGTTCGAGTCCTGTTCTCGGTATATTTCTTGTGACGCTGGAAGTTGGGCGGTGAGGTGCCGCCATTTGGCCACCCAGCGGTAAGTGGTCTGGCAGGATTGGCCGGTCACTGTCAGTGCCCGCCGTCGCCTTCACTAGCCAGACTTTTTACGATCTCGCCCGCAACGGCCTTGGCATCGCCGAACACCATCAGCGTCTTGTCCGCGAAGTAAAGCTCGTTCTCAATGCCGGCAAAGCCGGGATTCATGCTGCGCTTGATGGCGAGCACGGTCTTGGCTTTGTCGGCGTCGATGATAGGCATGCCGAAGATGGGGCTGCTCTTGTCGTGGCGCGCGGCGGGGTTCACGACGTCGTTGGCGCCAATGACCAGGCAGACATCGCATTGCGGCATGTCGGGGTTGATTTCTTCCATTTCCACGAGGTCTTCGTAGGGAATCTCGGCCTCGGCGAGCAGCACGTTCATGTGACCGGGCATGCGGCCCGCCACCGGGTGGATGGCGAATTTCACGCTGACGCCGCGCTCGGTCAGTTCGTCGTAGATCTCACGCACGCGATGCTGGGCCTGGGCCACCGCCATGCCGTAACCCGGCACGATCACGACGAGGCTGGCATTCTCCATGAGCTGGGCGGCGTCCTTGGGCGTGGCGCTCTTGACAATTTTCTTTTCGCCCTGGGTGGTGCTGGCTTGCACCTGGCCGAACGCGCCGAACAGCACGTTCGTGAAGCTGCGGTTCATCGCCTTGCACATGATGATTGAGAGGATCAGGCCTGAGGAGCCGTCGAGCGCGCCAGCGGTGATGAGGAGTTTGTTATCCATCACGAAGCCCATCGCCACGGCGGCCAGACCGGCGTAGGCATTGAGCAGGGCGATCACGGTGGGCATGTCCGCCCCGCCTATGGGGATGATGAGCAGCACGCCGAAGAGCAGCGCCAACCCGATGACCACCGGGAACAGGTAATAGAATTGTTGCAGGTCAATCACCAGCAACACGCAACAAATCACCGCTATGACCAGCAGGGACAGGTTGATGAAGTTCTGGCCCTTGTAGGTGACCGGGCGCGACGGAATGAATTTCACTTCCTGCAATTTCCCGGCGGCCATCAAGCTGCCTGTGAAGGTAAGGAAGCCTAGCAGCACTTCCATGCAGAGCGCGGCCACGCTGAACTGGCTCAAATGGTGTCCGTCGGCCTGGAAGCTGCCGTAGAATTTCGCGACGCCCACCAACCCGGCGGCCAAACCTCCAAACGCGTGGGAGAGGGCGGTTCGCTGGGGCACCGCCGTCAAGGGCACCCACGAAAGCGGCACGCCGATCACCGTGCCCAGGATCACGGCGATGGCAATCCATTTGTAATTCGAGGTGAGGATTTCCGGGTTGAGCAGCGTGCCGATGACGGCCAAGAGCATGGCGGCCACGCCCGCCAGCACCCCGCGGCGGGCCGTTTGCGGGTCGTTCATCCATTTCAGCGAAAAGATGAACAGCGCCGTGGCGACGAGATAGGCGATCTGAATGGCAGTCTCGTTCATGGTTTCTTTGGCTCCCTTTTCTTGAACATCTTGAGCATGCGGTCCGTGATGAGGAACCCGCTGACGATGTTGGTGACCGAAGCCACGATGGCGACCATGCCAAGGATATTAAGCCAGTTGGCGTCCTGGCCGTTGTTGCGGCCCGCGATCAGGATCGCGCCGACGACCGCAATGGCCGAAATGGCGTTGGTCAGCGACATCAGCGGCGTGTGCAGCAGGCGCGACACCCGGCGGATGACGTCCAGACCAACGAAGGAGGCCAGCATGAACACAAACAGCGTGGCAACATACTCGGCGGTGGTTTTCTCCGGGGCATGCGCCACGTCAGGCAATTCGGCTGCGACCGCGCTACAGGTGCCGGCCACCAGAACCGCGACCGCAGCGAGGCAGTTTTTAAGACGAAGGATTTTCATAGGTTTCTCGACAGGCTAACAGATTTCAAGGTTGTGATCGTTCAAGGCTGGGCCAGCCGGTTTATAATATCGGGATGGCAAATTTCGCCGTTGTGAGTGATGAGGCAACCCTTGATGATTTCATCATCGAGCTTGAGGACGAATTTTTTTTCATCATTGTCCCAAAACTCCTCGACCAAGGCGGTGAGGTTGCCGGAGAACACCTGGCTGGCATGCGTGGGCACACGGCCCGCCAAGTTGGCCAGCGCGATGATCGTGACGCCCTTGCGCTCCGCGATTTGGTTGACCGGTGCGCCTTCTACGTTGCCACCGCTCTCGATCGCGCAATCCACCACCACGCTGCCGGGTTTCATGGCGTCCAGCATCTCCTGCGTAACAATGATCGGCGCCTTGCGGCCGAACACCTGGGCTGTGGTGATGACCACGTCTGACTCCGCGCAGACTTTCTTTAGTCCGGCCCGCTGTTTGGCCAGTTGTTCTTCCGTTAGAGCCTTGGCATAGCCATCCTTGGTCTGGCCCGTCTCGCCGAGGTCAATTTTGACGAATGCCGCACCGAGGGATTTGACCTGCTCCTCGACGACGGGCCGGGTGTCGAAGGCGGAAACTTTGGCGCCGAGGCGCCGCGCCGTGGCGATCGCCTGCAACCCGGCCACGCCCGCGCCAATGATGAACACCTTGGCCGGCGTGATGGTGCCAGCCGCCGTCATCATCATCGGGAAAATCTTTCGCGAATGGTCGGCGGCGAGCACGACGGCGGTATAGCCCGCGAGATTGGCCTGGGACGAGAGCACGTCCATTTTTTGCGCGCGCGTGATGCGCGGGACCATTTCCAGGCTGATCGCGCTCACGCCTTGTGCGGCCAGTTTGCGCACCAAGTCCGCTTCGTTGAAGGGGTCGAGGTAACTGATATGGATGCTGCCGCGTTTCAGGGTGGAGACTTCTTCAAGCGCCGGTTTGCGCACCCGCAACACCAGGTCGGATGAGGAAAGCAATGCCGTGCGGTCGTTGGCAACCGTGGCGCCGGCGGCGGTGTAGGCAGCGTCGCCGTGGCCACTGGTCAGGCCCATGCCGACCTCGATTTCAATCTGAGCGCCGCGCTTGACCAGTTTGGCCACGTTGTCCGGCACCATCGGCACCCGGTTCTCACCCGGATGCGTTTCTTTCGGTATGCAGATTTTCATCGTTGAGTCAAAAGCGGTGCAGATATTAGCATGACCCCCTGCCCATAGCTGCTAGCAGGAAATTGCTTTCCAAGTGAAGGCCGTTGGAAGAACCGGTGGCCGGGCCGGTGCGCGGGGAAATGGGGGCTGGTAGATTCATGGGGAAATTCCTCGTACCCGAAAATAGCTTTCCGTCCCGCTTTGCCAAGGGTTCTTTTGGAACATCTTTGGTTAGCGGATTTCTGAGGTGATGATGCCTTCGGGTTCAGGTGTATTCCCAGACGAGGATGCTGCCATCATTGAGCGGGCCTTCGGGGGGGCTTTTCATGCCGGGCTTTTGAGGCGGACCAGACGGAGTTAGGACATGCCCGTTCGATGTCCGTTCGAAGTTTTGCCTTGTCCTTTGTAATAGGGTATGGACATTGCGGAACGGGCCATTTCCGATCCGAGGGGTGCAATGGCTCGGGATCACCCGACGCGCTTATTTCCACCAATCAATCGATCATGAAAATCCAACAATCGCACGGACAGAAAGCATGGGTAGTCGGCAACCGCAGTGTCGAAATGACCGTTACACATCATGGCGGGCACATGGCACCGGTGACTTTCAGTCGCGGACTGAAGCCGTTCCAACCCTACTATGTGAGTCCGTGGCAAGGCGAAAAACTACCGATGCCCTGCCCGTGTCTGGCCCCATTGCGCGGCGATTTTTTCTGTCTTCCCTTCGGCGGCAATCTTGCTGCGTACCACGGTGAATGCCATCCGCCGCATGGAGAATCCGCCGGTTCGGTTTGGACGTTGGCGCAATGTGCCACGCACGATGAGGTCACCACGCTTGCTATTTCGCTGGCAACCCGGGTGCGCCAAGGCCGCGTCACCCGCCACTTGTCACTGGTGGATGGACACCACGCCGTCTATTCCAATACCATCATCGAGGGGTTTGCCGGTGTCACGACTTTCGGTCACCACGCCATTCTAGCCGTTCCTGAAAAAGAGCGCGCCTTGCTGGTTTCGACCAGCCCGTTTGATCTCGGACTGACCTCCCCTGGCATCTTCAGCAACCCGCGCAACCGCGAATACCAGGCGCTCCTCCCGGGGGGCGGATTTTCCCGGCTCGACCAGGTTCCGTCGCGCTTGTTAGAGGAGCCGGTGGCGGACTGCTCGGCCTTTCCCGTGCGTTATGGATATGCCGACCTCATCCAGCAGTTTGAAAAACCCGCATCCAACACCACATCGCCCGCATGGGTTACCGCGGTCAACACCGCCGACCACTGGCTCTGGTTCGCATTCAAATCCCCCGCACGCATGCCCGGTCGGGCTTTCTGGATCGAAAACCACGGCCGCCATGGCAATCCGTGGAACGGGCGCAACGCATGCCTCGGCATCGAGGACGGCTGCATGTTTTTCGACGGCGGTATCGCCACCTCCAGCCGCCCCAATCCCGCCAGCAAACGTGGCATCCCCACACACGTCAAACTCACCGGACGCCCGTTTGAAATCCGCTACATCCAGGGTGCCATCCGCGTCCCGGCGAAATTCCAGCGTGTTCTAACCGTGACCTTCCAAGCCGACCACGCCACGTTCACCGACCTCGGCGGGCGCTCGGTGACAACCCCCGTCAAGCATGCTTTTTTGGCAGGCGAGGAGCTTTGATTGTCCGACATCCTGATTTCTTGTTATCCAAGCCGCCACCGACACGCCCCAAGAGCAGGGAAGGGTGTTCCATTGATTTGCCCCATGGCAGAGATCGATGGGATCCTTCTGACCAAGCCAGGGGCCTTGCGGAAATCCGTATGTTACTCGCGGGATCTAACTGTTTGTCGGGCCGATTTCGGCGATGGCCGGGGGATGGTTGAGGAAGATCTCGCGGGCGATGGCCTGCACGTCGGCCGCAGTGACCGCGAGCACGCAGTCGCGCCACTCGGCCAGCGGGGGAATGCGGCCGAAATCCAGCACGCCTTCGCCGGCCCATGCGGCGTGGGCGGCGGTGGCTTCGAAAGCGAGTTTGCTGTGGGCGATCATCAAACGTTGGGCGCGTTGCACTTCGCCGGATCGCGGCCCGCGGGTGGCGAGGTCGTGGATTTCACGGTGGATGCACGCGAGCGCTTCATCCTTCGCCTCGGGATCAAGGCCGGCGGTGATCTCGAAGGCACCCGTTTCATGGAAAAAAGTGACGTCGCTTCCTATCTGATAGCACAACCCGCGTTCCTCGCGGAGTTCGAGAAACAGCCGTGAACTCGCGGATTCGCCGAGCATCATGCTCAGCAGGCGCAGCGCGTGGCGCGACGGCGCGTGGCGTCCCGGCATGTGCCAGGCGAGCGCCAGTTGCAGTTGGTCGGTTGGGCGCCGTTCTCGCACCGTGCGTGCCTCCGCCTGTTCCCGTTCGAATGTTAGAAACGCATTCCCATCATGAAAAACCTCCGGCAAATGCGGCGCAATGATATTCATCACCTCGTCCAGCGTGAATGGCCCGGCGGCGGCGATCACCAGATCGTTGCGGAAATGATGGTGGTCGCGGAAATCCAACAACTTCCGGCGGTCGATGCCGGTGATGGATTCCAGCGTGCCCGAGATCGGGTTGCCGAGCGGGTGATCGCCCCACAGGGCGGAGGAGATGAGGTCGCCGATATGGTCTGCGGGTGACTCGTGATACATCGTGATTTCATCGCCGATGACTTCTTGTTCGAGGTTGATTTCGGGTTCGGGGAAGGTAGCGTGCCAGACCATGTCGGCCATCACGTCGGCCAGAACCGGCAGCAATTCGGCCTCGCCGCGGCCTTCGTAAACCGTTTGGTCCTCCGCCGTGCAGGCGTTGATCTGCCCGCCCGCGTTTTCAATTTCCATACTCAGTTCGCGGGAACTCCGGCGCGCCGTGCCCTTGAAGACCATGTGCTCGACAAAATGCGCGAGTCCGGCGGGCAGACCCGCTTCATGGCGGCTGCCAGCGGGCACGTGGAGGGTGAGTGCCGCACACTCGGAATCCGCCACCGTCGCCACCGCCAAACGCGGACCGTTAGGGATTTGCCGCCATTCGTAGATCGCCTGGCTCATGGTGTTGGATCCTGCTCTAGCAAAGCCGCGGCCAGCGCCAGGTCGGCGGCGGTCGTGATTTTCAGGTTGGGATGGCGCGATTCGATGAATTTCACCCGCGCGCCGGTCAATAGGACTGCGCTCACATCGTCCGTTACTAACAACCCGCAGGCGGCCACGGTGCTGTAGGCATCCCGCAGCAGCGCGGTTTCAAACACCTGCGGCGTTTCCATGCACCAAAGATGCTCCCGGCTCACAACCCCGGCGCTGAAATCCCGGTCATCGGAGCGCTGCATCGTCTCGGTGGCGCGGCGTGCCAATGCCGCCGCCCGGTGCGCGATGGCCGCCGCCACGCAGCGGTCGATGTCGGTCGGCGTGATCAACGGCCGCGCCCCGTCATGCACCGCCACGTAGCAAGTGTCAGGATCCAGCGCCGCCAGCCCGCATGCCACCGAATCCTGGCGGTTCGCGCCGCCATCCACGCGGGTGACGGGTTTGGGGAAATCCTCACAACCTAACAAATTCCAGCGATTCTCCGGGCAGACGACCACCACTGCGGCGATGGAATCCGCCGCGAGGAAGGCCTCCAGCGTGCGCCGCAGGACGGGCACACCGGCGAGCGGCCACGCCAGTTTATCCATGCCCATGCGCCGGCTTGCGCCGGCGGCGACGAGGATCGCGGTGCAGGGAGGGAATGGGAGGACGGCGGGTTGCATGATGGGACGGGCAGTGCGCCGCAGTTCTTAGCAGGCCGCAACGCCCACGGGAAAGCGCCAAGTTGCATGTGGCGGATCATGACTGCGTGGGCCATGAAAAGCCACGACCTTGTTGTCGTGGGGAACTTTGGAGTGCGGAGTGGTGTTCCCGGGTGCCGCCCGCCCGCAGGTTCAGACATCCTGAACCCTGCCGGGTTTTAACGCTTGTTAGAGAAATCAGGTGAGACCAATTGGCACCGGGCAGGATGCCCGGGCCACGGTGGCGCGGGCATCCTGCCCGCCGCCTCTCATTCACTAGAATCCTTGAAAGTGCAAACATGCTGTAGTTAGGT
>CAISTY010000144.1 GCA_903888515.1 Akkermansiaceae bacterium | reverse complement strand
ATTTCTTTCTCCAACATGCGGGACGCATGTTTTCCCACTCAGCCGGGACGGCTAAGCTCCCCGGTTGACACGGCGCACGCGGTCAAATGGCCGCGACATTCCTTGGCACAACCGGCAACTGGGGCATCCCTCAGGATGAGGCGGGTATCATCATCGCCGACCTGTCATTCGACTACTCGAACCAGGAAAAGCCCGTTCTCAGCAAGGGCGGCGAGATCATAGGCCTCGCGCTCTATCAGGAAAAGGTCGAGGTCAAGCTGTCGGGACTGGTCGCCAAAACCAGCCCGTTCGCGGGCAAGATCGGCGCGGCCCTCGCCCTGGCCAACGCGATGCCGGCGCACCTCCAGGCTGCCTCGGGCGGCACCACGATCATCAAGCAGATCAACCTCGCCCTCAACAACGAGGACTTCGAGAAAATCGACATCACCGCCACCCACTATCCGTTCGTGGCCAGCAGTCCGTAACAATCCATCAATCAAATCCGAGATCAAGACATGAACGCCATCACCCATCTATCATCAACCGCCACCAGCAACACGGCCCTCGCCGCTGCCCTTTCCGCTGTTGGCATTCCCCTTGCCGAAAAACCCCTCGTCCGCGTGGTCGGCGACGGCATCCGTGGCGAACGGGTGATCTGGTTTTTCGAGCCGCAGAGTGCCTGCGGAAAATACCTGACCAGCGAACTTATCGCGGCATGGTCGGACAACGGTTGGCACATCGCCAATCCCGAACACCCGTTCGCCTACATCAAGGCCGCGCTGACTAACAGGGAATCGCTCGTCACCAAAATCAAACAGGACGTTCCGCTGGCCTGCATCAGCCGTCGCGGGAAATTCGCCTTCCTGCCGCTCAATGCCTCGCCGCAAACCGAAGACCTGTTTTTCCGCTACCTCTAAGATCCCATGAACGACACCGACCGCCAGAAACTTCTATCCACCGCGTTCCACGACGTGGAAACCATCGTCGGAGGCCATGCCATGCGCCCGCTCTCGCTGGCCAGTTACGACGTGCTCCTGCGCACCGGCAACCCGCTGGTGAAGGGGGAAATGCCCACCGACGGCACGCCCGAGTTCACCTCGGCCATCATGGGATTCGTGTTCACCCACTGCGCCCCGTGGCCGGAGGTGGTGCGGGCGTCATTCGATGACCAGCGTTTCCGCGAATCCGCCCTGATCTTCTGCGGCGGCCTCACCCCAGCCGACTTCCAGACTGCGTTCAAACGCCTCGAAGAACAAAGCCGCGAACTGGAAGCGGCCCAGGTTGAAACCATGGGAGGCCTTGGCGGAAAAAAGCCCCGCCGTGCGACGAACCCGGCTTCTTAGCCGCCCAGGTGTTCGCCATCGCCGCCGAAACCGGTTGGCCCGAGGAGCGGGTTCTCCACATGCCGCTGGCGCGACTCGCCCAGTATCAACACTGTCTGTTGCGGCGGAATGGGGTCCGCACGCATTGGAGTTCATCCGGTGCGGAGCAAACCACGCTACGGGGGCAATTGTCGGCGCTGCGGCTCAAATGGAATAGGGGTAATGATTCTGACAATCAGGCAGTAACACCTTGATTGTCGCGCTTTGTGCTTGGCGTGACCTTTAAGATCTGTTAAAAGCCAGAGCGTGAAGGGAAAGCGATATGAAGCGCCTTCCTCTCAAACTCGGGACTTTCGGAGGTGCGTCGAGCATCCATTCACAATCATGCCACAAATCGTCCAATTCACACACCCTGGCCCTGAACACGTGCCAGATTCAATTCACCGCGATCACAAATCATGGAATCGTGGGCCGCATCGCCGCAAGTTTATGCGTACTGAAGGCGACTACATTGCGGGCAATGGCCGCCTGGCTAAGGGCAACCTGCTATTTTGGGGTGAATGGGAGCCGCCCAGTGACGTGCAGGAGTTGGCCAATCCTCCCGACAAGCTGCACCCCTGCTGGTTGCACTCGCCTTACCTGCCGTCTGTGATCCCTGCGCAAGAACGGTCTTCAGCGTGCTCGCCCAAGATGGTGTCAAGCCAGTCCTGCTCCCTGGCATCATGCGCCCCCCGTCTTGACACCTCGCTCTACTTCCAAAATACGGACCCCTTCGTATTTGGCGATTGTTTCAAGTATTTTGTCTGCAAGCAGTGGCAAAAGGCCACTGGAAAGGCCACTCAATTATCCCGCCTGGAACGCGGATCGATGATTTTGTTTGGCTCCACGCATGGGATTGGAAGCGCAGCGTTTTTCCAACTCGATACCGTATTCGTGGTGGCAGACTATCTGGAATATTCTCCAAGCAAGCCTACAACATTGCCGAAGCATCCAGCTGTCTCGGACGACTATTTGAAGGCGGTCTTCCAGATGGCTTTTCCCAAGCCTGATACCAAGATTCCAAGCAGCTTGAGACTCCGACTCTACTTGGGGGCGACAGCTACCAATCCCGTGAATGGCATGTATTCTTTCGCGCCCGCCCGTCTTGCGAGTCAGACCGTCGAGGGTTTCTCACGCGTGCCGTTGAAAGACCTGCCTTATCTCACCAACAACCTGAACAGCGCTCCACTCGCCAATACCTTTCGAGATCTGGAAGTTTTCCAAGCATGGAAGCACGTTCGAGATATTTCCAGAAAGTACGGCTGCTTGGAGGGCGTTAGGTTTGACTACCGAAAAATATGATCCATAACTCAATCCGATGAATACGATCAAGGCATGGCTTTCATTGCCAATTATAGTAACCACAATGACTGTGGTTTTATCACAAATTGAACCATCATCTTCATCCTTATCGACTGATCCTGCGGAGCAATGCAAGCTTGCTGATCGTTACTCTCATGGCACTGGTGTTGAAAAGGACCAGAAGAAGGCCGTGGAATGGTATCGCAAGGCAGCGGAGCAGAACTTTGCCGAAGGTCAATACACCCTCGGTAGGTGTTACCTCGATGGCGACGGAGTTGGAAAAGATCCGAAACTCGCCGTTGAGTGGTTTCGCAGGGCGGCTGTGCAGAAACTCGGAAACGGTCAACAATGTCTTGGCTTTTGTTATGCTAATGGTATCGGTGTTGAAAAAGACCCGAAACAAGCCGTGGAATGGTATCAAAAGGCAGCAGGTCAGAATCTCGCCGTTGGTCAACTCGCTCTTGGATTTTGTTACCAAAAAGGCACGGGGGTTGAAAAGGACCAGAAAAAGGCCGTGGAATGGTACCGCAAAGCGGCGGAGCAAGGCAATTCCTATGGTCAAAGTAACCTCGGTTTCTGTTACGAGAATGGCAACGGAGTCGAAAAGAATCCGAACAAAGCCGTGGAATGGTACCGCAAAGCGGCGGAGCAAGGAAATGCCGACGGTCAACTCGCTCTTGGATTTTGTTACCAAAAAGGCACGGGGGTTGAAAAGGACCAGAAAAAGGCCGTGGAATGGTACCGCAAAGCGGCGGAGCAAGGAAATGCCGACGGTCAAAACAACCTCGGCGTCTGTTACGCGGACGGCAACGGAGTCGAAAAGAATCCGAACAAAGCCGTGGAATGGTATCGCCAAGCGGCGGAGCAAGGAAATGCAGACGGTCAAAACAACCTCGGTTTCTGTTACGCGAACGGCAACGGAGTCGAAAAGAATCCGAACAAAGCCGTGGAATGGTATCGCAAAGCTGCGGATCAAGGAAATGCCGACGGTCAAAATCACCTGGGCAGCTGTTACGAGAACGGCAACGGAGTCGAAAAGCATCAGAAGAAGGCTGTGGAATGGTATCGCAAAGCTGCGGATCAAGGAAATGCCTACGGGCAAAGCAACCTCGGTTTCTGTTACGCGAACGGCAACGGAGTCGAAAAGAATCAGAAGAAGGCCGTAGAATGGTACCGCAAGGCGGCGGAACAAGGAAATGCCCACGGTCAAAATAACCTGGGCAGCTGTTACGTAAACGGCAACGGAGTCGAAAAGAATCCGAACAAAGCCGTAGAATGGTACCGCAAGGCGGCGGAGCAGAACTTGGCGGTAAGTCAATACATGCTCGGGAGGTGCTTCCATGAAGGATTAGGAGTAGCCAAAGATTCTAAGGAAGCGGAAAAATGGTTTAGTATTGCTGCTAACCAGGGCCATGCAGAGAGCCGTAAATTGTTGGTAGAACGAGCAGCTCAAGCGAAGCATATTCAGGACATTCTGGACAGCGCCGAGGATGCAAATGCAGAAAAGTATGGAGGACCAGCCACAGCCGTTCTAATGCAACCGTGGTTGGATCTTGAGACCGCTTTTGCTCAACTACGTGATTTCTCAAAGGTGATAAACATCAAAATCAAGCGAGGCAAACCCTTTAAATCAAATGGAATAAAAATGATTCCTGATGGCACGACTCTTTTCCCTATTCGAATATCCACGATAGAAGGAATGAAGACTTTGTACTACTATACGGATCCTTTTGATGAATGGTCTTTTGTTGGAGATCTTAATGACCCCACGCCAGATCGAACCGCACATTCGCAGGATGAGAACCGCCGAATTCAAGATGAGAGAAAAAGATTCCAGGCGGATTATGACCAACGTGTTCTGCAACAACACCAACAACAGCAACGAGATCAAGCCGCGCGACAATTAGAGATTAGAAGGCAGATGGATGAGCGCAGGCGCTTAGAATTATTACGACGAATTCAACATTGAATTGGATGTTGGAGTCATTATCATAATTCCACTTCCACTATCAGGTTGACTCCACCCCCAGCGCATGAGCGCCCTGACCGTCACCCTTGGAGCCGACATCACCGCCCTGAAGCGGGCTATGGCCGGTGCCACGGAACTTGTTAGCGCATCGGCCCGCCGCATGGGCAAGATGACGGGCGCGGGTCTGGCGGGACTTGGCAAAGGTGGCGCGGTGGCTCTGGGCAAAGGGTTTGAGGTGAGCGGGATCGCGCTCAAGGCAGGCATTGGCGCGGCGTTGGCGGGTGGCGCGGCGGCGATGGGTGTAGGCGTGAAGGCGGTCAATGCCGCAGCTGATTTCGAGAGCACCAAGGTTGCCTTCTCCACCCTGATAGGAGACGCGGCCAAAGCCGAAGAGACGCTTGCCAAACTCCGCACGCTCGGGGCCGAGACGCCTTTCGAGTTTCCAGAACTCGCGGATGCCGGCCGCAAGCTGATCGCCTTCGGTGAATCGGCCGATACCGTGCCCGAAACCCTGCGGCGTATCGGTGACGTGTCGGCTGGCGTGCAGGCACCGATCTCCGAGATTGCGGAACTCTACGGCAAGGCCCGAGTCCAGGGGCGGTTATTTGCCGAGGACGTGAACCAGCTAACAGGTCGAGGCATCCCGGTCATCGGTGAACTCGCAAAGCAGTTCGGCGTGTCGGATTCCCAGGTGAAGAAGCTCGTGGAAACCGGGCAGGTCGGATTCCCGCAGATCGAGCAGGCGATCATCAACATGACCTCGAAAGGCGGCCAATTTTCCGGCATGATGGAGGCGCAAAGCAAGACGACAAAGGGACTCTTCTCCACGCTCAAGGATTCGTTCAACGAGGTCTTTCTTGCCATTGGCACGCCGATCAATGACGCGATCCGGCCGCTCGTCGCGGAGGCCATTGGTCTGGTGTCCAAGCTGACGCCGATGGCCGTTGAAGCGGGCAAGCGGGTCAAGGAGGCGATCATGTTCGTCATCGCCGAGTTCAGGAGCGGACAGATGTTGGACATCGTCACGGCCTCCCTCAAGCTTGCGTTCTCGGTGGCCATCAACACGCTGGTCAACGGGTTCCGGCTGGCCGTCGAGTTTTTCTGGAACCTCATCACCGACGGGGCGATGTGGAAAGGGCTCGGCACCACCCTGTTAGGACTGGCGGCCGGTTTCGGCGCGGCGCTGCTCAATGCCTTCCAGACACCCATCGTCTATTTGCAGGCGGGCATGGAATGGGTGATCGCACACCTGCTCAAGGGACTGCTCAAAATCCCCGGCATGAGCGATCTGCTAGGCTTCGAGGCGCAGGACGTTGAAACCAACTTCGGCAAAATCCTCAAGGACCGGAAGGAAACCGGCGCGGACCTGTTCGGCTTCAACATGAGGGAGATGGCGCAACAGGCGGATGCCCTCATGTCGTCGGGCGCGCCCGTGCTTGGCGAGCGGGTGGCGGAGGCGGCACGCAAGGCGGGCGAGTCCACGTCGTCGGAACTCATCGACACCACCGGCCTGCGGGACAGCTTTGGCAAAATCGTTCAGTCGATCCGCGACTCGATGCCCAAGCCCGAGGAGGTGAAGCAGGCCGCCGCCGCTGTTGGCAAAACCACCGCCATGGGTGCGTCCGTGTCCCCACAGGCAACGCGGCTTGATCCCATCGTCACGTCGCTCGGGAAAGTTGGTGGCGGTGGTTATTCGTCGGGCACGCTCGACGCCCAGCGCGAGAACAACCGGCTGACAGGCGAAACGAACCGGCTGCTGACCCGCATGGACCAGAAACTCGGGAAACACGGCGGCATCACACAAGCGGCGTTCGGTTGACGCGGTGCCCCGGTCAGGATGCCGACACACGTTGCTATTCAACCGGGAAACCTCTATCCGCAGCCGGGTTACACCGTCCAGATCGACAAGGAGGGGAAATGGACGGCCACGCAGATCTTCCTTTGCCACCGCACGTCCGCCGCCAGGCTGATGCCGCGTCCTGGCACGGCGCACCCCGAGATTCCATTCATCGCGGTCTCGCAGGTCACCGCCAACTTCACCGAGGGCGACCTGGCCGAAATCACCTGCCAGTATGCGGGTGCCGAGGAAAAGCCAGAGGAGGAGGAAAAGGCCAACGCGGTTTATTCCATGGGCCTTTCACTCAGCGAGGAACCACTGCTGGGCCACCTGCGCTACAAGGATCTGGCGGACAAGGAACGCGCGGCGCTGCAACTCATCCAATCGGGCAAGGACAAGGACGACCAGGGCAACAAGATCCGTGATTCCATCACGAGCGACCGTGGCAAGGAGGCGCTCGCCAAGATCGAACGCGGCCAGACGGGTTATTACAGCCCCCGCGTGACATGGCGTGAGAGCTGGGT
>CAISTY010000143.1 GCA_903888515.1 Akkermansiaceae bacterium | reverse complement strand
TGTCGGCGCGCACTTTGCGGGTGCTTTCGAGCAGGAAGAGTTCGCTGCCAAACGGGCCGGCGGCGAGGTAACGGACGCGGCTGAGGTCCAGACCGAATCGGTCGATGGGTTTCATGCCGAGGGTGGAATGTTCGCGGGTGTCATCAGATAAAGGGACTGACACTTTATAGGATTGCCTGTTGCGGGATCACGGTAAACCCACAGCCGAACCGTCGGACTGGATCAGGCATCGAGCTTGATGGTCAGAATCCCGTCGGCAACGGACGCGGCGTGAACCTTGATCCCGCGCAGGGCCGGGCCGCCCAGCTTGTGACCAGGAATGTCATGTTTTTCATTGTCGTTTCAGGTCGTTCTTGATTCGCGGCGAGCATAGCTTCCCGTGCCGCGTTGCCAAGATATATTATTGGTAGCGCGGCCTCGACGCAGGCCGCATGCCAAACCGGGAGAACGCTTGATGCCGGGATTCGCCGGGCTGTCCGTTTCTGGTCGGTGCGTTCCCATTCCTTTGGCATGCGCTCCCGGCGGTAGCGCGCCACCTTGGATGTGGAAGCGGCTGTGTCTGTTAGCCGCAACGTGTGAAGCGGCGACGGTTCCAAGCATGAGGCGGGCTATCAGACGGTGATTTCCTCGAACCATGCGGAGTCAGGCAAGGCATAGGGGCGGAAGGTTTCGAGGGTGCCGAGGTGTTCGTTGAAGAACAAGGCGCGATGGAGACCCAGCATGGCAGCGGCAGGAGAATCGATGAGGTTGGCCGAATCATTGGCACTCATCTGGAAAAGCACCCGCATTTCGAACTCAGCCATCAATTTGCGCGGAATCCAGCGGCTGACGTTGTTCCAGGTATCCGTGGCCGCCACAACGTGCATGCCGCAGGGACCGCCCTCACCTAACAAATCCGCGAAAACCTTCGACGGACTGACGGTGGCGGATGCGTCAGCATCGAGCGAAAACTTGAAATCATCCTCGGGACGCAGCGCCTTGAAGCGTTGCAGATCGTGGACGAGCAGGAAGATTTCCGGCGCGTCGCGGCCGGATGACGGCGTGCGGGCGGTGAGTTCCGCAGCCAGTCCGGCCATCAATTCGGGGGCTTCTCCCGGTCCGCCCACGCGGATCCGGTTGGGTAAAATCGCCGCGAGTTGATGGAACATGGCACCGCCACCGGTTTCGGAGGCATGGGGATCGAGCACCACGAACTCCACCTGTCCCGGCGGATATTGCGACGACAGCGAAACCATGGCGATGGCCAATAGCGAAACCGAACGCTCGGCGGATTGGCCGATGACTAACAGATGGCTGCCGCTCTGGCGCTGGAACACCGCCTCTGTGGGACCTTTGATGGAATTCGGAGCCCCGAGCCATGCGCGCGCGGCCATCGGACGGGTGCGCGGTTTGGAGCGGAGCGACGCTAACAAGTCCATGTTGTCGCGGACGTCGGCCGGGGCGTTGCCCTCGAAAATGATGGGCGGCGGCGGCATGGCCTCACTGCTGGCGGCGGCACGCGCCGCGACCTGATCGAGGATGGCATCACGCTCGTCCTCGGGCAGCCAGACGATCTGGAACGGGCTGTTAGCCGCCAGCGAGCCGGCTTGGTCGTTGTATATCCCCTCGCCCGGCCGGGTCAGCAGGCGCGGCGCGGGGTTGTCATCATCCATGATCAGATGGGCGTCGGTTTCATTGCATTGCAGCGCGATGCGGATGACCATTTGGCCGAGCGTGGCGCGGGCCAGAGTGTAGGCGCCACCGAGGGTTTGCGAACCGAGAATCACATGGATGCCAAAGGCCCGGCCCTGGCGCACCACACGGTCTAACAGAAGTGACGCCTCCTGCGCCACGGCGTCGTCTTCGGTGAAGAATTCCTGGAACTCGTCAATCAATAACAGGGTGCGCGGCAACGCTTCGCGGCCACCGGCGCGCAGATATCCCGATAGATCCTGCGCCCCCGCGTGACGGAACAACTCGCCGCGGCGTTTCAACTCGGCATCCACCCGCTGGAGCACGCTGAGGGCGAATTCGCGGTCGCTCTCGATGGCGACCACCCTGGCGTGTGGCAGGTGTTTGGCGGCGTAACATTTGAACTCCACGCCTTTCTTGAAATCCACCAGATAGAACTCGACCTGCGCGGGATTGCACCACAGCGCGAGGTTGGTGATGATGACATGAAACAAGGTGGATTTGCCGGAGCCGGTCTTGCCTGCTACGAGCACATGCTGGCGGGTGCCCTTGCCGATGGCCAGCATCTGCAATTTCCTGGCGCCGGTACGACCGATGGGCACCCGCAGTTCGTCGCGGGTTTCGGTTTGCCATATCTCGTCCGGCGGCGGTGCGATCTGTGAGAACGGCACCTCGACGCGGTTGGAATCGACACTCGCGCGACCAATCAGGTGCACCAGCGCGATCGAGTCGTGCGCGGACGGCGGCTCATCCATCACGATCACATCCGCACCCGCCGGTGCCCCGACCCAGTGGAACGCGCCGTTGCGCAAGGCCAGACGGAGGCAGACGCGGCGGAGTACGTCATCGAGCGCCGCATCCGGCGCGGGCTGCCGGAGATCGCGCTGCATGAGCAGGTGAACGCCGCAGCGCGCCCCGCTGGAAGCAATCGAGAGCAGGCGTTTGGCGGCCGTGTCACTGAAGGCGGCGGGAAATCCGGCAATCACCACAAAGCGGTATTTTTCCGCGATCGTGCCCGCTTGTTCGTTATATGCGGTGATGTTGGCGAACTCGTCGCGAAGATACATCTGGATGACTTTTTCGATGTGGTCGTTGACCTCCGCCAGACGTTCTTCAATGTGGGTGCTCTGGGTCCAGATCCGGTGATGAATCAGAGTTTCCTCATAATCCGCCAGATGCATCAAACCGGCGAAATCCTTGCCCAGACCCACCGGATCGATCAACACAAACGACACGCGCCCGGGTGGATGCGCGGCCAGCAAGCGCAACGCAATCCCATGCAGCGCGCGGGTGGCGGCCCCGTCATCCGATCCGTCGCTTTCTAACAATATAGATCCATGATCCGGGAAACCGAGCGCGAACGGCGCTGCTAGATGACCGTTGGCAGGCAGTGTGAAACGCGCATCACCGGGCAGTCCTCCTGATAGTTTGGCGACGTCCACCTCGATCCGTCCGATGCGCACGGCGGGTGGCGCCACTGCGGGAGGTTCCCATGCGGCGCACATCGCGGGCGTCCATGCGGGAAACCGCCTCCGCGAGGTTTCGTCCAACGCAACCACGCGGTCCAACCACGGCACCACATCATGTTGCCATGAGCGCGCGATTCCGCCCAGCGCCTTGTCGGATTCAGCATCAATAGCGGATTTGATGATGTTCTGGCCGGCGTCGAACGCCCGGTTCCGCTCGTCGGCTTCCTCACGGGCGCGGGTGATGGCCAGTTCATGGGCGGCGGTGAGTCGGGCCGATTTCCGCTGGTGGAGTCTCTCTAACTGAATTGGCAACCGGGCGAATTGCAGATCGAGTTTGTGATGTCCCGCAACCATGCGTGCTTTATGGTCATCACCGGTCTCGCGGAAAGTATCGCTGAGGTGGCGGGATTCTGCGAGCTTATCGTTATCGATGGCCTCGCTCAATCCGGCAATCCGGGCGGCGGATTGAGTATCTGCGGCGGCTTCGAGCGCACGGGCGGCGGCCAGTGTGAAGGCGGCGCGGCGCAGTGTCGCAAGCGACGCGAAAAAAGCCCCCACCCAGACTAACAACAGAAGCCCTTCCACCACCACGAACGAAGGCAGCACGGCGGGCAAAACGCCGCCAGAGGTCCCCCACCCCACCCACAAATGCACTCCCGCCGCCACCACCGTTAGAAAAGCAAAGGGCAGATAACGGAAAAACCCGGCAAGCCGCAAGCGCCGGGCATCCCCGGCGATGCTGCGGGCTTCCTCCAGCCTCTCTAGCAATTCCGCATGTGTTTCCTCCGGCGTCACTGGAATTTCCAGGGTTTGGGATTCGCCGCGCCGTCCGTCAAACCAGATGTCCAGCCACGGGCGGAAGGTGCGCAACGATGACAACACGGACTTGCGCAGATCCCGGCGGACGGCACGCTGGGCTAAAAGTTGTGCCTGGAACGCCCGGTGTTGCTCGATCGCCTGATCCAATTCCTGTTGGCTCGCCTGACGCCGGCGTATGATCGATCCCTGCATCTGGCCGATCCGGCGGTCCTTCATCGCCTGGATCCGGCGGGCGAGCGACTCGCGGCTCGAGTGATAGAGCTGCTGGATGCGCGCGGTCCGCGCTTCCATGAAGCGTTGTTCGTGTGCGACCCGCTCTTTGAAATCCGCAGTCAGCGTATGGATCCGGATGTCCCGTTTCCCGGTGTTTTCTTCCGCGTGCCGCTGGGTCTCGCGGCGCAGCGCGGACAATCGTTCCGCCTTGGATTGCATCAGTGCGGTCACCGCCGTGGTGGCCGAAGCAACGCCGGATTTAAGGCGTTCCAGCGACTCATGCACCGAACGCGGGTCGATGGATTCATTCACAGTCTGCATGGATCCTTTCTAACAAATGTTCCAATTCCTCGAGCACGCTCAGGGCCGTGTTCACGCACTGCGCCAGGTCCGATAGATACAACTCTTCAAAATCCGCGGCTTTCGAGTCGCGCCATGAGTTGCGTGTTTCCGACCAGCGCGCCTGCACTTGGCGGGTGGCCAGCGTGAGCAGTCCCCTGCTGGCGGTGGCACTCACGGGGCACCTCCTTCTGCAGCCGTCTGCGTGGCGGATGGTGCGGCGTGGGGTTTTGTGACCGGTCCTTTTTCCGCATAGGCCTGGAGTGCCTTGACGGCCTCGCCGAGCGCGTGAATCCCCTGTGGCAATTGCCGGTCGACCATGAAAAACATCGGATCGAGCCGCCGCAGCAACGGTGTGGTCCTATTCTCGAAAATTTGCCGCCAATGCTGGACTACGCGCAGTTTCCCCTCGGCTTCCTCAAGTTTCCGCCGCGCCTTCAGCACGGCCATCTTCTGGAACGCGTGGCTTTCCTGCGGACGGGTCAGCGTCACGTTGTAGAGTTCGGCTTCGGCCTGTTCGCATGCTTTCGTCCACTGCTTGCACTGCCCCGCCCAATGCCCGGTCCGGTCCATGTCCAGCCACGAGCGGGTGCGGCGCACCTCGCCCTCCGCGTCTTCCAATGCCACCCGCGCCTTCGCGACATACTGGATCAAATCGGCGCGGAATGCTTCCAACGCATCGATGGAGGTGATTTTTACCTGATCTGACATGGCGGAATTTCCAAAGTGTCAGCGCTGGTCAAGATACTGTTGGATGCGTTCGGCCTTGCGCAGGAGATATGGGGTATGCCGCTCGGACAATTCAAGAAACGATTTCACGGTCCTCATCAATTGCACGAACTCGCCCGCAAACTTTTCCTGTTCCTGGTCTTGCCAGGTGTCACCCAGCGCGGTGAAACGCGCCATCAACGAGGCCGTGCGCTCCCGCAGATCACCATTAAAGCGCTTCAATTCCGCCGCGAAACGCCGGACTTCCTCGGGATCAATGATGGCTTGGGACATGGTGAACACGGGCGGGCACATCCTCGCGCGCGCTGCGTCAGCATGTAACGCCCTTTTTCCGCCCTTGCCAATCGCTTTCTTGAAGCGCGGGTGCCAGCGGAAGGTTATTCCGGTCGTCCCTATTGCCACCATTTGGTGTGAATATCCGCAGTGTCGGTTACACTCTTGCCGAGCAACAACCGGTAGTCGTATTTCACCTTGCGCGTTTCGTCACCCTTGAAGGCGTAGTCCGTATTGCAGACAACCGCGATTGTCCGCAACAATGTCTTCATACTTTCGGCAATTGCCACGGGTCGCGGCGCGGGCGATCGAGCAGCTTGTTCGCTTCGTCATCACCCGTGAAATGTTCCGCCACGGGATCCCACTTGAGCTTGCGCCCGAGCTTGATGGCGAGGTTGCCGAGGTGGCACACCGTGCTCACCCGGTGACCGATGTCCACCGGAAAATAGGGATCCTTGCGGCTCTTGACACATTGCAGGAAATCGTCGTGCTCGCCCTGCGGATTGGTATAGAGATGCAGATCATTGGGGCCGATTTTGGACTCGAGGATTTTCTGGGAACTGGCCTGCACGGGTGCGCGCCAACCGGTGTTGCCCACCCAGCCATCCGAGCCTATGAACTTGATGCTCGGAGTGCCCGGTTTGCAGGTCATGACCACACCATTCGCATAACGGAATGTGACATCGTAATCCTTGACCGTGTTGTAAAGGCCACCCTCCCAGTACGTGCCGGTGCCTTCGATCTCGACCGGGCCGCTGTGCTCGGTGTCGTTGCCCCACTGCGCGGTGTCGAACAAATGGGCACCCCAGTCGCAAATAATCCCGCCGGAATAATCCTGAATCCAACGGAAGTTGAAATGCACCCGGTTCCGGGTGTAGGGCGCGTCAGGTGCCGGTCCCAGCCACATTTGGTAATCGAGTTCCGGCGGCACCGGTTGCGGCGTCGCGTCTCCCGGACCGCCCGGCTGCTTGGGCAGAATGACTTCAATGCGCTGGAGTTTGCCGATCCGGCCGTTGCGCACCAACTCGGCCATCCGGTGGTATTCCACCAACGCACGGTCCTCGGTGCTGGTCTGGAAGACTTTTTTATGTTTGCGCACTGCGGCGACAAGCACTTTGCCCTCATGGATGGTTAGAGTTGGTTTTTCGCACTGCACGTCCTTGCCGGCCTGAATGGCCAACAGGCTGATAATCGTATGCCAATGGTCCGGAGTCGAGATCATGACCGCGTCGATATCCTTGCGGGCAAGAACTTCGCGGAAATCCCGGGTCGCAAAACAATCCTCATTCTGATAGTGACGATTCACCAACCCCTTGGCGCGCAACAGGCGGTTGTTGTCCACGTCGCAAACCGCGACCACCCGGGCGTCCTTATGATTGAGGTAGGGCGGGAGGTTCCAATGAGTGCCATGATCCCCGGTGCCGATGAAGCCAACGGTGATGCGGTTGCTCGGGGCCGTTTGGCCATCGGCCCCGCGTACGGAAGACGGGATGATGGTGGGTGCGGCGATCGTAACCGCCGCCGCGGCGGCGGATTGTCGAAGGAACGTGCGGCGGGAATGCAGGGTGTGAGTGTTCATGTGATTCAGGGATACCGGCATGTACGGCCGCCAACAACAATATTTTTCACCAAATATGCTCGCCGGCATGGGACCGCAGCCAGTGATACCGAATGGCGGCCGGGAAAATGCAAGTCAGGGTCGGCTCTAACATGAGACCCGGTGCCCATAGCATGCAGACGGCCGCGGGCTGGGCCACCGTGGATCTGGCGCGTGAATCAGCCGGGCTGGACTGCTGCGCAGTGCTCGGCCGCTGGGGTTCCGGTCCGGTGATCGATGTGATGGGTCCTCCCCGATCATCGCTGGTGCATGGCTCCTCCATGCCGCCCGGACTTGCCGTTGAATCTTCTCCACAGGTAAAATACGGGAATCCCCAGAATAACCATTCCCAATCCGGGAAATGTATAATTCGGCTTGTAAATCAATAGAATCACCATGATTGTCACCGTGGTCAGAATGTAAAGCGCCGGAATCACCGGGTAACCGATAGCCTTGTAGGGTCTTGGAATATCGGGCCGCCTCACCCTCAGGACAAAAATGGCCAGAATGGTCAATGTGAAGAATATCAGGACGGCGAATATGACATAATCAAGCAGCTCACCATATGTCCCTGACAAACAGAGCAATACCGACCAAACACCCTGCATCACGATCGCGAATCCCGGAACCCCTCTTTTGTTGATTTCACCCACCCTGCTGAAAAACAAACCGTCTTTTGCCATGGCATAGTAAACCCTCGGACCAGCCATGATAAGCCCATGGTTGCACCCGAAGGTGCTGACCATGATGAACACGGCCATGATAATGGCGGCATAATCGCCGAAGACAACACTCATGGCGGATGTCGCCACCCTGTCGTCGGTGGCAAACTGAATGCCACGGCTCAAAACATCCTGCCCGTCAGGCACCCCTGCAAGAGGGAGAATCCTGATATAGACAAAATTCGTGAGCAGGTAAATCGCCGACACCAGCAGGGTTCCGCAGACCAGGCTTAATGGCACATTGCGTCTGGGATTGACAACCTCTCCTGAAAGATAGGTGACATTATACCAGGCATCGGCTGAAAACAACGAACCTACAAGCGCGGTTCCTATGGCCGCAACAAGGGCAAACCCGATCAGGGGTAGTGTCTGGCCATCCGGGCCAATCCTGGCGGCCTGCCAGAACACCTGCTGGTTGATCTCGAAGGAATTCAGGTCTTTTGTCGCCACCAACCCGATTGCTATGAATCCAAACAGGGCGATCACTTTTGTTGATGAAAGGAAATTCTGCACGGTTTTTCCCGTGACAATACCCCTTGTATTCAACCATGTCAGGAAGGATATCATTGCGATGGCAATGACCATTGTGCTATTGATTATCAGGGGCCCCATCTGAAACAACACGTTTTTTTCGGATACCCATGGTATGAGCACGCCGCTGAATTTGGCAAATGCCACAGCCACGGCCGCTATGGAACCGCACTGGATTACCAGAAATGTGGTCCAGCCAAACAGAAAGCCGACGAGGGGATGATAGGCCTCCTTCAAATATACATACTGTCCCCCCGCCTGGGGCATCATTGCGGCCAGCTCGCCGTAACTTGCCGCACCTGTCACGGTGATTATTCCGGTAATCAGCCAGACCATCATCAGCCACCCCGGAGACCCGATGGTTCTGGCAATATCCGCACTCACTATGAATATCCCCGAGCCAATCATTGCCCCGGCAACGATTGATATTCCGTCAAAGAGATTTACGCGCTTCTGTAGAAAATGGTTTTCCGGCTGCATGGTGTCAGATGATATGCGGCGCAAATGATGCAAGCCGGACTGGCGCCACTCCGATTGTCAGAATGCGGTTCATGCGCGCTGGCATGGTTTCCGGCCGGGAGTTGTGTTACAGTGCTTCCGGAGGGGCATCCACCGGGAAGATCCGCTGTGTTGGCCGGCCCGCCGTCTCACCAATCCTAGTCATGACGGACGACTTGAGCTGCCATACCAGCATGCCCGGTGTGCGCATGAGGATCATGAAATCAAACAAAGGGGACAAGCGCGCGACATATTCCACATCCAGGCCAGCCATCCCGTGGAACGTCGTGGGCTTCGCGCGTTTTACTTGCCAAAGGCCCGTCAACCCGGGTAGTACGGCAAAGCGGCGGTGGTGATCCGCCTTAAAGTGTGGGACTTCTTCCGGAATGCAGGGTCGCGGACCGACCAAGCTCATTTCACCGCGCAGGACATTGATCAACTGCGGCAATTCATCAAGTCCGGACATGCGCATCATCAAGCCCCCTTTGATCACCCGGCTGTCGTCACTGTCCAACTTGTGCATCGGTCGGTTGCTCTTGATCAGTCGCCTTATGTGGGCTGTGTGGATAGTGTCATCCGATCCGGGATTCATGGTCCGGAACTTGTACATCGTGAAGGGGCGGTGTCCCCGGCCGATGCGGGTCTGCCGAAAGAGGCATGGCCCCGGGGAGACCAGCTTGATCCAGCATGCCAAAAACGGCAGCAACAGCAGCGCGAAAGGCAGCAGTGTCAATGTCAACAACACGTCTGTTCCACGTTTCCAACCTGGGATTCGTGCCGTTTCAAAAGAATTGCTTTGGTGTTTCGGGTGCAAGAGGAGACCATCATGTGGCGGCGCGATAAATCTCCATAGTTATACTTTAATATATTCGTTTTTCCAAACCATCAATATCGGGAAAAAACAAGGAAAAACGCAATGTCGCTTCTAACCATTGCAGTGAAGCCATCCGGTGCGCGCGGGTGGCGCGGCTTTCACGAGCCGAAATGCAGCCTGTGGTTACATGTGCATTTATCCGGCGCGCGGGTGGCACGTTTTCCCATCACGTCCGCAGAGCCTGAAACAGGCACCACGTGGGACGCACGGCCGCACCCTTTGGAGCACACCAACAACAGGATCCTCCAACAATTTCCCCTTGCCACTGTGGAGCGGAGGATTAGTCTCGCCTCCCATGAAACATCATCGGCTGCTTGCCAACACCGCCGCATTTCTGCTGTTAGTCGTCTTCCTGCCCGGATGCAACAAGGAAGCCAAGGTGGCACACAAACTCGCCACCGCCTGGGAACACTACGAGAAGGCCGATTATGCGGCTGCGGAGATCGAATTCAAAAACCTGCTCGAAATGCAAAACGGGCATCCTCAGGCACTCAAGGGGCTCGGCCTGGCTGCGCTGCGGCAGGGAGCGCTGCTCGATGCTGCCCAGAACTTGTCGGAAGCGAAGATCAGGCTTCCTGAGGATGACGAGGTCGGAGTCAATCTCGCGCGGTGCCTTTTGGCCTTGGGATTCGCGGCTGACAGCCGAAAGGAGTTGCTCGAGATTCTCACGCGCAAACCGGCCCATGGCGAAGCCTTGCTGTTGCTGGCGGAGACCTCGCTCACGCCCGAGGCCATGACCGAGTGCGAGGAACGGATCACCCGCTCCAATGCCAGCGACCAGGCACTGGTCATGTTGGCCTCGGCGCTCCTCGAACTCCGTCGCGGAAAGGTCGAAGCCGGTACGAAACTCGTTGATCGCGCGATCGCGGCCGATCCGAAATCCGCCCGTGCCCTCGCCTCGCAGGGAAATCTCTTCAAGGCGAACAAGCAGCCGGAGAAAGCCCTCGAATCCCTGAAAAAAGCCTCCGACCTCGGCGGCCCACGGTCCGACGAGTTGGGCTTTTACGCCACACTCCTCATGGAACTCGAGCGCAAGGAAGATGCGGTGGCGCTGCTCAAGCAGGCGACCGAGGCGGCCCCGGATTACCTGCCAAACTGGCGGCTTCTGGCCCGGATCGCCTTCGCTGGCGGAAATGATGACGAGGTGGCTCCGGCGTTATCCAAGGTCCTCGCAAAAAGCCCGTTCGATATCGAGGCAGGACTGCTCCAATCCCGACTCTGGCTGCGCCGCAAAGAACCCGCCAAGGCAGTCGAACAGTTGGAAAAACTCACCAAGGCCTTCCCGTCCCGGCCCAATCTGGAATTATCCCTGGGCAAGGCATACCTGGCGGCAGCCGACTTCCGCAAAGCCGCAGAGACGCTCGACCGCGTGCTCGTGAGCGTCCCGGGTGCAACTGAGGCGGTCCTGCTGCGCGCCGACCTATACCTCAAGGACGGCCAAGCTGGGGAGGCGATTGGCCTCGTCGAACCGCTGTATGCTGTAGAACCGGCAAATCGCACGGCGCAGGACCTACTGGTGGCCTCCTACCGCGCCGCCAACCGCACCGATGACGCGGTCGCAATTCTCAAGTTACAGACCGAGGTCATGCCCAACAATGCGGGGCCGCAACTCACACTCGGGCAAATGCTTGTCACCCAAGGGAAAATCGCAGAGGCCCGCGCCGTCTTCGAACGCGTGCTTGTCCACACGCCAGACCAGCTTGCTGCGGTGGGCCAGCTCGCCACCCTCGACCAGCGGGAAGGCAAGGGCGATGCCGCCATGGCCCGCATCGACGCTTATCTCAAAGCCCACCCGGAGTCCCCCCAAGCGCACCTCCTCAAGGCCGGACTCTGCTACAGCCGGAAAGACTACAAGACCGCCGAGGCATTGGCCGCGAAAACCATCGAACTCAAGCCGGATGACACCGTGGCCTATGGGATGCTCGTGCGCATCCAGACTGCCGATGGTCGCACGGATGAGGCGATCGGACGCCTCAAGCAATTGCTCGAAGTTAACCCCAAAAACCTCTCGGCGCGGATGTACCTCGCCTCGCTGCTGCGGGAACTCGGTCGTATCGATGAAGCGCGGGCCGGCTTCGAGGAGATCGTGAAAATAGATCCGAAATTCGCGTCGGCTTACAACGATCTCGCCTACATCGATTGTGGGATTCCGGGCAAGCTCGACGAAGCACGGGAAAACGCGCGCAAAGCCCGCGAACTCCTTCCCGACGACCCCGGAGTCGCCGATACCTGTGGCTGGATCGAATGGCTCCGCGGCGATTATCGCCAGGCGTTGCCGTTCTTGCTAGAGTCGGCCAGCCGCCTGCCCGAGGAAGCTACGGTGCAGTATCATCTCGCGATGACCCGCTATATGATGCACCAGCCCCCGGAAGCCATCGCCGCTTTCGAAAAGGCCTTGGCGCTACCCAGCGGTTTCCCCGAAAAAAACCAGGCGGCGGCACACCTCGCCATCCTGCGCGACGGCCAAAAACTGGATCTCGCCACCCTTGAGCAGCGCCTCAAGGACTCCCCCAAGGATGTCGTGCTCATGGTACTGAAGGCCGGAAAACTCGCCGCCGCCGGACGCCCGGAAGACGCCGCCGCCACCTACCAGAACGCGCTTGCCATCAACCCGCAAATCGAAGCCGCCTATCTCGGGTTGGCGAATCTCTACGCCACCGCCCTGAACCAGCCCGACCAAGCCCTCGAGGCTGCCAGCCAGGCCCTCAAGGCAGCCCCGCAAAGCCCGCAGGCGGCCGCAGTCCTCGGCGCAATGAATTTCCGCTTCGGCAAGCACGAGGAAGCCTACGACTTGCTCCAGGAAGCCGCCCGCAAACTCCCGGCGGACGCTGGCGTCCAAGTGGATTTCGCTTGGGCCGCTTACAGCATGGGGCGCGTGGCCGACGCCCGCACCGCCATGGGCAAGCTGGCCCCGGGCGATCCCGCCCAGGCGGCAGACGCCAAGGACTTCCTCGCCCTCACCGAGCCGCATGCGGTGGCCAATGCCGCCACCCCGGCGCTGGTCGAAAAGAAACTGGCGGCAAGCCCCACTTATGTTCCCGCCCTGATGATCCGGGCCGCGCTGCAGGAAAATGCCGGCGAGAGCCCGGCGGCATCCTATGCCAAGGTGCTCGAGGTCTTCCCGCAGTTCGACCCCGCGCGCATCGCCCTCGCCCGGGTTTACCTCGATGATTCAAAGCAGCTTGAAGCGGCGGAGAAGCTCGCCAATGCCGCACGCGAGCGGCTCAAGGAGGATCCCGACCTCAGCGGCATCCTGGCCATCCTCAATTTCCGCAAGGGCCAGTTCGACTACGCCGCCCAACTCCTCAAGGAACTCTCCGCCAAACGAGCACTTACCGGCCGCGAACTGTTCGCTCTCGGCATGTCCCAAGCGGCCACCAAACGCCCCGATGAGGCCCACCAAACCCTCACCCAAGCGCTCCAAGCCAAGCTCCCCGAAGCCGATGCCGCCAAAGCCAAGGCCACCCTCGACGATCTCACCAAGCAGATTGGCAAGGGCAAGTGAACGGTGGGTAGGCCCACCATCCACAAAACGGTAGGGCGGCTTGGCCTTGGGCCGTCCACTTGCAAGTGTGAAAAAAGTCTGACACAACCGTCGGAATTTCTTACACCCACTGACGGAAAGCTTTCCAACACCCAGGCACATGTCCCGCTCGAAAACTTTTTTTGTTTTCCAACTCGCTCATAATCAATGTTTTAAATATTCTGCGTTCATCTTGGCACGCTCATTGCTAACTAGAGCGGCAGAGGTCAATCAATCCAACCTCCGAATCACAATCAGGGGAAACCCTACGCAAGAAACAACAAACAAACGAAAACAATGAAACACACCAAAACATCACTCGCCATCGCAGCAATCCTCGCGGTCGGTACACAGTTTGCGGGCGCTATCTCTACTGCCGGCACTGCCTCGTTAAGGATCTCTGACGGTACCACCACTGTCACCATTCTTGATGAAACCGGGTTGGACTCTTTCCTAGGACTTGGGAAAGTCGTCTATGTGGGTTCTGTCGGTCTTTGGAGTCTCACCGTGAATACCGGCATCACAAAGCCCTCCCAAGGTTCCGCCGTGAAGCCGTACATGGACTTGAACTTTATAGCCCAAAGCAACTCGCCTACCGCTGCGCCGCCCAATCTTACCGTTGAGTTCTCCGATATCGGGTTTGGTCCGATGTCTGTGGGGGACAGTTTCACGGACAAAATTGGTGGAACCACCCAAGGCTCCGTCACTTGCACGACATTGCTCGACGTCAATAACATCCTTTTTGGTGGAGTGGCCATTGCGGGTCCTCAGACCTTCGGCCCGGGGGCATTTGCATGTTCGGTTGGTGCACCCGGCCAGACGACCAACCCCTTCGCCCTGACTAAGAAAATCGTTATTTCCCACGGAGCAGGGACCCAAACCAGCAGTGGCGACACTGAAGTCACTGTTCCGGACGGCGGCACAACTCTCGCGCTGCTGGGCGGCTCTCTGCTGGGCCTTGGTGCCCTGCGCCGGAAATTCTGCAAAGCCTGATGTGCATAAAAACAACCAACAACCAACAAACAAACATTATGAAAACAAGAATAGCCGGTAAAGTCGCATTGGCGCTCCTAGCCTTCGCTTCCCTCCCAGCCCAAGCAACGATCTTGACCTACTTTGGGGAAGATTTCAGTGGCAACCCGTCGACACCGCTTTCCTTAATCCCAAATTCCACGGCGGCATCAACCAGCTTTCTAGCCGGGTTGATTGGGGTGGGCACGGAGACTTTCGAATCCCGAAGTGGGAGTTCCCCGTTGGCTTTGACTTTTCCGGGGGCAGGCACAGCTACGCTGTCTGGAGGAGGAAGTGTTGTGAGCCTGGCCAGCGAGTATGTTACCAACGGTGTCGGTCGTTACGGGGTCACCCGCGACGGGGGTACAGAGACATATTGGGAAACCAATGCTGGTAGTGCGGGAGATTTTTCTATCACCTTCAGCTCTCCCATCGCTGCGTTCGGTTTCAATGGCATCGACATTGGCGATTTCGGTGGCACGCTCCGATTGCAGCTTGCGGGTGGCAGCATCGCTCTGCTTAATGTTCCGAACACCGTGGGGAGCAACGGCAGCAGCGACGGCTCGGTGCTATTCTACGGCTTCATCAGCACCAATGCCTCAGAACAGGTTACGGGCATCAACTTCCTCACCTCTACCGGTCAGGGTGATATCTTCGCATTCGACAACATGACCATCGGCAGTCTTGAACAAGTGAATCCCAACGTTCCCGACGGTGGTGCGACTTTTTCCCTGTTGGGCTTGTCCTTGGCGTCCTTGGTGCTGGTTGCCAGGAGGCTGAAGAAGTAGAAGACTACAGCGAGTTTTCCTCCCTTATCAAACGATGGGACCTGCTTCGGCAGGTCCCTTTTTGCTGCCGCTTGGAACATTCCAAATCCTTCGCATCGACCTTCGCAACACAGAATGGTCTCGGGCTCGGTTCCGCCGCCTTGGGAGCCTGAGGCGGAGATTCGAGGTGCGACCGAGCAGTCTCAGTGGCCCCGCTTTGGCAAAAGTGGTGATGCGCTGCGGGGGCCGGTGTTTCGGTACCGCTGCGCGGCCGGTGTTTCGGTAGGTCGGTAATAAAGAGAAAGAACCCGTGCGAAGCGACCGACCCTTTCTCCACACCTAAACACCGAAACACCGATCACTGGTGAACGAACGCCAAATTGAGGCGGAATTGCCAAATATCGGAAATAAGTCTTGACGATTTTGATTGCAATCGGTAATATTCCTTACCACTTTCCGCTCCGACAGAACCAACCTCCAGCGCAGCCGCACCGATGATAGAAACGATCAAAGCCATCATTCTGGACTTTCAGGAAACCCGTCTCGAGACCGGGGTGCCCCGGCGTATCCAGATGGAATCGGTTCCCGGCAAGGCCTCGGTCTGCATCGGCGTGCGCCGGAGCGGAAAGTCAACCTACCTCTTCCAGGTGATCCAGCGGCTGTTGGATGCCGGGGTGAAGCCTGCGAATATCCTGTTCCTGAATTTCTTCGATGACCGGCTGCACAACCTGCGCTCGGAGAACCTCGGCTTGATTTCCGAAGCCTATTTCTCGATATATCCGGAGAAGAAGAACAGCGAGAGGATCCATTGCTTTTTCGACGAAATCCAAGCGACCCGTGGCTGGGAATCGTTTGTGGACCGCCTGCTGCGCACCGAGAACTGTGAGGTCTATCTCACCGGGTCATCCGCCAGAATGTTGTCAAAGGAAATCGCCACCCAGATGCGCGGGCGGGCGCTGTCGTGGGAGATATTCCCCTTTTCATTCCGTGAATTCATGGACTACAAGGGCCTCGACAGCGGGGGTGCGTTCTCAACCAAAAAGCAGCTTCTCGCCCGGAAGGCCTTCGATGAATATTGGG
The DNA here is from genome assembly GCA_903888515.1 of Akkermansiaceae bacterium. GTDB lineage: Bacteria > Verrucomicrobiota > Verrucomicrobiia > Verrucomicrobiales > Akkermansiaceae > Luteolibacter. The sequence continues at coordinate 10,766 of CAISTY010000143.1, read as the reverse complement.
AGACCGGCGGTTTTCCCGAGGTCGTCGGGATGAGTCCGAGGCTGCGGGTCAAGACCCACCAAGAGTACTTCCAGACCATTCTATTCCGGGATTTGGTCGAGCGGCATGACGTCTCCCACCCGCGGGCGGTGATCGATCTGGCGCACTGGTTGGTGGATAACACGGCGTCGCTTTATTCGGTGAACCGCCTCACAGGCTATCTCAAGTCGCTGGGTCACAAGGTTCCCAAGGCCACCGTCGCGGACTTTCTCTCGTGGTTTGAAGACGCGTATTTCCTCTTCACGGTGCGGGTCTTCGATGCCTCGCTCGCCCGCAGCAACGCCAACGCGAAGAAGATCTACTGCATTGATCACGCGCTGGTCCGCTCGGTCTCATCGGGGATCCTGGTCAACTCAGGCCATCACCTTGAGAACCTTGTGTTCACCGCCCTCCGCCGGCTCGATGCCGAGATTTTCTACTACAAGACCCGGACTGGCCGGGAAGTGGATTTCATCGTCTCCCCGCGCGGCCGACCCCGCCGCCTGGTTCAGGTATGCGAGTCCCTGGCGGACGCGGCGGCGAGGAAACGGGAGATCGCCGCGCTGATCGAAGCCATGGCGGAACTTGGCTTGAAGGCAGGAACCATCGTGACACGGAATGAGGAGGAGCGAATTGAAACCGGGCTGGGACTCGTCGAAGTGCTGCCCGCCTGGCGGTTTCTGCTGAGCCTGCCGGACCACCCTTGAGAAGGCGTCGGCCCTGTTCCCATCGCCGCTGTGATCGGTGTTTCGGTGCCGCTGCGCGGCCGGTGTTTCGGTGGGTCGGTAAGAGACGAGAGAAAGGACCAGTGCGAAGCGACTGATCCTTTCACTCTTCAACCGAAACACCGGGCGGCGCAGCCGCAACCGAAATCCGTGCTGGCTTTCCAAGCCGGGCATGATGGAATCCCCGCTGTCATGAGTCTCCTACTATCCATGAAAACCGCCCAACGACTGTTTAGTGCCGCAACCGCCACACTGATGCTTGTCATCCTCCAGTCCGGATGCTCCAAGGCCAAAAAAGCCGAGAGCAAGCTCAGCTCCGCCAAAGAGTATTTCGCGAAGGACGACTATGCGGCGGCCGAGATTGAATTCAAAAACGTGCTCGAAACCAAGCCCGGTGATCCCGAAGCGATCAAGGGCCTGGGCATGATTTCGTTGCGCCAAGGAGCGATGCTCGACGCCGCCCGCATATTGATCGCGACGAAACAAAAACTCCCGCAGGATGATGAGGTCGGCACCGCTCTGGCGCAGGCCTTGTTCGAACTCGGCTTCATCGGCGACAGCCGCAAGGAGCTGATAGAAGTGCTCGACCGCTCCGCGTCCCATGGCGAGGCTTTGCTGCTTTTCGCCGAAACCTCGCTCACGCCCGAAGCCATGACCGAGTGCGAACAACGGCTCGCCTTGGCGACATCGTCTGAACAGGCACCCGTCCTGCTGGCCTCCGCGCTCATCGCACTCCGCCGCGGTCAACTCGATGCCGGTGCGAAACTCATTGATCGCGCGATTGAAGCCGATCCGAAATATGCCCGCGCCCGGGCCCTGCAAGGGACCCTCTTCGCCAAGAGCAAGGAACTTGACAAGGCCCTTGAATCCCTCAAAAAAGCCTCCGAACTTGCGGCTCCCTACTCGACCGAAACGATTTCTTATGCCAGGCTCCTGGTGGAACTCAAGCGCAAGGACGAAGCCGTGGAGTTGCTGAAAAAAGCGACCGAGACCGCCCCGGATTATCTGCCAAACTGGCGGCTGCTCGCCCAGATCGCGGTTGCCATCAAAGACGATACCAAGGCGGCGGAGTATTTAACCAAGGTGCTGGCAATAAGTCCGCTCGATATCGAAGCCGGTGTTCTCCAGTCAGAGATCTGGGTCCGGCAGAAGGATCCGGCCAAGGCGGTCGACTTGCTGGAGAAAATCACCAAGACCTTCCCGTCCCGCCCGCAGTTGGAACTCGCCCTTGGCAAAACCTACCTCGCGGCGGGCGATTTCCGCAAGGCGACCGATGCGCTGGACCGTGTGCTCACGCTTGTCCCAGGGGCACCCCAGGCGGTCCTGCTGCGCGCGTCCCTCCATCTCAAGGACGGCAAGCCGGCAGAGGCCATCCGCTCCATCGAGGCCCTCCTTGCCGCCGAACCCACCAACCGCACGGCTGAGGATCTCCTCGTCCAGGCATACCTCGCTGCCAACCGCAGCGATGATGCCGTCGCGGTCCTTAAAAAACAGATCGCCGCAGCCCCCGAAGAGCCGGTATTGCAACTGCGCCTCGGCCAAATCCTCGTCTCCCAGAAAAAACTCACCGAGGCACGTGCGACATTCGAAAGCGCTTTGAAACGCTTCCCTGACAATCTGGCATTCATAGCCCAACTCATCGCCATCGACCAGGAAGAGGGCAAGAACGCCGTGGCCATGGCGCGTGCCGATGCCTACCTCGCCGCCCACCCGGAGTCGGCGCAGGCGAATGCCCTCAAGGCCGGCCTCTGCTTCATCCAAAAGGACTTCAAGACCGCCGAATCATTGGCCCTGAAAACCATTCAACTCAATCCGGAAGACCTGACGACCTACGGCATACTCGTTCGCATCCAAATCGACAGCGGACGTTCTGAGCAGGCCGTCCTACGCTTGCAGGAAATCTTGAAAACCGCACCCAACAATATCCCCGTGCGCATGCAACTCAGCATCCTGCTCCAGAAACTCGGCCGCATCGACGAGGCCCGCGCCAGCTTCGAGGAAATGGTGAAGATCGCACCCAACTTCGCCCCCGCCTATAACAATCTCGCCTGCATCGACGCAGAACATTCCGGCAATCTCGACAAAGCTCTGGAGAACGCCCGCAAGGCTCGTACCCTCGCCCCCAAATCTCCGGCCATCGGTGACACGCTTGGCTGGATTGAATGGCTGCGTGGCAGTTACGGCGAGGCATTGACGCTCCTGCTGGAGGCGGCGACCGAGTTGCCACAATCCCCTACCGTGCAATACCACCTGGCGATGACCTACTACATGATGAACCAACTCCCGGAAGCGAGCGCCCTTCTCGAAAAGGCCCTGAAGAGCCCCGGCGAATTCCCGGAAAAACCCGAGGCGGAGCGCCGTCTCGCCACCCTGCGCGACGGGGATAAGTTGGATCTCGCCGCCCTTGAGTCGCAAGTGAAAAAAGACCCCAAGGACGTGGTGCTGATCCTCTTCCATGCGAAAAAACTCGCCGCCGCCAGCCGCCCGGAAGACGCCGCCGCCGCCTACCAGAACGCGCTTGCCATCAACCCGCAAATCGAAGCCGCCCATCTCGCGCTTGCGGATCTCTACGCCACCGCCCTGAACCAGCCCGACAAAGCTCTGGCGGCTGCCAGCCAGGCACACAAAATCGCCCCGCAAAGCCTGCGGGCCGCAGCCCTGCTCGGCACGGCGAATCTCCGCGTCGGCAAGCATGAAGAAGCCTACAACCTGCTCCAGGAAGTCGCCCGAAAACTCCCGGCGGACGCTGGCGTCCAAGTGGATTTCGCTTGGGCCGCCTACAGCATGGGGCGCGTGGCCGACGCCCGCACCGTCATGGGCAAGCTGGCCCCGGGCGATCCCGCCCAAGCGGCCGACGCCAAGGACTTCCTCGCCCTCACCGAACCGAATGCGGTGACTGATGCCGCCACCCCTGCACTGGTCGAAAAGAAGTTGGCGGCCAGCCCCACTTATGTTCCCGCCCTGATGATCCGGGCCGCGCTACAGGAAAAAGCGGGCGAAAGCGCGGCGGCATCCTATGCCAAGGTGCTCGAAGTTTACCCGCAGTTCGACCCCGCCCGCATCGCGCTGGCCCGGGTTTACCTTGATGATCCAAAGCAGCTTGAGGCGGCGGAAAAACTCGCCAATGCCGCACGCGAGCGGCTCAAGGACGATCCCGACCTCAGCGGCATCCTGGCCATCCTCAATTTCCGCAAGGGCCAGTTCGACTACGCCGCCCAACTCCTCAAGGAACTCTCCGCCAAACGAGCACTCACCAGCCGCGAACTGTTCGCTCTCGGCATGTCCCAAGCGGCCACCAAACACCCCTTCGAGGCCCGCCAGACTCTCACCCAGGCGCTCCAAGCCAAACTCCCGGAAGCCGATGCCGCCAAAGCCAAGGCCACCCTCGAGGAACTCACCAAGCCGGTGGACGAATTGAATAAATAACCGTCGGGATTGTTTACACCCACTGATGGGAAACTTTCCAATATGCCACAGCAAACCCGTCTCGTAATTTTTCTTTTTATCATAACAACCTAAAAATCAATTGGTTGAAAAGCTAAAGTTTATTTTGGCACGAAACCTGCTCATTAATTCGGCGGAAGCGGTTTACCTGCCAAGGGGCGGTAAGAGTCGCCCTATGAAGAAACCAACCAACTACCCAACCACCATGAAACAATTGAAAACAGCAACAGACATCGTCAGCCTTTGTGTCATCGGCTTGCTTACCGGCCAAGCCAGTGCCCTGAGTCTGACACTTATTGACGGATCCGTCGGCGCGGTCGCCGCCGGCAATACCCTCACCGCCGCCGTACAAGCCCCGGCCAGCGGTATCAACGTCGACGGCAGCTCGATCATCTACCAAGGCACTGCGATCCAAGGCCAGACGCAGGCAGCCACCTATACCGGCTTCTCCCTGGCACCCAGCTCGGGTTCCACCCCGACCTTGAACTTGGGCGACGGGATCTTCCTGACCAGCGGCAGCGCCAACATTCCGTTCACCAACACGACGAACAGCTTCTCCAACGCCTTGCTCCAACCCGGAAGCGGCTCAAACTTGCTGCTGACAACCCTGTCGGGATTCAACACCAACGATGCCAATGCGCTCTCGTTCAACTTCACAGTTGATCCGGGCGTCACCTCCGTCAGTGCGAACTTCATCTTCGGCACCGACGAATTCCCGACGCAATCGGTCACCGACATTTTCGGCTTCTTCGTCGATGGCGTGAATTACGCCAAGTTCTCAAGCGGTGAACTCATCTCCAACACGCCCGGCAATCCGACCAATTTCATCAGCAATCCGGTCGGTGGCGGCCTCTATTCGATCGAATACAACGGGCTCACAAAGGCCTTCAACGTGGTCGGCATCCTCGACAGCGGACTGCCCACTCACACCCTCACCATCGGAGTCGCTGACACGAGCGATAGCATCTATGACAGCGGGGTGTTCATCGGCGGGCTGAAGGCTGGCACCGCCACCGGCGGCGGTGGTATCGGCACCACGCCCGACGGCGGCACCACCCTCGTTCTTCTCGGCGGCGCGCTGGCGGGTATCGCCGGACTGCGGCGGAGGCTGGCATAACACAATCCCCCCCTGCATCATACAAAACAAAAGGGCCGGAGTAATCCGGCCCTTTTTGTGGTGTCACCGAGAGAAGAGTGCAACGGCGTGGAGACCGTCCTACGCGGAATCCCTCAAGGTTCCTTTGAAAGCCCGAGCTTGTTCATCAGCTCGTAGAAGGTCGGGCGGCTGATGCCCAACTCTTTGGCGGCGGCGGAGACGTTCCCGTCATTGCGCTCCATGGCCAGGAGCACCATCTCCCGCTCCAATCGCTCCCGCGCTTCCTTGAGGCCAGCGGCGGCGGATGCCCCGTTGGAGCCACCGACCCGCTTGGAATCGCCGGGATTGGCAGAGGGAGCTGGCGATGCTAGTTCCAAATCCTCCTCGGTGATCCACTGGCCATCGGCCATAATCACGCCCCGTTGGATTCGGTTCTGAAGCTCCCGCACATTGCCCGACCAGGGATGGTCGGCAATCAACTGAATCGCCCGGGGACTAAAGGCCAGTCCATCACGCTTGTTCTGCGCCCCGAAACGCTTGAGAAAATCCTTGGCCAGAAGAATGATGTCATCACCCCGCTCGCGCAGCGGCGGTAGTTTGCACGCAACCACGGCCAAGCGGTAATAGAGATCCTCGCGAAAACGCCCCGCCTCAAGGGCCTTGGCGAGATCCACATGGGTCGCAGCCAACACCCGTGCCTCAATCTCGATCTCCTGACGCCCGCCCACCCGCTGGATCCGTTTTTCCTGTAGGAAACGCAGCAGTTTCACCTGAACCGGCGGTGGCAGGTCGCCGATCTCATCAAGGAACAAGGTCCCGCCGGCGGCGGTCTCAACCAGTCCGATGCGCTGGGTGTTCGCTCCGGTAAAGGCACCCTTCTCGTAGCCGAACAGTTCGCTTTCTATGAGGTTCTCTGGGATCGCGTTGCAGTTGATCGCAATGAACGGCTTGTCCTTGAATGCACTCCTGCGGTGAATCGCGTTGGCGACCATTTCCTTGCCGGTCCCGCTCTCCCCGAGGATCAGGACCGGAGCATTGGATTTCGCGACCTTGCCAACGGTTTTGAAAACCTCCTGCATCGCATCACTACCGCCCAGCATTCCCTCGAACATGTCCGGCCGCTCCTCGTCTTGCATCCGACGGTAGTCCCGCTCGAGTTCGGACACATAGATACAACGCTCCAGCAAAAGTTTGAGCTGCCCGAGATCAAGAGGTTTGCAGAGGAAATCGTAGGCTCCCGCGCCGATCGCCTTAACCGCGTTTTCACGGTCGCTCTGGCCCGAGATAATGATGATCTTCGCCGAACGATCCAATGTCAGCATCCCGGCCAGCGTCGCCATCCCCTCCCTTGTGTCATTGGGGCTGGGCGGCAGACCCAAGTCCAGCAGCACGACCTCGGGACGCTGCTTGCGGAAGGCTTCAAGTGCGCTGCGGCGGTCTCCCGCCATCGCCACTTCATAGTCGCCCGCCATCGCCCACTTCATTTGGGTGCGGATTTCCTCGTCGTCGTCGATGATCAGGAGTTTCGGTTTCATGGGGAATGTTTGTCGGGCTGGGGGTCCTTACCAAATGGCAGCAGGATCGTAAAGCAGGTACCGTTTCCCGGCCGGCTCTCAACCGAGATGCTTCCGCCATGTGCCTCGATGATTTTCCGGCACTGGAACATCCCGATGCCAAGTCCCTTGGTTTTGGTGGTGTGAAACGGACGGAAAAGCCGGGACTTTACGAATTCCGGGCTCATGCCACAGCCGGTGTCGGCCACCACGAGCGCCACCCCTTTGCTCTCCAAGCGGGTGGCCACTCTCACTTCGCCGCCATCATTCAATGATTCATGGGCGTTCAGAACCAGATTCGTCACCATGCTCTTCATCGCCTCTTGGTCGAGCAACTGCACCGGTACCGGCTGCAAATCCCGCAGCAAATGCTGATCGCCATGGATCTTGACCTCCAGCCCATCAAGGACCTCGGCACACAATAGATCCAGCCGACAGGGGGTCGGATTCAAGTGCAGTTCACGGCGCAACCCGCCCAACTTCATGATCAGTTGGCTGATCCGCTCGACCGTCCGCCCCACCCCGCGAATCGTGTCGGCGCGGAATTCCGGATCATCAAAGTGGGTCGGCAGGTTCTGCAGCATCAGGCTCAGCCCGTTGGCCGCGTTCTTGAGATCATGGACGAAAAAAGTGGATAGAGTCTGGAACGCCTCCAACTCCTTGGCCTGCAATATCTCATCGGTCAGCGAGCAATTCAGCAGCCCACCCGACAACTGGTCGCCAATACATTGCAGCAGATCCAATTCCTCGTGGCTGTACGGTATCCCGTTCACTCGGTCCGCCAGCACTATCAACCCGACCAAGCGCTCCGCCGCCACCAGCGGCAACACCAAACGATGCCCGCCGTGCTCGAATTTCCTCGGACAACATTCCCGCAAGGCCTCCGCCCACGCCGCCTGCTCCCGCTCTAACACAAAGGGTTGGCCACGTTTGGCTAGCCCGGCCAAACTTCCGGCATCCACTTGCGGCCCGCTGACCGCCCTATGCTTCTCGGTGGAGTAAAGCCACTCCAGTCCCGGCGGCTCCACCACAGTCCTGAACACGGTGACGCCGAGCACATGAAAACTCTCGGCAATGACTTCGGCCGCGTTCTTTCCCAAAGTGACCGCGTCCAGCACGCTTGAAGTCCGCTGGCTGAACTCCGTCCAGATTTTGCGGAAATCGTGCTCCGGCCGGTGGAAGTGACGGCTGATAAAACGCTGTAGTGCAGTCCTGAATCGCTCCGACAGAAACATCACTGTCAAACCCACCGCACCCATCAACAATACCAGCGCCTGCGCGGGAAAACTCGTGTTCTCACCAAGCCGCTCGACCCACTGTGCGAAGAGACCGACGGTCACAAAATATACACCCACAAGGATCACTGTGACCGACCCTTGCAGGACCGCCCGCGATGGATAGATGTCGAATTTTCCAAAGCTGGATCGCAACAGCCCGATGCCAATCAGCACGCATCCAAGCAACAGTCCAACGAACGTCAGTTTCGCCAACCCGGGATCGTAACCCGAAAACAATAACATCTGACTCAAGGTGTAAACCCTCACTCCGAAGATCAATGCCACCCCGAGAATCAGGTATTTGATCCGCCAGCGGCTCATGCCCACCGAGGCCCGGAAGGTCTTCTCGAAATTGTTCAGGATCGCCAACGTGACCATCAGCACCACGATCACCCATGCCTTGCCTGCCGAACCCAATTGAATCACGATGCCGGTACCTCTCCCCATCACCACTGACAATCCATCCGGAAAACCCAGCAGCAACGCCACCGGCAACAAAAGGGCAGCCAGCAAAAACCACTTCCAACGGCGCAGAAACTCGTCTTGATTGCCCCGCGCATAGATCAGGCTGAAGCCCAGCCAGACGCCAGGCACAAGGGATTTCAGCAACAGGGATCTCCACAACCAAGTGCCGATCTCCACGGTGCTCGCCGCCAAAACCACCAGGTAATCCAGCGCTGGCTCGGCTGCCAACAGGATCATTCCGGTGAAAAAAAGCCAGCTCGACAGTGCCGTCGGACGCAAAATCACCGCCACTGTGCCGCAAAACGCGCACAGACCAATCACCGCCAATAGAAACATCATTTCCATCATTACCGGATTTCTGACCACCGGCAAACCAGCCAGCAGCAAAGGATTTTCCTCTAACTCATCACTAACGATTCACTAACTCTTCGCTAACGACTCACTATCAACACATTATATTAGATGGCCTGCGGTAATTTCCCATTGCAGAACCACCAGAAAAAAAATTGATTCGCGGGCGGGATGCCCCATGGCGGGCTGCCTGAGTAGCCATTTCCTAGTGTAGTTCAAACAGTGATCCCTTTATCACAAACGCCGCGCTTACGCTGCCGCCCCTTATTGTGTCAAATTGATGGGCAAGGGCAGTCCCGTCGTGGGGCGTCCAAGTCGTTAGCACTTTTTAAGCATTCTAAAAGATGATTACCCATCACTTGCGCCATTTATTGGGATACCGTCTGATGCAACGTGCGATTCTGATCGCATTCGCTGGTATTCTCTCCATTCCGCTTGCCTGTATCGCCACCGAGACTCCCGGTACCGACGGTCTGGGGCGGGCCCGTTTCAGTTGGGTAGCCGTTGCCGACCCGATTGTCAGCGGTTACAAGGTCCACTGGGGAACCGTGAGCGGTGTTTACACCCACAGTTACGACGCGGGCAACGCGACTGAGGTGATTATTGCGGGCTTTATCGAAGGCACCAAGTATTACGCCACGGGTACAGCCTACAGCAGTACCGGTGAGGAAAGTGACTATTCCCCTGAAATTTCCTTCGTTTATGATGCCTCCGACCGGGTGGTTCTCTTGGAGGCGGAGGACGGTGTGCTCACTACCCCGATGAAGATCTTCGGCGATGCTTCCACTTCATGGGTTGCCGCCTCACCCGCCGATCCCGCCGCTGCCACCACGCTGAGCTTCACCACCCCGTATGCCTCGGACTACTACGTTTGGTGCCGCGTCCTAGCGCCGTCCACAAGCGCTGATTCGATGTGGGTAACTGTTGATGAGCAACTCGAAGTGGTTTACGACATCTATGGCGAAGCCTCACCCCCGGCGGCGGCCTATCAGCCTGGGTGGCACTGGAGCCGGATCCAGGTATCACCCGGCATCGCCCGCGCCTTTGCCCTCAACGGGGGAACCCACAGCATCCGGTTCCGTTATCGCGAAAACACCTGGCTCGACCGGGTCGTTATCGTCAGTAATCCCGATTTCATTCCTACCGACGCACTGCCCCATAACTGCGATTTCGTGGAGGTCGTGGGTCAGCCGCAGGGTGCTGTCGTTGTCGAAGGTGGTGCGTTGACTCTCACTGCAACCCTCGTCGCCACTGGACCGCTCAGCGTGCAGTGGTTTCACGATGGGGTTCCAATGCCTAACTCGAATCAATTGTCACTAAGTCTGTCCAACGTGCAGGCTTCGGCCGGTGGCGCATACACACTCTCGGCTTCGATCAATTCGACGACCGTCATTACCCAGCCGGCCATCTTGACCATTGTGCCTGCGAGCGGCAAGGCGACTCCGTCGATCACGACCCCGCCGAGCGCCACCGCCATCGCCTACGGCCAGACACTGTCCGCCTCCACCCTGAGCGGTGGTGTCGCCTCGGTGCCGGGTGCCTTCGCCTTCACCACGCCGACCACTGCCCCGACAGTTGGCACGGCCTCGCAAGGCGTGACCTTCACTCCGACCGATACCCTCAACTATCAGACTGCCACCACCAGCGCGAGTGTAACGGTTTCCAAGGCGACGCCGTCGATCACGACCCCGCCGAGCGCCACCGCCATCGCCTACGGCCAGACACTGTCCGCCTCCACCCTGAGCGGTGGTGTCGCCTCGGTGCCGGGTGCCTTCGCCTTCACCACGCCGACCACCGTCCCGGCAGTCGGCACGGCCTCGCAAGGCGTGACCTTCAC
>CAISTY010000142.1 GCA_903888515.1 Akkermansiaceae bacterium | reverse complement strand
CGACGGGGAGGTTTGGCACCTCGATGTCGGCTCATCACATCCTGGGGCTGGAGTAGGTCCCAAGGGTTCGGCTGTTCGCCGATTAAAGTGGTACGCGAGCTGGGTTCAGAACGTCGCGAGACAGTTCGGTCCTCTATCCTCTGTGGGCGCAGGAAAATTGCGGGGTTCGGTTCCTAGTACGAGAGGACCGGAATCGACGCACCTCTGGTGCACCGGTTGTTCTGTCAAGAGCATGGCCGGGTAGCTAAGTGCGGAAGGGATAAGCGCTGAAAGCATCTAAGCGCCAAGCCCCTCCCAAGATGAGTTTTCCCCGAAGGATCGTCGGAGACTACGACGTTGATAGGCTTCAGGTGGAAGCGTGGCGACACGTTATAGCCGAGAAGTACTAATCATCCGTTCGGCTTGATTCCTGTTTTCGGAATCGGGATTGTTCGGGAAGCCGCGAAAAACGGCGGGACAGGACGGCAGCCGGTCAATCGCAAAAATCTCCATGTGGATGCCAGGGAGCGGGCGGCGGGCGAAAGCCCGCGGTCAATGGTCAACAGTCAATGGTCATCAGTGAAGAGCAAGCCAAGCGCGAAGTTTCTTCCCCCGATGACAAATGACTGATGACTGATGACAACCCTCAGGCCCCCAGAGACCCGGTTTTGAAATCAGTGGCACCCGCCATTCGACCCCAAGATCGCCCTCTGGTGACCAGAGCGTGGTGGAACCACCCGGTCCCATTCCGAACCCGGAAGTGAAACGCCGCAGCGCCGATGGTAGTGGGACGATAGGTCCTGTGAGAGTAGGTCGTCGCCAGATTATTGCCCGGCCCCAGCCAACGCTGGGGCCGGGCTCTTTTTTTGCCTTCAAGGGCATGAGAAAGCACATAGGACCCTGCTGCGGTTCTGCGAACCGGCCGTCTGCGCGTGACCCGAAAAGATCACGGATTGAGGAGCACAGGTGCAAAAAAAAGCACGGCGTCCCTCATCTGTCAGCCACGGTCTCTGCCGTCAGGCTCAATACTGATAGTTCAGGTAGAAGTTGAACTGTCCGCCCTTGTCCGCCTCCTTGTCGGGCGTTGACATCGGAATCGCGTAGTCGAGAGCCAGTGGCATCGGGCTGATCGGCAACTTCAGACGGATGCCGAATCCCACGTCGCTGTAGAGATCGCTCGGGCTGGGATCCCAACTGTCCGCATTCACGAATCCCACGTCGGTGAACACTGCGGCACGCACGGTTTCGATAATCGGAATCGTGTATTCAAGCGAAAGGAAGCCGAGCGAATTGCCCCCATAAACTTCGTTGGTATAGCCGGTATCACGCGGCCCCACGTCGCGGAATTCGAAACCACGGAGCGTGCGTCCACCCCCGAGGAACATCCGCTCGAAAATCGGAACATCCCCACTGATGCCGTCCACGAAGGCCAGCTCGCCATTCACCGAAAGAATCGAATCCCACTTCAGATTCCAGTATTTCTGACCTTGGATGGAGATGGTGAATGTATCCACATCCCCCCCCAAACCGGCGTAGATGAAGCCGATATCGATCTTGTGGCCGCTGCGTGGCTGGATGCTGCTGTCACGGCTGTCGTAAAGGTAGTTCACGCTCAGCGCGCTGCGCAGGTAGTCGCCGCCGATTCTTTCATTGGAGAGTTGGGAATTGGCGCCGCTTGGACCATAAGGGCCTGCAGGATAGATATCCGTCGCATCCACCTCCGAATCGATATTCACGTTTTCAAGACGATACTCGCCCTTGATCGAGCTTTTCGGGCCGAGCGGTTTGCGCAGCGAGATGGCGCCTCCCATATTCTTTTGATCGTAGTAATCGCTGAAATAACTCGATTCCTTAAAGAACAGCTCGCCGCCCAGAGCGAGTTGACGGTCCATGAACCATGGCTCCACCAGCGAGACACTGAACTCGGAACGCTCAGACCCCGCACGCAGGTTCATCGCGAACCGTTGGCCGCCACCCGTGAAGTTCCATGGATGAAACAAATCAAAATTCGACTGTTCCAGCGTGAGGAAACCCACAATGCTATCGATCGAGCTGAAGCCCGCCCCCACCCCCACCTGGCCGGTCGCCTTTTCTTCGACCAGCACATTCACATCGCGATAGCCGGTGCCGGCCGGTTCGCCCGTGACTTCCACATCGCCGAAGTATTGCAGGTTTTTGAGGCGGGATTTGGTGGTTTCGAGTTCGACGGAATTGAACATGTCACCCGGTTTGAGCGGGATTTCGCGTCGGATGACCTTGTCCTGGGTCTTGGTGTTGCCGGCAATGTTGACGCGGCCTACTTTGAAGCGGGCGCCTTCGGTCACCCGGTAGGTGATGCCCACCCGGTTGGGGCCCGCATCGCGGATGTCCGGTGACACCATGGCATCGGCGTAACCACGGGATCCATAGTAGCTGCGGATCATCGTAATGTCGGCCCGCATTTTCTTCGAGGAGTACGCGTCGTTGGAGTTCAGCGTCAGCCCCGGATAGAGTTCCTCGGGCTTGAACACCGTCATCTTGGAGAAACCGATACCCGCCACCGTGTATTTCTCACCCTCGTTGATCGGAATCACCAGATCCACCCGGCCATCGCCCACCGGTTCACGGCGTATCCCCGGACTGCTCACGCGCAGATATCCCTTGCCCCGGTAGAAGTCCAAAACCGCATCCAGATCCGCATCCAACTGGTTCGACTCGAAGCGACCGGACTTGGTCAACCAGGAAAACCAACCTTTGGGCTTGAGCTTCATTTCCTTGCGCAGTTCGGCATTGGTGAACGTATTGTTCCCTTCAAAACGCATCTTGCGGATCTCATTCTTGGTTCCCTCATCGATCACGAAAATCAGGTCGGACGAACCGGGCCGGTCCGTTGTTTGCAGGCGGTGGGTCACCGTCACGTCCGGATAACCATACCCTTGATAGTATTTCTCAATATTGCGCCGCGCTGTCAGAATCTGTTCGTCGCTCAACGCGCCACCGGGTTTCATCTTCGATTCCTTGGCCAATTTCTGATCGGTGAATATCGTGTTGCCCATGAAGCCAACCCCGCCCAGTGCGGGACGTGTCGTCACTTCCGCAATCAGCTTCACCTTTTCTCCCAGCGGTTCGGCCAGGAAACGCACATCATCGACCAATCCGGACTCAAACAGCGACTTGATATCTTTGTCCAAGGTCTCCGCATGATACGGCATGCCGGGCTTGGAGGTCATCAGATTGCGCAAGCGGTTTTCGTCCACGGTCTTGGAACCGACAAACCGGATGGCCACCTCGGCAATGGTTTTTCCCTCGAAATCCTGAGCGCGCAGCGTACCGGTCGATGACAACACGGCCATGAGGATGAGGGCGGCAAGGTGACTCATGCGACCGCGCATGAGGAATGTTGAAGCATTGAAAAAGGACATGAGCGTGTGAAGCATGCGCCTATAAAGCCCTCCAGACACCCGTCACGTCAAGGTCAATGTCGTTATCCCTTGTATTTTCTCCCGCCCCTATACAGAACGGCGGGACGTTGCTCCCGAATGACTTGCTCGCCGGACACTCCTCCTCTACACCCGTCACGTGCTCACGATCAAACAGCTTACCAAGACCCTCGGCGGACGCACCCTGCTCCGCGAGGCGGAGATGTCTATCAACTGGGGGGAACGCGTCGCCCTCGTCGGCCCGAACGGCGCCGGCAAGTCCACCTTGTTCCGCATGATCCTCGGCGAGGACACACCCGACGAAGGCACCATCGAACGCGATGACTACGCCATCACCGGTTACCTGCCACAGGAAGCCGGGACCCCCACCGACGAAACCATCATTGAAGTCGCCATGGGCATCACCCCGGAAATGATCGGCATCCTCCGCACCATGCGCGTCCACGAACAAACCGGTGACCTCTCACACCCGGATTTCGCCAAGGCTCAGGACCATTTCAACCACCTCAACGGCTATCAGTTAGAACCCAAGGCCAAGAAAATCCTCAGCGGCCTCGGCTTCAAACAGCAGGACTTCCACCAACCCGCGCGCCAATTCTCCGGCGGTTGGATCATGCGAGCCCACCTCGCCCAGTTGCTCGTCATGGAGCCCGACCTCCTCATGCTCGACGAGCCCACCAACCACCTCGACCTGCTCTCGTTGCTTTGGCTCCAGCGTTATCTCCTCAACTACTCGGGAGCCCTTCTGATGATCTCCCATGACCGCGATTTCATGGACACGCTGATCGAAACCGTCGTCGAAATCGATCCGGATGCCGCCAAACTCATTTCCTTCACCGGCAACTACACGTCCTACATCGACCAACGGGAAAAACGCTACGAACAACAAGTCCAGGCCTATCGCAACCAAAACAAGGAAATCGAACACATCCAGGACTTCATCGACCGGTTCCGCCAGGTGTCATCCAAGGCGGCCCAGGTCCAATCGCGCGTCAAACAGCTCGAAAAACTCGAACGCATCGAAAAACCCCGCGCTCCGCGCAAACCTTTCAAGTTCAGCTTCCCGCAGCCGCAGCGCTCGAACCAAAAGGTCATGGACCTGATCAAGGTCGGCCAGTCGTACGGCTCCAAACGCATCTATCAAAACCTCGACCTCACCATCGAGCGCGGCGACCGCATCGTGCTGGTCGGACCTAACGGATCCGGCAAGTCCACCCTGCTCAAGATCCTCGCCGGCATCCTGCCCATCGACGCCGGCAAGCGCGTACCCGGCCACGCCACCAAACTCGGCTACTATTCGCAGCACCGCATCGAATCGCTCCACGAGGACAACACCGTGCTCGAAGAAGTCATGGGGGCTTGCAGCACCCTGCGTGACGAGGACGCCCGCTCTATCCTCGGCACCTTCCTGTTCCGCCGCACCGATGTGGAAAAACGCTGTGGTGTTCTATCAGGCGGCGAAAAATCCCGCCTCAACCTGGTCAAGTTCCTCGTCGATCCGCCCAACCTCCTGCTGATGGACGAACCGACCACCCATCTCGACATCCTCTCCATCGATTCGCTGGTCAGCGCCCTCAAGAACTACGAAGGCACGCTGGTCTTCATCTCCCACGACGTCCATTTCATCCGCAACCTCGCCGAAACCACGCTCCACATCAACAACGGCATCGTCACCCGCTACACCGGCGGATATGATTATTTCCTCGAGAAATCCGGCCTCAACGACGACCGCGGCGCGGTCACCGCCTGAGGGCATGCGGAACGTCCCATCCTGTTTCGCCGCCGGGTTTCCATCAAGGCCCGGCCCCATGGGCCGCTGCTGGATCAATGGCGGGATTTGCGCTTGAACTGGATGGCGGCGGTGGACTTGGTGATGACACCATGGAGAAAAGCCACCTCTTCCGCGTCCATACTATGTTCGACGTTGTGGAGCGCCTGCTGCGCGCGCTGAATGGCTTCCTCGGCGCTGAGCACGTCGATTTCCGCTTCCTCCAATGCCATGTCGGTGAGAACGACCACCTTGGTCTGGGTGATTTCCGCGAAGCCCGAACCGATGGCCAGCGTCACCACCTGGCCGTTGTGCAGGTAGCGGAGTTCGCCGGGTTTGAGCGCCGTCACCAGTCCCGCGTGCAGCGGCAGCACGCCGATCTCGCCTTCCTCTCCCGGCAAATAGACGTTGTCCACGCTATCCGAGAAAACCTTCTTCTCGGGAGTGACGATGTCAAGGTGGAGCGGCATGGGGGTGGTGGGATTGGAAATTTCAGATTGGAGATTTCAGATTTGAAATTTGGGATTTGAGATTGTTAGTCACGGGCGACGGAATCGATATTTCCCTTCATGTAGAAGTTGCCTTCCGGGACGTTGTCGAGTTTGCCATCGAGGATTTCGGCGAAGCCTTTGACGGTGTCTGCGATCGAGCAGAGGACGCCGGGAACATTGGTGAAAACCTCGGCCACGTGGAAGGGTTGGGTGAGGAAGCGCTGGATTTTGCGGGCGCGGAACACCGAGGTCTTGTCCGCATCGGAAAGCTCGTCCATGCCTAGAATGGCGATGATATCCTGCAGGTCCTTGTAACGCTGCAGCACCTGTTGGACACCCCGCGCAACGCGGTAGTGTTCCTCACCGACAATGTCCGGCGCGAGCGCCTTGGATGTCGAGGCGAGCGGGTCCACGGCCGGGAAAAGCGCTTGCTCGGCAAGCGAACGCTCGAGCACGACGGTGGCGTCAAGATGGGCGAAGGTGTTGGCGGGCGCCGGGTCGGTCAAGTCATCCGCAGGAACGTAAACGGCCTGGATGGAAGTGATGGATCCTTTGTTAGTGGAAGTGATCCGCTCCTGCAGTCCGGCCATTTCCTCGGACAGGGTCGGTTGGTAACCCACGGCCGACGGAGTGCGGCCTAACAGCGCGGAGACTTCCGACCCGGCTTGCGAGAAACGGAAGATGTTGTCGACAAAAAGCAGCACATCCTGGTTTTCCTCGTCGCGGAAATACTCGGCCATGGTGAGGGCGGAAAGCGCGACACGCAGGCGCGCGCCCGGCGGCTCGTTCATCTGGCCATAACAAAGGGCGACCTTGGAGCCTTCCGTTAGAACCGGGTTGCCTTGCGCATTGAGTTTCGGATGGCCCTTGTCATCCCGCTCGGTGGCGATCACGCCGGACTCGATCATTTCCCAGTAGAGGTCGTTGCCTTCACGGGTCCGCTCGCCGACGCCGGCGAAGACCGAGAATCCGCCGTGCGCTTTCGCGATGTTGTTGATGAGTTCCATGATGACCACGGTCTTGCCGACGCCAGCCCCCCCGAACATGCCGCCCTTGCCGCCCTTGAGCAGCGGGCAGATCAGGTCGATCACCTTGATGCCGGTGGCTAACACTTCCGTGGTCGCGGATTGCTCGATGAACATCGGTGCCGGGCGATGGATCGGGGAGCGGTGGGAATCGTCCTCGATCGGCCCGTTTTCGTCCACCAGATCGCCGGTGACATTGAAGATCCGGCCGAGTACCTGTTTGCCCACCGGCACGGCGATGGACTTGCCGGTGTCGGTGAGGACCATGCCGCGCTTGAGACCGTCGGTGGTGCTCATGGCCACCGCACGCAACCAGCCGTCACCGAGATGTTGCTGGACTTCCAGCACGAGTTTGGTGTCCACGCCATTGAGGACATACTGGATTTCCAAAGCGTTGTAAATTTCGGGCAGTTTGGTGGCTTTGGAAAAGTCGGCGTCGATGACGGCGCCGATGATTTGGACGATGGTTCCTTGGTTGCTCATGGTAGAAGTGGAAGAAGTTATCAGTTATCGGTAATCAGTGATCGGCAATTTGGTCAGCGTTCATAGTGGAAGCGACATTGGATGACATAAACCACGTCATCCTCCACCCGATAGACGAGACGATGCTCGCGGTTGATTCTACGGGACCAACAACTGGTGAGTTGATGTTTCATGGGTTCGGGTTTGCCTTCTCCCTCGAAAGGGGTTCGAGCTGTCTGTTTGAGCAATTGGTTGATCTTATCAAGTGTCTTGCGGTCTGTTTTCTGCCAGTATAAGTAGTCATCCCAAGCACGCTCAAAAAAGGACAATTTCATGGATCGATGAGGTCGCGTTCCTGATATCCCTGTTTGGATTCGAAGGCCGCCACAGCATCCATGAGACGCGCCGCGTTGGCCGGACTGCTGAGAAGGTACTCCGTGTCGTTTCTCGACTCATAATCATCCAGTGAAAGCAGAACGACCGAGCGACCATCTGCGCGGGCGATGATCACTGGGGCATGAGTCACGAAAACCTCGTCCGCCAAGCGGGCGAGATCGGTGATGGCTTCTTGTTCCGTGACGATTTTCATAAGGCATTCTGGACTTGCAGTGGCGGGGAATCAAGGGGAACAAACCTCATCATTCCATGGCTTTCATGGCGGTGGTGATTTCCAGCAGTTCGGAGGTGATCGCGCCCTGGCGGAGTTTGTTGTATTCGAGGGTGAGTTCCTTGATGAATTTGTTGGCGTTGTCGGTGGCGGATTTCATGGCGACCATGCGTGCGGAGTGCTCGGAGGCGCGGGATTCGACGTGGGCTTGGAAGACCTCGTAATTCACATAGAGCGGCAGGATGGCGCCCAGCACTGAGGCGGGATCCGGTTCAAAGGTGTAGTCGCGGTCCGGATCATTGGCATGCTGGTCCACCGAGAATCCCCGGCCAACGGCTTCGAACGCCTGTTCTTCACCTTGGCGGTGGCCATGAATCGGCAGCAACGTCACCACTTCGGCTTCCTGACGCAGGGTGTTGACAAAACCCGTGAAGGCGATGGAGACCTTGTCATAATGCCCGTCGATAAATTGTTGGGTGATATATTTGGCGATCGGCCGGGTTTGGGAAAACGGCACCGGATCTCTAACCGTGAAGTCCGCGACAACCTTCTTGCCCAGTTTTTCGCACGCGATGCGCAGTTTGCGCCCGACGGTGACGAAGTGGGCGTCAGGCGAGGTGTGCGCGAGGATTTTGCGGGCCAGGTTGGTGTTGAGCGGGCCACACAATCCCTTGTCGGTGGAAATCACCAGCACCAATTCGCGGTTTCCCGCGCGGTGTTCTAACAGCGGGTGGGAATCCCCGGCAAAGTTGCGCCGGATATCAAACAACATCTGGGTGAGATGCTGCGCGTAATCCCGCCCGGCCAGCGCCTGGTCCTGCGCCTTTTTCATCTTGGAAGCGGCCACCAACTGCATCGCGCGGGTGATTTGCGCGGTGTTGGTGACCGACTTGATGCGCCGGCGGATGTCGCGGAGGTTGGCCATTGCGGGTTGAAAGTTGTTCGTTATGCGTTACCAGTCATTTGTGATTCGGTTAGCGGCTAATGGGAGGGATCGTTTTCTTTCCTGATAACCATTAACCCATGACTCATAACCTCATTTCCATGACTTCTTGAAATCCTCGACGGCCAGTTTGACCGCATCGACCATGGCGGCGTCCTTTTTGAGGTCCGGTTTTTCGTTGCGGATTTTGTCGAGCAGTTCGCCCTTGCGGGTGTTGAAGAACTCGCCGAGAGCGGCTTGGCAGCGCTTCACATCGGTCACCGCGACATCATCGAAGTAGCCGTATTGCATCGCGAAAAGATAGACCGCCTCCATCTCCATGGCCAGCGGACTGTATTGGTTCTGTTTGAAGAGTTCCACAATGCGCGCCCCGCGCTCGAGTTTCTTCTTCGTCGAGGCGTCGAGGTCGGAACCAAACTGGGCAAAGGCCTGCAGCTCGCGGAATTGCGCGAGGTCGAGCTTGGTGGTGCCGGCCACCGACTTGATCGTCTTGGTCTGCGCGGCGGAGCCGACCCGCGACACCGACAGGCCGACCGAAATCGCCGGCCGGATCCCCTGATAGAACAGGTCGGTTTCCAGATAGATCTGGCCGTCGGTGATGGAGATCACATTGGTCGGGATATAGGCCGAGACGTCGCCGGCCTGGGTTTCAATGATGGGCAGCGCGGTGAGCGAGCCACCGCCGGCGGCCGTGGTCAGCCGGGCGGAGCGTTCCAGCAGGCGCGAGTGCAGATAGAACACGTCACCCGGGTATGCTTCGCGGCCGGACGGGCGGCGCAGAATCAGCGAGACCTGGCGGTAGGCCACCGCGTGTTTGGAGAGGTCGTCGAACACGATCAGGCAGTCCTGACCCTTGTCCATCAGATATTCGGCGATGGCGCAGCCGGCATAGGGAGCGATGTATTGCATGGCTGCGGCGTCCGAGGCGGAGGCCGAAACGATGGTCGTGTATTCCATCGCGCCGGCGTCTTCGAGGATCTTGTGGATGCGCGCGACATTCGAGAGTTTCTGGCCGATCGCGACATAGATGCAATACAGCGGCTTGTGGTTCTGGAGCTTGCCCTGTTCGGCGGCCTTGTTTTGCTGCGCCTGCGAAATGATGGTGTCCACCGCGATGGTGGTCTTGCCGGTGGCGCGGTCACCAATGATCAACTCGCGCTGGCCGCGTCCTATCGGAATCATCGCGTCAATCGACATGATCCCGGTCTGAACCGGCACCGAAACCGACTTCCGCTTGATGATGCCCGGCGCGATTTTTTCCATCGGATAGTTCGCGACTGTGGCGATTTCGCCCTTGCCGTCGATCGGCTGGCCGAGGGCGTTGACGACGCGGCCGAGAATCGCCTCGCCAACCGGCACGGACAGCAGCTTGCCGGTGGTGCGGCACTCGGAGCCTTCCTTGACCGCCGCATAGTCTCCCAACAGAACGACGCCCACTTCGCTTTCCTCAAGGTTGAGAGCCATGCCGGTGACGCCGCCACCGAAATCGATCATCTCATTGAGCATGACGTCGGAGAGACCTTCGACCTTGGCCACGCCGTCGCCGACCTGACGGACGGTGCCGACGTTGGATTTTTCGACGGCGGTCGTGATGCCGGCGATTTGTTGTTCGAGTTCCTGGAGGATGCTGCTCATAAGAAAAATGGACTGAGGATCAAGGTGGGGGTTGCAACAGGTTTGAAAAATGTTAGAAGGAGTTGGCGAGGCGGGTCAGGCGGCCTTGGACCGATCCGTCGAACACATCATTGCCGACACGGATGCGCAGACCGCCGAGCAGGGCGGGATTGATCTGGTATTGGACAACGAGGTCGGTGCCGTAGGACCTGGCAAGACCGGCCAGCACGCGCTGGCGGGTGGCATCATCGATTTCCACCGCGCTTTCCACCGTGAGCTTGCGGCGCTCCATGTCGAGGCGGGTCAGGCGGTGCAGCGCGGCCAGCACCGCGCGGTAATCCCGCGGCTGGGATTCTATCAGGCGCGCAACCGTAACCCGCAACTTCGCGTCATCCAGCCGGCCGCCGGTCTGGCAGAGCCCGAACAGGCGGCGCGCGGTGGTGGCGGCAAGTTTGGAAATTTTCATGGGCAGGGATGGGAAAATCCGGTCTATCAGCCTTCGATTTTTACCAGCACATCCTCGTTGATCCGCTGTTGGTCATCTGCGGTGAGCACCTTGCCGGTGACTTGCGCGGTAGTGGCGGCCACCAAACGGCCGAATTCGCGCTTGAGTTCCATTCCCAGGCGCTCGCGGTCCGCCTTGGCGGCGGCCTCCGCATTTGTTAGAATCTGCTGGGCTTGGGCGATGGCTTCGCGGGCCTTTTGCTCGGTGAAGGCGGTGGCTCCCTGCTTGGCCTCGTTGACCAGCCGGATGGCTTCTTCGTTGGCCTTGGCGATGGCCGCAGCCGTCGTCTGTTCGGACGCGGCGAGTTGTTGTTCGATCTGTTTGAGTTTCTCCTCGCCCTCGGCAATGCGGGCGCGCCGTTGTTCCAGCATGTTCTGGATCGGCCCGAACGCGAATTTTTTCAGAATGAAGATGACAATGAAAAAATTGATCACCTGTGCGACGAAATACCAACCTCCAAAATCAAAGGATGTCTTGATGGCTTCGAAGGCGCCGGGTTGCTCGGCAGCGGCGGTGGCGAGGTAGGTGATCATGGCGGGAACTGACTGAGGGAGCGCCGCACGCGCCGGGTGACGCGTGCGGCCGGGAACTTACTTGCTGACGACGAAGACCGTGATAAGGAACACCCCTTCGATCAGGGCAGCGAAAATAATCGAGGCCACCAGAATCGGGGTGGCCGCACCCGGATTGCGACCAGTAGCTTCGGCGGCTTTGGAACCGACGAAACCGATGCCGAGACCGGCACCGAGCGCAGCGAGCGCGACAGCGATGTGATATAATGTCATGATGTTGTTAGTTGTGTTGGGGTTGTGGTTTCTGCCGGCCCCACGGTCATGCCATGGTCGGCCTGCGGAAGATGTCAGTGATGCTCTTCGTCGCCGTGGTCACAAATGAGCTTGAGGAAGACCGCGCAGAGCAGCATGAAAACGAGTGCCTGGATAAGCCCAACGAGCAACTCCAGGAAATAAAATGGCAGCGCTGGCAGAAAGGCCAGAGGCTTGGGCACCAGCGACATCACCTTTTCCAAGGTCTGCTCGCCGCCGTAGATGTTGCCAAACAGACGGAAGGTCAGGGCGATCGGGCGGATCGCGATGGAAATGACTTCCAGCACTCCTACAAACAGGAACACCGGCAGCATGAACATCAGCATCACCCCCTTGAATTCCCCTTTGGGTGCGAAAAGATGGGCGAAAAACCGCTTGAGTCCGTTCTCCGTGATTGCCCAGTAAAACCATAACAACGCGAAGGTCAGGGCCATCGCCGCCGTCATGTTGAGGTCGGCATTACCCCCCCGCAACAAGGGCAGAAACCCGTGATGCCCGGTACCATCCACCGTGTGCCAACCGATCGTGCCCACCCCCGGGATCAGACCCACATAGTTGTTGACCAAAATCAACAGAAAGACCGAACCATGAAACCAGAACACCCGTTTGTTCAGGCGCTCACCCAATAACCCGCCGAGGAAATCATACAATGACTCGACCGTCCACTCGGCGAAATTCTGCAAACCGGCAGGCACTAACGCCATCTTGCGGGTGGCCGCTTGGCAGAACAGAATGATCAGCCCCACCGCCAGCCACACCATGACCATGGAGTTGGTGATCGGCAGGGCATCCCACAGCCGCTCGGCATACAGCGGCAAGCCTTCGCCGGACGCAAGCACAGGCGTAAGGCTGATAAGCCAACCTATCAGAATGAGGATGAACGGGCGACGGGTCATGCCGGAAACCGCCCGCATGCCGCGGACGCGGCGCTTTAGTGACTGACCAGCCGGACATCCGCAAGCTTTTTTTGTTGAAAACTCCCCACCGCTCCGCTGGTCTAACACTCCCTAACAGGAGGTCGCCGGCTGGCCCCCATCCATCCAGCGCACGACCGCGCAACAACAGAAAGCACCCGCAAGTCAAGCAATCTCTGGAAAAAAAACCTTGGCAATGATTGGATTTTCTCTTGCCAGCCCCACGGGAAATCCGCAATAGCTTCTTTTGCCATGAACAAAGCTGAACTTATCGAATCCATCCAAGCCGCCCTCGGAAAAGACGCCACCAAGCGCTGTGCCGACGAGGCCCTCGACGCCGTCCTCAATTGCATCCAAAAAGGTGTGAAGAAAGACAAGAAGGTGCAAATCATCGGTTTCGGAACCTTCGAGGTCAAGAAACGCGCCGCACGCATGGGTCGCAACCCGAAAACCGGAGAATCCATGAAGATCGCCGCCTCCAAGTCGGTCGGCTTCAAGCCTTCTTCCGTGTTCAAGGGCATGCTCTGATCGCCGGCAGACTCCGGTCTCATCACCCCCAATACCAACAACCCCACAAAACCCGGCTCACCCCAGGCCGGGTTTTGTGGGGTCGGCTTTGGCTCCTGTCGGCGACGGTTTCGGACGCAGTGCTTGGCGGGTCGCGAATTCGAGGTGGCGCACCGCCGGCAAACATGCGAGTCTTTGTCAGGCATTTCCCCGGGTTTATCGAATTACTCGAAGAGGAGAAGGTTGATTACCTCGTCATCGGCGGTTTGCCTTTCTTGGAGCACTTGCAGTGTCCGCCGCATCCAGTTATCACCCGTCCGTGGCCGCCAAAACAATACCATCCGCCCAGCCTGCCGGAAATTTTTTCGCGGTGATCGGCAGTGATGATGGCATGGTGCGGGAAAACGCCCTCACTCTCTACAACCAACTTACCGGCGGGCTCGACGATGGGTTCACCCATGAGACGATTGATGGCATCGCGGACAACTCGGACAGCGCGTTCGGGATTTGTTCGTCCACGATTCAAGCGCTGCTGACGATCCCGATGTTCGGCGGCGACAAGGTGGTGTGGCTGCGCAACGCGAATTTCCTCGGCGACAACGTGCTCGGGCGCTCGCAGCGCACCGAAGCCGGAGTCGAAAGCCTCCGCGCCACCCTCGAACAGGGGATTCCTAACGGCGTGAGGTTTTTGCTCACCGCCCACGGCGTGGACAAGCGCCGCGGGTTCTGGAAGTTCATCGAAAAAACGGCGGCAGTGCGGGTTTGCGACCGCATCGATACCAGCCGCGACGATTGGCAGGACCAGGTCGCCACGTTGGTCACCACCCGCGCCCGCACGCTCGGGCTGCGGTTCGAGCCGGACGCCCTGGCGGTTTTCGTGCTGCTGGCCGGCGAACAGTCGCAGCAAATCGGCAACGAGCTGGAGAAACTCGACATCTATCTGGGCCCGGATCGCCGCACCATCACCGAGGAGGACGTCAACATGCTCGTGCCGCTGAGCCGCGCGGCCATCGTATTCGAAATCGGCAAGGCCATCCAACACGGCAATGCCGCACGCGCCATCCAACTCATCGACCAACAACTCGCCGCCGATGAATCCGCCATCGGCATCATGCGCGCCTCTATCATCGGCGTGGTTAGAAATCTTTACATGGCCAAACTCATCGTCGGAACATTCAAGGTTCCGACCGGAAGCTATCAGGCGTTTGCCGGCGCTCTCAACCGCCTGCCCGAGGCCGACCGCGCCTGGCTGCCGCAGAAAAAAGACGGCAGCGGCGTGAATGTGTTTCCCATATTCCTGGCCCTGCCCAACGCCGCCAACTTCGACCTCGAGGATCTCCAATCCGTCATGGAGGCCACCCTCAAGGCCGACCAGGCACTCGTCACCACCGGCCTCGATCACCGCCTCATCCTCCACCGCCTGATCGTCGAAATCACCGCCGCCCGCAAAATTACCCACTGACCGATCCCTGCCCGTTCCATCAATCCCGCCCGCTTGCGGACCTTGCGGAAAAACATCCCCGCCACCCGCCCATGAAATACATCCTGTTAGCCATCCTCACCGGCCTCGCCGCCGGCTTGCTCGGCGCCCTTTGCGGTGTGGGCGGCGGCATCGTCATGGTCCCGGCTTTCGTAGGGCTGTTAGGACTTGAACACAAACAAGCCGTCGCCACCTCGATGGCGGTCATCATTGTCACGGCGCTGGCCGCCACCCTCAACAATGCCCGCGCCAACAATTTCATCGACTGGAAGGTGGTGGCCATCGTCGGCCTCGCCTCGGCCATCGCCGCCTGGTTCGGCAGCGACCTCATGCACCGCCTCGGCAACCAGACGCTCACCCGCATCTTCGGCTGCCTGTTAGTCGTCTTCGGCGCGCGCATGCTGTGGAAAGGGTGACGACCGGCCCCTGTGCCTCTTTCCAAACTCCCCGCCGCGCCGATGAAAAAGGAAGACCAACGCCGGTGATTTTCCTGTCGGTGATTTTCCTTGAAAACTGCCAGTAATATGCGAAAGTTGCCAGCGTGAAAACCACTCTCGACATTCCTGACGATCTTTTCCGCCGCGTCAAGGCGACCGCTGCTCTCGAAGGACGCAGCCTGAAGGAATTTGTGACCCGGTCGTTGGAGAGCCGCCTCGCTCCCCCGGCGGCGGATCGTGGAAAAGACCGTGAACCGCCATGGATGCGCGGCTTCGGCGCACTCGCCGATCTCACCGCCGAAACCCAACGCATCGACCAACTCATCGCGCGGGAATTCGCCACCCTTGAAGCGGAGGATCTCTCGTGATCCTCGACACCAACGCGCTCTCCGCCTGGGCTGACGGCAACCCGAACTGCCGCAACGCCTTGGCCACGGCCTCCCGGCTGGTCATCCCGGTAGTGGTGCTGGGCGAATTTGACTCCTGAGTAATTCAAAAGGGTTGAGGAATTGAAACACCTCGGGGTCTCGCTCTACTGGCACGCCCGGCGGTGCGAAACGCTCCTCGCGAACGGCAAGCAGATCCCTGCCGCCCCCATCATGTTTTCACTGCTGTCCGACATCTCCTACCATCCGAGCGATGGTCCGGAACGTCGCGTGCATGGCCGGTCCCGATTCCTCGGACGTTCTGCTGGCGGAACTCCTCCAATTCAGTAACGCCCACGGTTTTCCGTTGAAGCGCACGCAAGTCGCTGATAATCAGTTATTATTCGGCAATGAGCCCGCTCTCAATCATAGTTGCCAGTCGAATTGGTTTTCTCCACTTTTGGCAGGATTTCATACGTATATGCGGTGACGGGCTTGTTTTCTGGACAATTCCTAATTCACACTCCAATTTCCCGCCTAGCCAATGACGTCTCCATTGCCAGAGTTTGAGAATTGCACGGTAGTTCTCTTGGGCTCATTCAACCCAGCGATCTTTCACCCGGAATGGTTTGTCCGGCTAGGTCTGCTGGCTGAAGAAGCCGTGGATTCAGACAAAATCAAGGTGGTCAGCCCTGAGGTCACTGAGTGTGTTGTGGGTGCCGTGAAAGTTTTCTGCGATAGCACGCGACTTGTTTTTTCTGTCGGCAATATGATTGATGCGGACAAATTGCAGGATGTGGTGCTCGGGACGCTTCGGATTCTGGCCCACGTTCCGTTGGGTGCCGTTGGCATCAATCAGGAAGGGGTGTTCAAGGCGCAATCGGAAGATCACTGGCACAAGATCGGCCACACACTCGTGCCGAAAGATCCCGTCTGGAACAAGCTAGGAGATGCACCCGGAATGCAACGGATTTCGATCAAATACCCTTTGCAGGAGAATCCGAAGATCGAGCAAAACTTTACTGTGGAACCTTATCCTCGAACCGGGCCTACACATCCCGCGATCAAAATTGGAACCAATCTTCATTACCAGATTTGCTCATCTTCCGAACTCTCCAGTGGAGGAGAATCCACGAAACTGGCCTTGGAATTCATAGCGGACCGATGGAAGTCTGCGACAGGCAAGGTGCGCGAGGTCGCGAATGTCATTTTCGAAGAAATCAAACCATGATCCTGGATTCCTATACACCCCAGATTGTATGGCGCGGCCGTGCTTCATCTCTCGAAGTGAACGAGGCATTTTCGACACGTGTTCTGGCGCAGTCCAGCACCCTGCCACGGCAGGAGTTTGTCGAAGACTTGGAACTGTCCATGAGTTGGTGGAACGGATCTGCCCCGAAAGGTGAGGCGTCCACAGCATCTGATAAGCGTATCAGAACGGTAGGGCCAAAGATAAGTAAGCCTAGCTCCAGACAGGATGAGGTTGTTCTCCTCAAGAAGTGGGACGGTTTCGTTGCGAAAGTTCTGAAGGGCGGTTTTATCGTCCGATTTGTAGAGGATGAAAACGGAAGCGAGGCACTTGAAGCTGAGTTTGATCTGGACGAACTGGTAGATAGCGACAAGGAAATTCTGGCTGAAGGAATGCCGGTGGTCTGGTGCATCAGCCGGGAGCGGTCGAATGGAGGTCAAAAACGTTGTTCCATGATTTACCTCCGACGCCAACCAGCACCTAGGGAGGCTGAAGTTTCAGCGGCAACCAAGAGTCTCGATGAATGGTTCAGCACCTCAACTTCAAGCACCGGCATCTGACGAGATCGAAGTGTCGCTACTTGGTCCTGGTTTTGGTGAGTGCATTGTCGTGCACCTCGGCCAAGGAGACTGGATGATAGTGGATTCTTGCATTGATCTCAACAGCAACACCCCGGCCGCTCTCGCCTATTTGGATAGGCTCGGTGTTGATCCGGCAAAGGCAGTTCGTTTGATCGTAGCTACACACTGGCACGATGATCACGTCCGCGGCCTAGCCAAAGTGGTGGAAGCATCGAAAAGTGCTGCATTTGCGATTACGGGTGCCTTTCAAGTGAAGGACTTCCGATTGCTTTTAGCCCCGTGGCTAGCGAATCACACGGAGCTTGATTGCAAAGGTCTAGGAGAAATCGCAAAATTGATAGCCATCTCAAAACAGCGCAACCGTAGTCCGATTCCCGCATCAGAAAACAAGATGCTGTGGGAGCGCCACGCTGGAATTCCTGCTCAAATTCGCTCCCTGTCTCCATCTGACCCAGCCGTGGCAGCCTGCATCGCTCGACTGAGCAAGATGGATCCCGGTGCGTTTAGTCGCCGACTGCCAATGATTGAAGAGAATCATGCTTCAGTGGTATTATCGGTTGAAGTCGGTTCTCGGCGTATGCTGCTGGGAGGGGACCTCGAATGCCGTTCTGACCGCAGCTTCGGATGGTTGGCGATTGTGGATACACAAAAAGATTCCGGATCACTCAAACATCACGTCTTTAAGATTCCTCATCATGGTTCGCTCAACGGTCACCATGAGGAAGTTTGGTCGGACTTGCTTCATCCCAATCCTCATTCCGCCCTGACGCCAGTGGTCACAGGGAAGACTCAATTACCTGCAACTAGGGACAAAGATAGGATATTGGCACTCACCGACCACGCCTATTTGACGGCAATGCCGCGGAAGGGGAAGTTTCGCTACCCGCGCGACCGGGTGGTCGAAAAAACCATGCAAGAGGTTGCTCGTCAGCTTTGGACCATTCCGCACTTACAAGGTCACGTTTGCATACGCGGAAAGCACGGCGATGATCCTTCAACTTGGATCGTGACATGTCATGGAGCCGCAATGCATCTGAGTCAAATGCCCGACTCATAGATTTCGGCGGCTGATTTTGAGGAATTGGAGTTTTCCATGGCTTCAAATCATCCGCTTCCACCACGCGGCGGATTCGGAGTCGGTCGTTTCGTGGTTTCCGAGCGGCTTCGGGAAACCTATCGAGAGAGAAGCCCCATAACTCGGTCCATGAATATGCCGCCCGCAGGGGTCAACAAGGTTCGTCGCCTTTACCTTGTTTATGGCAGTACCGTGAATCCCAGATGGATTGCAGCCGCACGCTGGCGACCGTCTGCCGTCACAAATTCATGCTCTCCGGCCAGCCTTGCGGACGCCAAATGCAGCGCATCATTCGTGCGCACAAAAACCGGCGGCGTGTGCAGAAGGCTCTGCCGCAACACCTTGGCGAATTCGATTTCGAGCGCCTGACTCAGCGGCAATTCGGTGACGTCCCCATTGGCAATGTCGGATTGCAAGTCCTGGTAGAGTTGGTCCGCCTCACCAACCGGCAAAGCACCTTCGCCTTCGCGACGCAGGAACACAGCCCGCGCCTCGTGACGCGCGATGAAGGCAGTGACCACGGGTCCACCGGCCGCTGCCAGTGCCGCAAATGTGGGAGCGTCCGTCTCCGCAAGAAACAACTTAATCAGGCCCGATGTATCCCAGTGCGCCATAGGTGCTCAGTCGCCGCGCAGATCGTCCATGATTTGTTGCAAAGGCGTGCCGGTCTTCCCCGGGCGTCCTAGTTCCCGGCGCTCCTTCAGCCTTTGCAACCACGCCTCACGAACGGCCCGTGGTTTTGGATCCTGCGCCGGACTTGTCGCCACCACGGATTGCAGCCACACCAATAGCGACCGTTGCTGCGACGGGGGCAGCGACGTCACCACGCTTTCAATGTCGCCCAAAGTGCTCATGAGGGGACCTTACCACGACGGGCGGATGCTGACAAGCCATGGAAGCGGGATTTTGTATCGTCCAAGCATCGCGGAAATCCGCGCTTCCCCGCCCCGTCATCCGGCTGGTAGCCTGAAGGCATGCAAGCGGCAATCGCATCAATCCCCGGAACCTGGCAGGAGGTGCTTGGACAGTTCCTCCCCGCCGCGCCTGTGGCCGGGTTCATGGCCTCGATGTTCGGGCCGCTTTCCCGCGTGGTCCGCTTGCTTGATGCCGGCGCTGGGGTGGGCGCACTTAACCTGCTCTAACATGCCTGCCCGACAAATTATGGGAATCTATCGGCCCTCATGAAGGTCTCTATTGCCGACACCTTCACACGCCAAGCGAGCAGCAGTCATACGATGCGACCTGTGGCAAGCTGTACCGGTTTCTCAAGCAAAGCAGAAGCGGCTGATCCAACCTTTGGACCAGAAACTCTTTGTTGCCCGCTACCTCGTCGTCTTGCCCTCGATGGAAAAACTCTGCAACTTCCTCAAGACTGACCGCGAACGCATCGAAAGCCTCATGCCGCCCCATCCCACCAAAAAGTCCACCCGCCCGCGCACCAAACCCCAATGACCAATGACTTCTTCTCTTCACCAATGACCAATGACCAATGACCAATGACCAATGACCAATGACCCCCGCTCTTTCCCCTTCCCAACTCGCAGGCTTTCCGCTTGAATCAATTCGCAGTCCCCGCCGCCATGAAACCGCCGCTCACCTTCATCGACCTGTTCTGCGGCTGTGGCGGGTTTTCCCTCGGCCTCCAGCGCGCCGGCCTCAAAGGCCTCGCCGCCATCGACTCCAATCGCTTGGCCATCCAGGTCTTCCAAGCCAATTTCAAGGACATCGCACATGTTCTCGAACAAGATCTAACTGCGTTCACTCCGTTAGAACTTGAAACCATGATCGGCACCTCGGAAGTCGATTTGATCGTCGGCGGCCCGCCCTGCCAGGGCTTCAGCACCGCACGCCAAGTCGATGGCGCGTAACTCCGTGCCTTCACATGGGAACTCCACCGGTATGTGCTCGTCTGGCTCCGCGCCAGTCACCCGTTGCTCGCACCCTGTCTCCAATCACGACCCGCGTGGGATTGAGAATCCCGAATACGGCCTCACTTCGGTTTCGAGACTTGCCGCCGCCCGCATTCTAGGCTCGTCTGTGGTGTGCGCATGGGCGAGGACGCACAACCGCGCCCCGCTGGAATTTCCGAATCAATGAAAGAAAAATCTGTCAGCAAGAAGCCACGCGTGACCAAACAAGTCAAAAAAGAGGTGAAGAAGTCACCTATTGCTCGCAAGCGTGCACGTGACAACTCGGTGTCCGAGGACCCTGCGGTATATCATACCGCGCCGCCACGTTTCATCGATTTGTTCTGCGGCATCGGAGGTTTCCGCATCGCCTTCGAAAAAATCGGTGCCCGCTGCGTCTTTTCCAGCGATTACGATAAATATTCACAGGCCACCTATGAGGCAAATTTCGGCGAGCGCCCCTACGGTGACATTCATTCCATCGCGGTCGCCGATATTCCCGCACATGACATTCTTTGCGCCGGATTCCCCTGCCAGCCTTTCAGCATTGCCGGCGTCTCCAAGAAAATCAGCTTAGGACGTCTGCATGGCTTCGATGACGTGAAACAAGGAAACCTCTTCTTTTCCATCGCCGAAATCATCGACTATCATCGCCCCGCTGCCTTTGTGCTGGAAAACGTGAAAAATCTTAAAAGTCATGACAAGGGAAAGACGTTCGAGATCATTTACCGGACGCTTACCGAAGCCCTGGGTTATACCGTCTATCATAAGATTATCGATGCACGCAGCGTCGTTCCCCAGCACCGCGAGCGCATCTTCCTCGTCGGATTCCGCGAGTGGCGAGACTTTGAATTTCCGATATTCCCGGAAGAGGGACCCAAACTCGGCAGCATCTTGGAATCCAGGCCGGATTTGAAATACACCCTAACTAGCCATCTCTGGAATTACCTCCAAAACTACGCGGCCAAGCACAAAAAGGCTGGGAACGGTTTTGGCTTTGGTCTCGTCACTGAGAAAGACACGACCCGCACACTCAGCGCACGCTATCACAAGGACGGTTCGGAAATTCTCATCGCTCAAAAGAGTAATAATCCCCGCCGGTTGACGCCCCGCGAGTGTGCGCGACTGATGGGATATCCTGATTCATACCAACTCGTTGTTTCAGACACCCAAGCATACCGCCAGTTCGGAAATTCTGTGGTTGTTCCGGTTGTGGAAAGAATAGCTCAAGCTGTGCGTGATACACTCCTTCGTCCAGTTGGAGAAATTCCTGATCTGGTTTTGCGCGACAAAGTGAAAACTAATTCGAGTCTGGAGAGGCATAATGCTAAGAAGGTGACTTAACCCCCTTGAAATTGTTACAACAAGCAAACGGGAAATTACGAAATGAATGGGACAGCTTTTTTTCACTTCCTGAATGACCCACTGTGGGATACGCCGTTTTTTAAAAGGCTTTCGCATAATGACACAGGTAGAGCTAGTGGACATCAAGGCGGCGTCGTAATTCCCATTTCGCTTCGCGAATATTTTCCCGACCTTGACGAAAGTTTGGCCTCTCCCGTCGCTCCTACTATGGATCGACGCATTGTTGCCGAGATGTTTTTACTTGATTCGAGAGTTGGAGTGGAATTGATTCGCTATCAATTTCAAACTTGGAGAGCAACTCGCAGTGCGGAGAGCCGACTCACAGATAATCTAGGTTTAATCCGTAACCAAGCTAGGGAGGATGACATCCTCTTGATGCAGCGTAGCTTTGACCACCTGGGAATCTACCGACTTATCCTTATCCCGCAGAGTCCGGCGACGTATCCTTTAGTGGAATCACTGACATCAGGGAGGCGTTGGGGCGCATTGTATGCTGACAGACCGCCGATTTCTCATTCAGAAATTGTTTCGGCACGGGAGGAAATGCTTGCTGAGTCTTATCAGCCATTTGTCCCAACTCGGGTAGTAGTGCCACGCCGCAGCATCACCCGCTCTGCCATCGCACGTGATACAGCATTCCGGGAAACCATGCTTTCCCAGTATGATCGACGATGCGCAGTAAGTGGTATAGGCTTGGCAACCCAGGCTATCTTTGAGGTTCAAGCTGCTCATGTTATTGGCCTTTGCGATGGAGGAGCGGACGAACCTCGAAATGGTATTGCGCTAACGGGTACATTGCACTGGGCGTTTGATCAAGGTCTATTCGTTGTTGGTGAAGATCGACGTATAATTGTGCCACCGGCAGTCAGCGCTATGGGAGAAAATGAATGGCTCACTCAGTTTCACGGAAGGCGTATTATGGAGGCTAGATCCGAGAATTTACGAACCGCAGCGGAAGCGTTTACTTGGCACAGGGAGAAATTTCTACACAGATTGGCATAGAATCATTACTTTGACGCAAACCGACGAGAATGCAGCTTCGTTGCGTGGTCTTTTTTTTACATTTTTTGCCCGGTGCGCTCTGGCAACAGAACCCTTTTGTCCCGGCTTCAAGTGATTCCCGGACCGAGCCCGGTTCGTGGACCCGTCGGATGCGTCCCGACTTCACTCTGAGCTTTTGGCCGGATGGCTATCAGCTTGACGAGGCGGAGGCGCAGGAGCTGGCAGTTCACGTTCATTTCGATGCAAAATACCGGGTGGAGAACATCACGGAGCTTTTCGGAGATGGCGACGAAGACCTGAGCCAGGAGAAAGCCGAACAGAAGCGAGGCAACTACAAGCGGGTTGACCTGCTGAAGATGCACGCCTACCGCGATGCCATTCGTCGGTCTGAAGGTGCTTATATCCTCTACCCCGGCGGGTTCAACGGGCCGACTCGCTTTCAAGGATTTCACGAAATTCTTCCCGGCCTTGGTGCTTTTGCGCTTAAACCCGGCGCGAACGGCGAAGCGGTCGGCTTGCAACACTTTTCGCGATTTGTGGATGAGGTTATCGGGCATGTATGCAACCGGGCTACGGCGCGCGAGCAAAGCAGTTACCACCTCTTCCACGTTTACCGAGCGGACGAGACAGGCGGCGGAGCAACAGTTGAAGGCCCAATGCCGGAGAGAGACGTGTTGGGAATCGAGCGTCCTGTTCCGCCTGCGGAGCATTCGGTACTCGTTGGATGGTGCGATAGTGAACAACAACTCGACTGGATTCGTCGGACGGGTCTCTACAACTTCCGCGCAGGTCATCGCCGTGGGTCGATTCGTTTGGAGCCAGCCATTACAGAAGCCAGACATCTTTTACTTCACGGTCACGGCAACAAAGCCTGGCCCGGTCTCTGGCGGATCAAGAAGCGCGGGCCACGGATTTTTACTGCCGAGGAACTTCTAAGAAAAGGCTATCCATGCAGTCCTGACCCGGAGGTGATTTACGCGGTTTTCGACGTGGAGCCGGACCCTTTCTACCACGGTTGGAAATGGGACTACGCAAGGTTGCCTGGCAGGAAAGCCGCCTTCGCTGCGGCCGAACCGTTTTCCGTTAGTTTGGTTGGCGTTTTCAGTATGCATCACGTTTGACTTGACGATTCATCACATGGTTTCCATTGGGCCAAGCCACGGATTCACCCGCGATTGCGGATCTGCAATGGCAAGCTTGCGACGGTCGCAGACCGTTACTACAGTTCTGGACCGTTCTGTAGCGGCGATCCATGATCGTCGATAGCGCATGGGAAATGCGTGGAATATCCGCCACGCTTTGGCCCCCGACTTTTCCCGCAGGGGAAAAGTAGTCGCAGACCGCCGCTACAGTCCCACACATCAGCTAACACAAATCTCCCATGATCCCGACACCCACCGAGCGCCAAGGACAGTTTCTGGCGTATATCCATCTCTACGATCTCCTGCACGCTTGCGCACCAGCGGAGGCGGACATGCAGCGGTTTTTCGGGATCACGCCGCCGAGCGTGCATACGATGGTGCTGACGCTGGAACGGCGGGGCTTTATCCGGCGGGTTCCGGGGCAGGCCCGCAGCATCACCCTGCTGGTGCCGCCGGAATCCCTGCCGCCCTTGCGACGCGTCCTGATCTAACACATCATGCGGAGCTGAATTTGATCAGGCACTCTTGGCTCGTAGAGCCTGCCGCTCAGAGAGAGGTAACGGCGGTCACGGAAGCGTGGTATTGCAGAACCAGAGGTCGTTCTAACGAGGAAGGCGGCGGGCAGGATGCCCGCGCCACAGGTGGATGCACGATCCGGCGATTCACAGAGGTGCCATGCGATGTTCCCGCCGCTGCCATTTTGAAGAGTCGCCGCGCGAATGGCTTCCTGGCAGGAAAGCCGCCTTCGCTGCGGCCGAACCGTTTTCCGTTAGTTTGGTTGGAGTCCTTGGCGCACATCGCGTCTGAAAATTTCGGCGGGTGGCTCGCATCCCGGATGGGGACCGGGCAGCGCAGCCGCCGGGGCTGGTGGAAGTGATGGCGATGGGTTGATTCCGACAGGCGGCTTTGCCGGATGTGGTGCCTTTGCTTAACGGCGAGCGCTTACACGGCGCAGATCCGGAGCGGGACGCTCCGGGCACGGTCTGCGGCGGGACGCCGCAGCCACTTTGAAGAGTCATTTTGAAGAGGCGCTTTGAAGAGTTGCCGCGCGGCTGCCAGCTTGGCCGCACTCGATTGGAAAAATTTGAAACGCAAGCCCGGAGTGAGGCTGAAAAAACTGCGGGCGCTGGAATCCTTGAAAAGGCAAAGATGTGGTCGTTAGGTCAGGTTTTCTGTCTGGTTTCTGGTCTCTGGAATCTGGGGTCTGAGGCGAAGCCTCGCTGGTGGAAGTGATGGCGATGGGTTGATTCCGGAAGGCGGCTTTGTTCCCGGCACGAAAATCGGAGTCAGTGTGCAAATCTTGATAGTCGCTTTCCCGCCGGCGAGGGGGGCTGGCAATGGTTCAGACCGCCATCGACAATTTGCGGACGCTGAAGATCTCGTCGGCGAGCAGCGGTTCGAGGTCGGAGGCGTTTACCGAGGTGACGGCGATGGTTTCACCAAGGGTGTTGAAAACCTCGATGGAATAACCGCCGCCGCCGCCGGGGGCGAGGTGAAAATCCACCACCTTCACGACATCTCCGGCGCAGAGTCCATGCACGGGAATGTCGCGGGTAAGAACTGCATCGGTGTAGAGTTCAACGGTCATTTTCGTGGCTCCTTTCGGGGATCAAGGTAATGAATTTCGTCTGTTGGGACAAGTGTTCTTTCATCCAGATCGTCCGGATGTCAAGCGTGCGTCCATTCGGGCCGGTGAGCGGGCAGGAGATTTCGAAAAACTGACCGTGCTCGGTATGCTCCGCGACAATCGCATCACAGGGAAGGACCTGTGTGCGAATGTCCCGGATGAGCTGGTCGGCCATCCAAGATTCGTAGCCTGCAAGCGCGAGAAAACGGGACTTGTCGCCTCTGGGTTGTGGCACCAGCAGGTAATGGGTGACCTTGGTGCTGGCGATGAGGCTATCAGGAGGGAGCTTCATGGTGCGCGGTGCGACATGAGCTACACAGAGCAAACGGAAACCGCATTGTCAAGTAGCCACCGGAAATCGGGGTCAGTGTGCAAATCTTGACAAAATGGAGCAACGGAAGTCGCAGTAGATAGAGATTGATGACGAGGAGATGTATTGCAGTGACGCCACATAATCCGGCATCTATGACCAGATGCACACGCATACCGTGTTGGAAACGACCCGCCGTCTTGAAATCGCGGCGGACTTCGGCGAGGTGGGGGTGCCATGAGCAGACCCGGTGCGGGACGCTCCGGGCACGGTCTGCGGCGGGACGCCGCAGCCACTTTGAAGAGTACTTTGAAGAGCGCCGCGCGGGTGGCAATGGGGTCACACCATCCGGGATCATCACCCTGAAAACCGAAATGAATGGAACAGGAGAAAACAGAGGGAACGGAGGACCGCAGGGCTCATCATCTCCTCACTTTCAAAAACCTCCGTTGCCTCCTGTTAGAAGCAACTCTTCCACACCGGCTGCCGATGCCCGGGCATGGAATGAGAACTCGCGCAAAGGCGCAAAGCCGCAAAGGAAGAGAAGAGAAGGGATGGGCTGATTTTTGAATCTGAATACTTTGCGTCTCTGCGGCTTTGCGCGAGAACTTCTAATCCTAATCCTGAAAACCGAAATCAATGGAACAGTAGAAAACAGAGAGAACGGAGGACCGCTGGGCTCGTCATCTCCTCACTTTCATATACCTCTGTTTTCTCCTGTTAGAAGCAACTCTTTCACACCGGCTGGAGTTGCCGGAATGTCCTGATCGCAACCGGGGATGGCAGATGGATCGTTCACCTTGGGGGTGTGCCGACACGTATCCATCAACCTTAAAAGGAAAACGAACCACGGATAAACGCGGATGGACACTGATTGTAAGAGACTTGTGAAGAATCCAACTCGCACCCAGCGGGTGAGAGGCCAAGCATTCATAACTCTTTGATTATCCGTGTGAATCTGTGTTCAT
>CAISTY010000141.1 GCA_903888515.1 Akkermansiaceae bacterium | reverse complement strand
TTACCGGTATTCCGGGGTCCCGGAGCCCTGGGACGCGTCGGACGCCGAAGCGACCCGCAACCGGGGTCGGAGTCGCCATCGCCGGGGTCCCGGCCACCGCATTCTGGCGGTTCAAGTGTTGGTTCAGGTACTGACAAGACGTCGGTCATCGCTTGAATGGCTGATAGCGGATCGGCGGCTTGGAGGGAAGAGGAAAGTTTTTCGTCCGGCGCCTTGTCGTTGGCGAGAATGTCGGTTTGCTCCTCAGGTTCTCCGGGTTTTCCGTTGGACACCGGCATCCGCCCGTAGGGATGGCAGCGGGCGTGGACTTCGGTGAGCGCCTTGATGCTGACGTGGGTGAAAACCACCGAAGGTTTGTAGGTGGTTTGGACAGGAGCGCAGCGACGTGCCCCGATGGGGTGAGGTTCAGTTAGGCTGAACCGAATCAATCGGGTTTCAGGTCCGCTATCATCGTAGTTTCGGCGCTTGATGATGACGCGCCGGAAGTTGTCAGACGCCCCGGGGCCCAACGCCCTGACGAGCATACACATTTTTTCATAATTTTTTCTGAACACAGCGGCGGGACGCGGCCATTCTTCGGGCGGCACCTCCTGCGCCATGCTCATGACCGATCCTGTTCCCGAAACACTCTGCGGCATTCCGTTTGGCCAGCAAGGGTTGGCTGCGGCCATTGAGGAACTCCGACGACCTCCAGCACCCAACCGGGCGGAACTTGCGCGGCGGCTCTGTGAGCGGCTCAACTGGCATAATGCCGCAGGTCGCGCCCAGTTGATGAGCGCGCCTGGCCAAAGCGCAACCGCAGACCCATGAAGACTTTGCTCACCCCATGCACCGACTCCCGGCGACCGGACAGCAGGGCGCCTGGATCCATGTTTCAGCGAATGAAATCCTTTAAAGGGTTGATTTGCTTCAAAATCATGTGTTTTTATCAGTGGTTTTTGCCGAAATATTGAAAATTGCAAAAAATTATTCAATTTTCGATTGACGCCGGTGGCAATCAGTGGCAATTTGCCTCTGCAACCCGCATTTTTATGATCAACGAGCAATTGGACGGCGCACAGGCACTCATCAAGACCTTGGATGCTTTGGGCATTGAATACATTTTTGGATACTCGGGAGGGGCGGCCATTCCGATGTTTGATGCCCTTGAAACGGTGAAGACCCGGATGAAATTCATTCTGGCACGCCACGAACAGGGGGCGGTC
Source organism: Akkermansiaceae bacterium (assembly GCA_903888515.1). Lineage (GTDB taxonomy): Bacteria > Verrucomicrobiota > Verrucomicrobiia > Verrucomicrobiales > Akkermansiaceae > Luteolibacter. The sequence goes on along the minus strand of CAISTY010000141.1, from coordinate 4,246 downwards.
CACATGGCGGACGGATATGCCCGGGCCACCGGCAAGCCCGCCGCCGTGCTGGTGACTTCCGGTCCCGGCGCCGGCAATACCGTGACCGGACTGATGACCGCCATGATGGACTCCGTGCCGATGCTCGTCATCTGCGGCCAACAAGTGACGTGGATGCTTGGCAAGGACGCGTTCCAGGAAGCCGACATTTTCGGCATCACCATACCGGTGGTGAAGCACAACTATCTCGTGAGGGATTCCAACGCCCTGCCGCGCATCGTGCGGGAGGCCTATCATATTGCGACCACCGGACGTCCCGGGCCCGTGCTCATTGATGTGCCGAAAAACATTTCGCAAGGGCCGTTCACCGGCGACATGAATCCCGAACTCAATCTGCCGGGCTATGACCCGTCCTGCTCCTTCAGGATTTGTGACACGGCCGTGCAACAAACCACCGACCTGATTGCCAAAGCCAAGCGCCCGGTGATCCTCGCCGGCCAAGGCTGCATGATCGCCCGTGCGGACAAGGAACTCCTCCATCTCGCGGAAACCCTCCGGTGCCCCGTCACCACCACCCTGCTCGGCAAAGGCGTCTTCCCGGAAACCCATCCGCTCGCCCTCGGCATGATCGGCATGCATGGCACCGCCTATGCCAACAAGGCGGTCGTCGAATGCGATGTGTTGATCAACATCGGCTCGCGCTTCGATGACCGCATCATCGGCCAACCCGCGAAATTCTGCAAGGGTGCCGCCATCATCCATATCGATATCGACCCTGCGGAAATGGATAAGATGATCGTGCCCGACATCCGGATCGTCGGCGACGCCAAGGCGGCCCTCACCGCGATCAATGCGCACATCCACCCGCTGGAAACCACCGAGTGGCTCGCCAAACTCGATGGATACAAAAAGAAATACCCGCTCACCTACAAGAAGCAGGGCGGGCTGCGCATGCAGCAGGTGATCGACGAATTCTATCAGCTCACCGGCGGCAAGGCGATCGTCGCCACGGACGTCGGCCAGCACCAGATGTGGTCGGCACAGTTCTTCAAGAATGATCAACCCCATCATTGGCTGTCATCGGGCGGCGCGGGTACCATGGGATTCGGGTTTCCCGCAGCCATCGGCGCGCAGTTCGCATGCCCTGACAGCTTGGTGATATCGTTTTCCGGCGACGGCGGATTCCAGATGACCCAGTTCGAGTTGGCCACGGCGGCACTGCACAAGCTGCCTATCAAAATCGTGGTTCTCAACAACCACTATCTGGGCATGGTCCGCCAGTGGCAGGAGTTGTTTTACGACGACCGGACGTCCGGCGTGGATCTGATAGGAAACCCGGACTTCTGCATGCTGGCCGCCGCCTATGGGATTCCCTCGGTGCATATCAAGCGCCCGGCGGACGTGACGCGCATGTTGAAAAAAGCCCTGGCCTACCATGACGGGCCGTTTCTCATTCACGCCGAGTGTGTCAAGACCGACAATGTCTTTCCGATGATCCCCGCCGGGGCTGTCCTCGAGGACATGATCACCGAAGCCCCGCGCAAAAAAATGGCCAAACCCACAGGGTCCACCTGAAATATCGCCATCCTCTCCCATTGGAATTCAGGATTTGAAATTCAAGATTCAGCATTGCCAACACCATGTCCCACACCATCGTGACCACTGAAACCCCCATCACCACACCGCCCATCGCTTCCGGACCCGCACACACCCTCTCGGTCCTCGTCAACAACGAACCCGGTGTGCTGATGCGCATCTGCCAGGTCTTCTCACGCCGTGGCTTCAACATCGACTCGCTCATTGTATCCGAAGGACGCAACCCGAATTTCTCCCGCATGACCATCGGGGTTTCCGGCGATCCTCAAGGCTTGAACCAGATCATCATGCAGGTGGCCAAACTCATCGATGTGATCCATTGCTTCGAGCACACTTCTGAAAACTCCGTAACCAAGGAAATGGTCCTGGTCAAAATCCAGTGTTCGCCATCCGAGCGTTCAATGGCCCTGCAGATCGCCGAACACTTCTCGGGCAAAACCGTCGATCTAACACCCACCTCCATGATCGTCATGCTCAACGGCGACAGCCCGAAGATCGATGCCGCCATCACCATGTTCTCCCAGTTCAATATCATCGAAACCGTCCGCACCGGCAAAATGGTCATGGCCCGCGGCGAACAACCGACGTAACCCTTTGGGACTGCGGCGGGCCACCGCCGCTTTGGGGCGGGTCGTGATTCGGAATTTCCCGAGGAATTTCCTTGGGAAAGCGGGACGGCGGGCAACACTGGCAGCCAGTGTTAGTTCCCCCCCCCCCGCCACCAACCCCGATTTAGCCCATCTGCGGGCGACTAATACTGAGCTGTGAATTCGAAACTGGAATGTCATCGCCCGTCAGATGCGGCTTCTTGTTCGCCTTGGTCGATGTCTGGTGGTTCAAAATAGATCGGAATGGGTTCCAGTCCGGCCCAAAGTGAGTTCATCCGAAGATCTCTTGTAGATTAGCAACCAGTCCGGCTCCAAATGACAGTCCCGCCATCCGGACCAATTGCCTGTAAGCGCGTGATCCCGGTTCCTCACAGGAAGGGGTTCCTCTGACAACAAGAGTGCGATCAAATCCTTCACTTTCTGGAGCTCTTTGCCCCTCTTCTTTCGCACCTTGAGATCCTTCCTGAACTGCGTTGTTTGGGTGACTCTCATGAATCCCAGGAGGCGTAAAGATCATCTACGGAGGCAAACCGTTCCAGATCCTCGCCGCGATCCGCCTTGGAAAGAGTAGCCGCCGTGAGACTGTTTGGAACCCTCAACTCTAGGGGGAATTCCCCTCTCATGGCAATCTGACGGTAGAAAAGCCGGATGGCCTCGGTCGGCGTGAGTCCGAGTGAATTCAAAATCCGCTCAGTGGCCTCCTTGGTGGAAGAATCAATTCTTGCGTGGATGACAGCGGAGTGGCTCATGCGAGGATTGTGTCACAGGCGCGACACACAGCAAGGGAATTTTTGGGGAATATTCTGGGGCGAACGTTAGATGTGCGCCCACCGGCGCGGTTGAAGGGATGTTGAAGTGAGATTGATGAGCTTATGCCCGGTTGGTGCGCCACGATTTGTTCTGCCATTCTTCATTCACTGGCTTCCCATAATGGACATCATTCGGACAACGGGGTCCAACACGCTTGCGACGGCTCTCTCAGCGAGAAAAAACTGGAGACCAATGCCGATCGGATAAATCAGTTCATGATGCTTGAACGTCGTCCATACGGACAACAGTGTCGCAATCGAAGTCACAACGACCAATGCCAGAAACCAATTGGAATGTCCCAAGATCAGCATGCCGAGAGATAATGGCTGCTCCGCTCCATCAATATCCCGAAGCAGATGGTGAAGTTTGGGAAGTTGGAGTGAAGCACGGAGCGCATAATAACTGCTCACCAACGCCAGGACTGACGCTAGATACTGAATCTGCCTACTGGTGTTTTCTGGCTTCATTTCTTGCACAATGTTTTGGGCCTGCCACCGGCTACCGGGGGCCAGTCTTCGACGTGGGGGTTGAGGGTTGATCTTTCGCGGAACTCTTGTCTGCGGGCTTGGTAGCCGGTTGGTCAGCGCCCGCTTGTTCTGCTGTCTTTTTTTTCGGAGGAATGCGGCTCATTTGGAGCCTCTCAAGGTCGATTTCGTATGAATCCATGTCGGCGGGATGAGTGACGGTGTAAGACCCATCTTTGTGCGATACAAACTTAGTCGGAGCCGATATCCAAATTGTCTTTTGGTTGTGGTTCCAACCTGCGTCTCCACTCCAGTTAATTGATGAAGTTGTTCGCCTGAAAGCTGGAAGCTTTCGCGGATCGAATAAATCTTCAACCTTGAATAGATCCTCGAGTGTCCACTGAGCCAGACGCTTGCCTTTGAAGTCGTAGATCGCTGCAATCTGACCGTAGCCTACGCCAAATTGCTGGTCGATCGTGACTATGTGCGTCCCAGCGTCATTGATGAAGAGTTGGAGCGGGTGACCTTCGACGTCGAACTTGGTGACACGCTCGTAAGCTTCCGTCTTCTCATTATACGAGAAAACGTTGAACTCCGTGTGCTTCCAGTAGAATCGGGAATTATCGACCGAGTCGGCAGCCTCGATCCGAACTAGTGTGCCGGACGTTAAATAGCTATTCATAATTAATTCTTGCCGCTGGTCTTGGCGAGGGCGTCCTTAGCCCGTTGGATTTTTCTGAGGATTTCCTGCCCTTCGGCCTTCCAAACGTATCGCTTCGGGTCGAGATC
>CAISTY010000140.1 GCA_903888515.1 Akkermansiaceae bacterium | reverse complement strand
GCGACGCCTGAAACCACGTTGCCCTTTGGTCCTCGCCCACATCAAGCGTCGCGACGCGACGCATCATTCATATCACCCTTGGTACCGTGGGTTGAAACCCACGGCTACCATCATGCGGTCGCTCCGCGACCAAGATGGTGATCGGGGAGCGGGAGGCCATGCGGGTCGAGACAGCGACGCGGTTTCTGACGTCGGTGGTGGATGAGGAGGACTGCGCCTAGCCTGCGGGAGGAGGTGGCGAAACAGGTGGAGCGGGCACGAGAAGTCTGGCGGGGCGACCGGGAGGAAGGACGTCCGGGGGAGTGGCTTCCGGGGGCCTTGGCACGGAATTGAGGACAATCCAAGAGCTGCTTGGTCACGAGGATATTTCGACGACGGAGATTTACCTGCACGTGGCGACAGGGGCGAATGGCCTGGGTGTGGTGGGCCCGCTGGATCGGTTGTGCGCAAGGACAACGATCACTGCTGAAACCAACTTCAGAACCCTGTTACTCTAACCAACGATTGTTCGGCGCGATTCGCACAAGTTTATTCTGGCTCATCCGGCGTGTTAGGTGCCAAGTAAACAGTATCGGGCTAGCCGTCCGTGTCCCACTTGCCAATGCAGATCACGGGGCAGGGGTGCGCGTGATGATTGCGGACAGCACCGCTGCGCAGGCAATGGCGGCGAGCGCGGGCAGGCCGGGCAACCAGAGATGCGCGGTGCCGGCCGCGAGGCATTGGGCGGTCAGGCACGCCGTGGCGAGTGCCAGAAACCCGATGTTGCGGGTGAAAGCGGGCAATCCGCAAAGCGCGGCAAGCACCAGCGCGACCAGCACTAGCAGGAAAATTTCCCACGTGGTTTGCAGACGCGGGTAATCGCGGGCCGAGGTGAGGCCGGTATCGGAGGCGAGTGCGGCGATGAGTGCCGGAAGTTGTTTCGAGAACGCGTGGGTGGCGGGTTCGGCGGCGCTGCGGTCGTCGCGGAGCACGACGGGTTGCGGCGCTTGTTGCGGGAAAAGCCCGTCGTCGCCATCGATCAACGATGCGGCGGGGATCTCCGCATACGGAGCCAACGATTTCAGCGGCACGGCGAGGCGACCGTAGCGATCCACGGGCACGGTCGGTCCGTCAGGGCCGAGTTTGAGGTATTCGCCCAAGCGGATTTCCACACCGGCGAGCGGCAGGTCGAGCCGTTGGAGGACGACGAGCAACGGGAATGCAAACACCACGCGATCCTCCCAGCGGGCCAACAAAGGAACAAACCGGGTGATGGGTTCGGATTCGATCACTTGGAATCCTGCCGCAATGCGGTCCTTGCCGAGGATGATGCCGCTGAGCGGAACACGGTTCACGACGGGCAGCGACGCGATGTCACCATGAACGGATTCCAGCGGGACGGAGGTCGTCCGGAAAGCGGCTGGCATCGGCTCGGGCACGGCCCCGCGCGACAGCGGCGCGGCCATCACCAGCGAGTCGAACCGATTGAGCGCCTTGTCCAAGGCCAACAGACCGATCGGGTCCGCAGAATCCCACGCCAACACCACGGCGGTGGCGGCCTTTTTGGCACCGAGTCGTTGGAAGTTGGTGAGAATAACCGCAAGGTCGATGGGTGAGGGGGGGGAACTTTGGAAAAATCCTTCAGCATCATCGCCGAGCGTGACAATCACCGGCGTCTGGCGGCTTTCCGCGCGGTTTTTCGCGGCGAAGGTCTGGAGATTCCACGGGCTGGCGTGACTGCCGTTGCCTGATAGAAAAAACGGTGGATTGGCAAATCCCCGGACCACGGTGGTGAAGGCGAGGCGATCGATTGCGGTGCCGGGCTGCCACATCCAGCAGCCGCAGGCGGTGGCCACCCCACCTAGCAGAACCCACAGCCGACGATGGAATGTGCCGGTCACGGGGAAAAATTCAGCGGATCGCCGCGAGCACCGGCGCGAGCGGGGTTTCCAAGGGTGTGCCTGCCGTGACTTCGCCTAACAGGCGGGCGGCGGTGGCAATGTGCGGGCGATACCATTCATCGGCGCGGTTTTGCAGGATGCTGCCATAGGCGCCCATGGCCTGCATCAGGCGTTGCGCGGCACACTGATGAAACAGGGTGGGCTCCGGTCGTTCGTCGGCGGTTTCCTCCCACAGCCCCAGCAAGGCCTCGCGCTCCGCACTGCTGTGATCCATGTAGGGATCGAATATCAACGAGGCGAGATCGTATTCCTGCCGCCCGCGACGCAGGCCTTGAAAGTCGATCAACCAGACCTCATCGTCCTTCACTAACAGGTTTTGCGATTGAAAATCGCGGTGCACGAGGTGGCGGGCACTCGTGCCGAGGTGTTCGGCGAGTTCGTTCATGACCGGGTTTTTCCGCAAGGCGGAGGCATCCAATCCGAGGTGGTCTTCCACCAGATATTCGTAAAAATACCCTTGCTCCCAGCGGTAGAGATCCGCGTCGAAGGGCGGCATGAGGTGGAAATCCTTGGGCGTTTTCGCGTAAAACAAACGATCTATCTGTTTGAAGGCCGAGCGGTAAAACGGCAAACGCTCATCGAACGGGCGGCTTTTCAACGTGAGCAGCGAGACATCGCCCAGATCCTCCACCAGCACCACGCGGTAACGCGCCCGCTCGTGCAGAATCGCCGGCACCCGCAGTTTCGCCTGCTTGAGGAAATGCGCGACGGGAATGAACTGGTTGTTGTCCTCCCGCTCTTCGGTCCAATAAATGCCGATGAACGGCTCGTGAACCGGGGATTTCACCCGCATGATCGTGCGGCCCGAGGCTCCCCGCTTGATGGGCTCCAGTGTGATGGGCACGGTCGGATCTACGCCGAGATACTGCCGGACGGTGGAGAGAATCGCTTCGGTTGGCATGGGCGGGAGAAACTACGGTCGAAAATGCCCGCCCTGCCAAGGGAAATCCCACGCTTTCATTCATCGTGTCATTCGTCGTCATAGAGCCAGAGCAGTCCCAGCAGACCCGCCCCTTGCGCCCCGAATCAAGGTGTGGCGTCAAGCAGGACAATGAGATCGCGCAAGGCCGCAGCGTCCTTTGCCGTCAAGAAATCGATCCTTTTTAACGCCTCTATGCACACACCCGCGCCAAGCCTGGATGTTGAGGAGCAATCGCATGGCGATTGCGGGTTGCGTGACATGAATTGTTGGGCATTTGTCAGAGTTCATCTTCAACCACCGGGATGATCCTCATCAATGATCGCTGCAATCCGATCTTCAAGGGCCGATTGCCGTGAATTGGAATCACCACGCGTTCCATCCGACCTTCCTTGGTGAAAACATGATGACTGCCATTAATCCGCGCCAGCATCCATCCTTTCTGTTCAGCCAACCTCGCCATACGCTTGCCGGTAACGGCCTTCATACGGCAAGCTCCAAAATCTGCAGCCCGGTTGCTGCCTCAAATTCCCCCTCGCCTGCGGCCAGCCAGGCACTGATCGCCTCCCGCAAATTCGCTTCCAGTTCTTCCCGAGTCTCGCCCTGCGTAACGCAACCGGGCATCGCTGGCACCTCGGCCCAGTAGCCACCCTCTTCTGCTTCGTGAAGGATTGCCTTTAGCTTCATGCCCGAGGTATAGCGCGTCCAAGGAGACGCGCAAGTGAATATTTTCTGCCATGATTCTCTGCCTAACGTATAGGCCATCCACGGCGGGGATGGAAGCCCGAATTCAAAGAAGGACGTTGCCCGCCGTTGGATGAGCCGGCTTGTTCTCCGGTCTTTTTCTTTTCGTTGTCGGCATCGCTGTGATCAGTCTAGTTGCTCCATTAGATTGAGGTAGAATTCCACCTTGGCCTGATCATTTGGTGTGCGCTCACCCATGCTTCCAATCTCCTGTCGCATGATTCCTTTGAGGTATTCCCGCTCACCGGAGTCTCCAGTGTTCAGGTCATAGACCAACTGCTCTAGCGCCTTCACCGCAGAATCAAGATCGATGATCGAATCATCAGCAGACTCAACGAACGCAGCCATATTCAGAAGGGCGGTGCAGATGGCTTTCATTTCTTGAAGAACAGTGTTTATTCGTAGCCCCTCCGGAAGTGATATCCGGGAGGGTTGACGACGGAAGGATGTGCATAAGGCGTTGATTTGACAAGGATTTCTTTTCGTCGGGTGCGTATATCCGGGTGGGAAGGACCGGGG
>CAISTY010000139.1 GCA_903888515.1 Akkermansiaceae bacterium | reverse complement strand
GAACCAGGATAGAAAACTAAGAGGTTTGAGAAGGTTGGTTTTGCCCGATGCATTCGCGCCGAGAACGCCTAGCACGACATTCACACGGTTGCCTTGATCGGTATCCACCAAACCCGCCCGGGAGCGCGCCTGAGCCCCGACCGTGAAGTCGATCACGACTTCATCCTTGAACGAATAGAAGTTCTCAGCGGTGTAACGGAGGATCATTTCGAGTTAAAAGTGGCAGAATTTTGCCGATTTGCAAAGATTTTCGACAAAATTGGCATGATTATGGGAAATTTCACTCGGCAGTGAGCGCCTGGCTGAGGGTTTCGGCGAGGTTGGTCTTCGGGGCATAGAAGCCCATATTGGCAGGTTCTTCCGTGTGAGATTCGGGTTCATCGTTGACTACGCTGGACAGGCGGTCCACCGGTGCGCGAAACAGGAGCGGTTGGTTGATGCCGACACCGAGGGCCTCGAAATGGCGGATGGCGCAGCGGATTTTCACCTGCTCATCGGGATCGAGTTCCGCCAGCAGATTGGTGGATTTTGTCTCAACCACGAGGTGAATCTCGACTTCGTGGTCGTCGCGGAGCGCCTTGTGCCGGACGACGAGCCCGAAGTCCGGTGTGTAGTTTCCGTTAGGTGTGGGGATTTTATACCAGTCAGGCAGTTTCAGCACACAGACCACGCGCGGGTCGTTGTCCGCCTGTTTGGCGAAATACTCTTCATACATGGAATTGGAGTCGATGATGGCGTGGTCATAGACACCGCTGTTAGGTGTGGGCACGATCTGGCGGTAGGTGGGGATCACGTCCTTGAACAGATCGAAGCCAAACATCTCACCGGTCGGTTGGTAGTCGATGGTGCGGACCATTTCATCGATCTTGATGCGAATGATGTTCCGGCAAGCCTCGTGCAGGTAGCGCGGCGGGTTGCGGACGAGTTGGTCGCGGTTCGTGACGGCGGCGAGTATTTTGATCAGGGTGGGGTATGCCAACTGGGTGTTCTCGGAGAGTTCCTCAATGAGATCCATCGGCGTGAAACTGGCTTCCAATTTCTGGGTATCGGTACCGAGCCAGACGGCGCGCTCGCCGGTGGCGGTGAATTCATCGATGCGCATGGCGACGATCTCCGCCTCGTAGTGAGGCACCTCGATGGCATTGAGTGCGGTGACGCAGGTGCTGACCAGATCGTCTTCATCGAAGCGCACGGTGTAGTCGGTGCGCTGGCCGAGGCGTTTCCAAAACCGGCGGAAGCGCTCACTATGGAACTGTGCATCGCAGAGGCGCACGATGTTCTCTCCCTGGGGTTTTCCCTTGTGGGTGTGGCGGGGCTTGATAGACGCGCCGATTTCGGACTGGTATTGAGTGACGAAAGTCTCGTAGGTTTCGTTAGGAATGACGGTGAGTTGATTGATTTCCTCGCCCTCGGTCACGTTCTCAAGATCGTAAACGCGCTTGCCATCCTGATTGCGGCAGATGCGCAGGCCGCGGCCGATTTCCTGGCGTTTCTTGATATCCGAAAATGTCTGATTGAGGGTTGCGATATTGAAGACGTTGGGGTTATCCCAGCCGACGCCGAGAGCCGAGTGGGAGAAGATGAACTGGCGTGGATTGCTGAAGGACAGCAGGGCCTCCTTGTCGCGAAGGATTTCATCGTAGATTTCCTTCTGCTTCGCCATCGAGTTTTCGTTGTCGGTGAATTCCCCGCTGCCGGACTTGGCGAAGTAATAACTCTGGACTTCATCCACGAGCCCGGGCGGCGCGTCCTTTGCATAGTGATCGCGATAGGCTTTGGGAAACTCCTCGTGGAATAGCGTGCGGATCAAGCCGTCCCGCTGGGTATAACTGGCAACCCGGTCGATGAAGAGCAGCGATAGGGGCTTGATGCCAAGCGGGCGGAGGCGTTCGGTTTTTTGGAAGTGGCGGAAGCAGAGCCAGTAGAGTTGCTGACGGAAGATGCCAGCGAAGTCGCCGGTGCTGGCACGGCGCGTGAGTTCGACGCCATTGCCGAATTTCACGAGTTCACCGCCGCCGCGCAAACCCTTGGCGCGGATGTGTTCGATGTTATAGCTGCGGTAGGACACATTGCCAGTGGCCACTTCGAGGCTGCGGTTCTTGCCGGCATCCAGCCACCGGGTTTCCTTGTATTTGAAACCGGCGGCGGTCTTGCACCAGGCCATGAGTTTGGCTTTCGGATCACCCTTGCCGGTTTGGATTTCTAGCAATTCAAGTTTGAGCGTGGCTTCGTCGTTTTTCTCGGCGACGGAGAGAACTTCGATTTTTTTGACGAGGTGCTCGTTGTAGGCCTCGAAGGGGGAAAGCCGATAGAGGAGATTGCGCGTGAGCTTGTGGGTGGCCGAGTAGCGGAGGCGGGCGAACGAATTGAGCGCTTCGATACGCGGCGTGATGTTGGCGGTATCCATACCCTCCTGCGGTTCGTCCATGATCAGGATGGGCCGGACCTGCGAGAGCGCCTGCCAGTAGGACAAGCCGTCGGGTGAATCGTCGCGGCCGGATTGGTTGATGATATTGTCGTCGGAGTTGAACGACTGGGTGGTCATCACCATGACTTGGAGGTCGGTCCCGCTGATGAAGCGTTTGACCTCCGTGAGCTTTTTGCTGTCGTATTCGAAGGCGTGGAGGCGCGGGCCGTAAACGCGGTGTAGCTGGGGGCCGAAGGATGCGATGGTGTCCAGCACTCCCTCGCGAATCGGCACGGAGGGCACAATGATGATGAATTTCGTGAAGCCGTAGGCCTCGCAAAGTTCATAAATGGTGCGGAGGTAGACGAGGGTTTTTCCCGTGCCTGTCTCCATCTCGATGCAATAGTCCGGCTCGTTGCTGAGATGGGCCTCGCCTTCGGTCAGGCCGTTGGTGGCGATGACGCCACGTTTATTGGCCGTGATATCCTGGATGGGGAGGGTGAGAATGTTGGGCTGGACGTCGCCTTGGAAGGGATTGTGGAAGAAATTTCGCTGTTGGCCGTCGAAAATGCCGACGACGGCATCAATGGCCTTTTTCTGGTAAGGAAGTTCTTCGAGAAGGAATGACATGGATGACAGGGCGATTTGCTAACATTCAAGCCCACAGGGCAAGCAAATGACGGTGACGGCCGGCGTCCAGCAACATGGCGGGCACCGCCGTGGATTTGCCCGAGCCCGTCGGTGCCTTGAGCAGCACGCGGGAACGATCACCCGCGATCACGGCGGCGCGGAGATCGGCGGCGATTTCATGGACGGGCAGTGGCACGGGCAAGTAAAGAAGTCGTCGGTTCCTGACGTGCACTACAATCCCATCAATACGCGCAATCGATCCTCGACCTCGGTCATGATGGGGAGCGGAACGCTGCCCCAGCGGTCGATGAGGCGGTCTTTGCTGATGGAACGGACGGCTTCGCAGAGGAGCGCGGAGGGATGGGTGAGACCGCCTTCGGGTGGCTGGATGACGACGTGGAAGGGGATGTTACGCAGTGTGGAGGTGATGGGGATCACCACCACGAGATCGGCGCGGCTTTGATTGAAGGGGTCCACGGAAACGACCAGCACGGGCCTGCGTCCGGCCTGCTCATGACTGCGGACGGGATTCAGATCGGCGAGCCAGATATCGCCACGTGCGGGAGCGGGTCCGGTGGGCATGAATCAGGGAGCGTAGGGGAGGAGTCCGTCGGCGCTGGTACCGTCGAGTTCAGTGAGTTCTCGCCGATAGTCGGCGTCCGCGGCGGAGTCTGAGGAAAGCGTGTCATAGGCCGCTGCGGCCTTGGCAAGGAAGCAGTGACGACGGTAAGTCTCCAATGCAGCATCAAGAACGACGGTCATGCTGGTGTCGGCCTCGCGTGCAAGTTGCGCAAGCAGACTGCGGCCTGTTTTTGAAATGCGGACGGTGGCTGGCATGGCATTACTTTACAATTGTGGATACATTTTTGTCAACATGCCGAAGTCTTGGTCGAAGGATTCTTTTTCAGGTCTGAAACGGCTGCCTATTTTTGCGCCCGAGAGGGGTGGCGGCGATGTGGATGCCCGAGCCGGTGGGGGCTTTGAGCAGCACGCGGGAATGATCGGCTGCGGTCACGGCGGCGCGGAGTTTAGCGGCGATTTCAAAGACGGGCAGTTGCACGCGCAAGGAAGTGGCCGAAAAAGCCCTTCAGGCAAGCGCAAAGGATCGGATGGTCACAGGGGCAAGCGGAGTTGCCTGTGCGCGAATAAGCCGCCTGTGTGGGCGGCTTATCGATATTCCGGAATTCCGGGGCGGAGGGATTTTACTTCGAGCGACGGAACAGGCGAACGAAGGGTAGGACCATAGCGAGAAGTAATGCCGTGGAGCCGCCATCGGGAACCCCGTGGCCCGTTGGCGTGGGGGTATTGTAGGTGATTTTGAGCTTGATCGAGGTGTCTTTGTAATGACAGTCAGGATCGATTCCGATTGCGAAATGGCCATCAGCCGCATAGCTGGTGAGCATGGCCACATCCAAAGCATAACCAAAGGTCTGGTTGACATTCAAGGTGGGGAATAATTGCTTGCCGAGGAAACCTGTGGTTCCCCAATAATTAGTCCCGGCATCCCAATCAGGGTATTTTTTGACGCCGGTCGTTTCGCTGCCGCTGCTGGTATCGAGCAAATTGCTCCAAAGTATTCCGGGTTTGTTTTTGCCAAAGCCGGTAAGCTTGATGTTGCTATAGGTCAGGGTTGCATCGGTGATCGAGTAACCGGTCGGCACGCTCCAGTTGACACCCCAGCTGTAGGCGTAGTAGCCATCCATCGTGCCCGAAGGACTCGTTCCGATACCCGCTGGGCTGAACTCGACGGTTGAGGGGATGGCTTGCGCGATGAATGTGGCACCCAAAAAGGGAAGCACAAACGATAGTTTCTTCAGGCTCTTCATAGTCGTGGGTGATAATGCTCTGGGAAACCATAAGCAATCACAGTGCCAAGAATCAAAAACAAATCCAAATTATGGCATCTTTAGGAAGGTAACTCCAGACCTCACTAAACGACCTCGAATTCGACGAAGGGGAGAGCAAGTTCAGTTCCTCCAATTTCTCGGATTTTCGAGAGTCGGGTGGTTTTGTTAGTTTTCCGGACCATCTTTGATGCGCACGCTGATTTGTTCCTTGCG
>CAISTY010000138.1 GCA_903888515.1 Akkermansiaceae bacterium | reverse complement strand
GTGCTTTTCCACCCGTTTCGCAAGCTCTGGGTTCTCGATCATTCACCAAAGTTAACATGGCCCCCGATTTTGGGCCATTTCACGTTGAAATCTGTCTAGTTTTGCTCCGGCAAAAAATCTAGTTTTGAACCAGCGCCGACACCGGAACGCGCTTCTGTTGACATGCCACCCCGAAACAACCATACTCAAGCCCCAACCACCATGAACCGCAGAACCTCCCTACGCATCTCCCTCATGCCCCTCATCGGGCTGTCCCTGTTATCCATGGCACCGGCAAGTCCGGCTGCCGCAGCCCCGCAGAAGATCAAGGTGCTGTTAGTTACCGGCGACGATGTCGGTGCGCATCCGTGGTTTGAAGTCTCACAAGCCATCCGCGAAACCCTGCTGGCCACCGGCAAGTTCGACGTCAGGGTGTGCGAGGATCCGGGGATCTTCGAAGCGGCCACTGTTCTCAAATCCTACGATGTGGTGTTTCTGCACTATTACAACGCCAAGAGTCCCACCCTCACCGACACCGCCAAACAAAACCTGCTAGATCATGTCAAGAGCGGCAAAGGGATTTGTATTTCGCACCTCACCAGCGCGTCGTTCAAGGAGTGGGGCGACTATCAGAAACTCTGCGGCCGCTATTGGGTGATGGGCAAGTCCGGTCACGGCCCGCGCAGTATTTTCAAAGCGCAAATCGCCGACAAGGAGCATCCGATCACCAAGGGTTTGGAGGACTTTGAAACCGACGATGAACTCTACGGCAAACTGTTAGGTGACACACCCATTCACGCTTTGGTGACCGCCAAGTCGGATTGGAGCAAGGCCGAGGAACCGCTCGCGTTCACGCTGGAATGCGGCAAGGGACGCGTCTTCCATGAAACGTTTGGCCACGACGGCAAGGCTATCAAAACTCCCGCCGTCGCGAAACTCATCCAACGCGGAACCGAGTGGGCTGCCACCGGCAAGGTCGAGTAATACGACGTGTGCGTTAATCAAGCGATATTTCGGAAGTCGCCGCGCATGCAACAACTCTGGTGCAACGGCCAATGGGTGGAAGCCCGCGATTTCACGGCATCCCCAACCGATCGCGGGCTGACACTGGGATTGGGTTTGTTTGAAACCCTGCTGGCCGTGGACGGGGTGCCGGTCTTTGCCGAGCGCCACCTGGCACGCCTGCGCGGCGGTTGCGAACGTCTCGGCTGGATGCCGGATCTGCCGAATCTGCCGGACATCATGGTGCATTTGCTTTACCGCAACGATCTCACCACCGGCCGGGCGAAAATCCGCCTCGCCATCACTGGCGGCAGCGGGCCGTTAGACGATCTCACGTTAGGCGCGGACCTCCGGATCTGGATGACTGTGACGCCGCTGGCGGTCTCCTCCCCCACGACATCCGCGAACCTTTCGCCATGGGTGAGAAACGAGCGTTCTCCGTTAGCGGGATTGAAGTGTGCGTCGTATGCGGAAAATCTCCTCGCCCTTGAGCACGCGGCGCGCCTTGGCTTCGAGGAAACCGTGTTCCTCAACACTGCGGGCCGTCTTTGCGAGGCCGCCACCTCCAACATTTTCATCGTGAGAAACGGCGGACTTCTCACCCCCTCGCCGACCTCCGGTTGCCTGCCGGGAATCACCCGCGAAGTCGTGCTCGAACTGGCGGAACAATTGCGCATCCCCTATCAGGCATGCGATCTGACAACCAGCGACCTGCATGCCGCCGACGCATTGTTTCTCACGTCATCGATCCGCGGCCTGACGGAAGTCTCGCGCTTCGAGGAGCGGACATTCCCGCCGGGAAAAATCACCCATGCCCTGCGCGAGGCTTGGACCGCGGCCACCGGCCCTCGATCACTCCATGATCCCCCATAACTTCTAACAAAAAGCCCGCCGCCTCTTCCACTCCAAGGCATGCGCGTCAACTAAGGGGATGCCTCATGCGAGCGCTGTCGACGCTTGCTGAAAAGGTGGTCGCGCGCATTGGAAGTAATCGCCACCAGCGCCGGGTGGGTTAGCTTGCGTTCGGCGCTGATGGCATAGAATTGCACGGCACAACCTTTGGCCTGTCCGATGATCTGGAACCCGTAGCGTGTGGCCGCTTCCTTCACTGCCACCTGCGGCAAAGGGAAGCAACCGAGCCCGTCGGACGCCGCCACCTTCATGAGCGCCGCATCGTCGTATTCAGCCACCACGCGGGGGTGGATGCCGAGTTCCTGAAACCACTTCTCCAGAGTTCTGCGCAGCGCGGTGCCAACCGTGGGCAGCAACATGGGCGCGTCGTGCAGAGAACGCGGGAACTGCCGCCGCAACTTCATCGCCAGCTTGCGCTCCGCACAAAAAACCACACCGCTTTCTCCTAACAAATGATTGAACGTCTTCATCGCCAGGGAACTCGGCGCCGGTTCGTCGGCCAGCACGATGTCGAGGCGGTATACCCCTAATTGGGCGAGCAGGTCTGATGTCTTGTTTTCCTGGCACACCACCTGAACCGGCTGGCTCAGGCTGAAAACAGGCTTGATGATTTCATGGCTCACCAGCTTTGGCAGAATATTGGAGATGCCAATGTTGACTCGCAGCGGACGGGCTGTCGGCCGTTGCTTGACCGAGTGCATGAAATCCTCGCCCAGCGCAAAAATCTCCTCGGCGTAACTGAACGCCAAGTGCCCCGTCTCCGTGAGCATCAAACCGCGTGAACTGCGGTGGAACAGCTTCTCGCCAAGCACACCCTCCAACGCGGCAATCTGCGCCGAAATGGTGGGTTGCGACACGTGCATCTCCTCCGCCGCCTTGCGCAGCCCGCCTGCCCGGGCAACCATCCAGAAATAGCGCAAGTGATGAAAATTCAGGTATTCCATGCGCGGAGCGTATGAGGTTTAAACTAAGAATACAATCAAAATTTCGTAATTGTCTAATTGCTGGGGACTGGTCGATAGTCCGCGCGTCGCATGCAGTCGCACCCATGAAATGTTCAGCTTGCCGGGAAATCAACCCTGGCAAGACGGCATCGGCGGTCCGAGGCAATCCATCGGGCCATGCGCCCTGCAACACCAACATCCATAAAACAACAACCACAACATGTCAGCCGCCCCCACCAGCCACCCCGAACTCATCGCCTGGGTTGAGAATGCCGTCCAACTCTGCCAACCTGCCGCAGTCCACTGGTGCGACGGCTCGCAACAGGAGTACGACGCGCTATGCGACCTCATGGTCCAGAGCGGAACCTTCACCAAGCTCGATGAAAAACTCCGCCCGGGCTGCTTCCTGGCCCGTTCCCATCCCAGCGACGTGGCACGCGTGGAGGACCGCACTTACATCTGCTCCCGGAACAAGGACGATGCGGGCCCCACTAACAACTGGGCCGATCCGGTCGCGATGAAACAGAAACTTCAGGGCCTGTTCAGCGGCTGCATGCAAGGCCGCACACTCTATGTTATCCCGTTCGCGATGGGACCACTCAATTCTCCACTCTGCAAAATTGGCATCGAAATCACCGACTCGCCCTATGTGGTCGTCAACATGCGCATCATGACCCGCATGGGCCGCGCAGTGCTGGACAAACTCGGTGCCGACGGCGCGTTCATCCCCTGCATGCACTCCGTGGGAGCACCGCTGGCCCCCGGCCAGGCAGACGTGCCGTGGCCCTGCGAACCGGACGTGTCACGCAAGCACATCGTCCATTTCCCGGAGGAATTCTCGATCTGGTCCTACGGCTCCGGATACGGCGGTAACGCGCTCCTGGGCAAAAAGTGTCTGGCCTTGCGCATCGCCTCGTCGGTGGCTCGCAAGGAAGGCTGGCTCGCGGAACACATGCTCATCCTTGGCCTGACCTCGCCCCAAGGAAAGAAATACTACATCGCGGCGGCGTTCCCGAGCGCTTGCGGCAAGACCAATCTGGCCATGATGCAACCGGCTCTTCCGGGCTGGAAACTCACCTGCCTGGGCGACGACATCGCGTGGATTCGCCTGGCCGACGATGGCCGCCTCTATGCCATGAACCCGGAAACCGGCTTCTTCGGCGTGGCACCAGGCACTTCTAACAAGTCGAATCCAAACGCAATGGCTTCGGCGGCCCGCAACAGCATTTTCACCAACGTCGTACTCCGACCCGAAGGCGATGTGTGGTGGGAAGATATGGGTGTCTCGCCGCCAGAGCATGGCATTGACTGGCAAGGCAAGGAGTGGACGCCTGCTTGTGATCGTGTTGGCGCACACCCGAACTCCCGCTTCACCGCGCCGGCCGCGCAATGTCCGGTCATTGACCCGGACTGGGAAAACCCCGCAGGCGTGCCGCTCTCCGCCATTCTCTTTGGCGGCCGCCGGGCCTCCACCATCCCGTTGGTAAACGAGGCCTTCAACTGGGAACACGGCGTATTCATGGGTTCGGCGGCAGGCTCGGAAACCACCGCCGCGGCCATCGGCCTGGCGACCGGTGTGCGCCGCGACCCCTTCGCCATGCTGCCATTCTGCGGCTACCACATGGGCGATTATCTGGCTCACTGGGTGGCGCTGGCCCAGCGCGCCGACCGCGCCAAGCTGCCACGCATGTTCTTCGTAAACTGGTTCCGCAAGAGCGCCGACAATCGCTGGATGTGGCCGGGATTCGGTGAAAATATCCGTGTGCTCAAATGGATTTGCGAACGGATCGAGGGCACTGGTCAGTCCGTGGAAACACCCATAGGTCATCTGCCCGCGCCCGGCGCACTCGACGTGGCCGGACTAAACGTCAGCTCGACCGACCTCGCCGAACTGCTGGCGGTGGACATCGATGGCTGGAAAAAGGAAGCCGCCGACGTGGCCGAGAACTATCAAAAATTCGGCAACCGGCTGCCCGCCGCGCTGGAACAAGAACTCCGCGAATTGGGTATGCGACTGAGTGCGGCCACTTAGCCGGACATATCATCACCTGTGGCTTTGACCCGCCTGATAGGAACCACCAACCGGGAAAACCAACATGGAAGTCCAATACCAACGGCGGGGACTGAACCAACAAGCCGTGACGGAGCGACTCATGCTCCAGAGCCTGAAACAATTGGATCAAATCATCCCTATCAGCACGGCGCTGGTCGTGTTGGAACACCAGCCGAACGCGTCCCCGCCGTTCAGCGCATCCGTGGAAATGGCGGTGCCGGGTCCCGACATCCATGCGGCCGCCCGCGACCACACCCTGAAAGCCGCTGTGCTCAAAGTGGTCCGACGGCTCGAAGAACAGGTCGAGGCTCGCAAGCACCACCAGGAACTCCGCTTGAAACGTCACGAACAGTCGCGCACCGGACCCAACCAATGGAGCCATTGATTCCTAATGACCTCGCTTGGAGATGAAGGAACGCAGTTCGACCGCCTCTGCGAACTGAATGTTATAGAGCAGCTGACCAATGTGTGCGAAGCCACTTGCGTTCAGGATGCCTGGGCTCGTGACCAACCGGTGATGGTGCATGGGTGGATTTACGCGGTGAAAGACGGCTTGCTGCGTGATCTGGGTCTCTGCATTGCCGCCCCGGAAGAATTGGCACCCGCTTATCAAGCGGCCGTTGCACGCGGCTCTCCGCTCATCGATGTCGGTCAGGATATTTAATTATCAGGAATTTGGTTGCGCTTGCGTGTCTTGCGCCGGAGCGCGAGACTCCAGACTCGCCGCCAATGAGTCGCCGCCTTCAAGATAATCAATCAGCGACGTTCATAGAGCGCCGCTACAACTCCGTACTCCATCGATCACGGCTTCCAAGTCCCGCCTTGAACTCCGTCACTGCTTGGTCTCCCCTGGGACCGCGAGTCTCCCGACTCGCTCTACTCTTGTTCCCGACTCGTTCTTGGATAATCCACACTGGGCCGATACTGCTTGCATCGCCACCGCAAACCTCCAGAATCCGGTCGTCTGACGCAGGCATGCGTCTTGATCACGCAATCCATACCCACCACCACCCTGGCACCCGAATGGCCCGGCTTCCTCATCCTCCTCACCGCCATTCGGATCTGGTATCAATAGTCATGAAAAAAATCACCATGTCACGTCCGTCATCCACCATCGTCATTCTGCTTACGGTCCTGTATGTGACTCTCTCTGCCGGTGTGTTGCAGGCGGAAAAATACGACATCGTCAAAGACGGAAAACTGACCAATCATGCGCGCTTCGTCGGCGTGTTCCATCCCCAGCGGGATCAGAAAGACGACGGCACGTTTACCTTCGGCCGCTTATACAACTTTCTCTATGCGGGGGCGGGGTTCACCAGCCCCGACGCGCGGATTTATGTCAGACTGTCGCTCGGCAAACCCAATTCCCCCACCGCAGCAATTCTTTCGGTGAACAGCATGGACGTAGCCCTGACGCAAGAGGACGATGCCCGATTCCGCGTCAGTTACGGAGTGAAGGACTTTAACAACGGCAGCATGGCATCCACGCACGCCGGACAAGTCCTCCCGAAGATTCTTCCCGGACAACCTTTCGAGATCGAAGTCATTCTTAAAGACGGCGGGCTGATCTGCAACGTCAATGGCAAGGAAGCGTGCCACATTCCCAAATGTCCACAGTTGAAGAACATGCAGCCTAAGGAAACGACCACCAGCCAAGGGGTTGACCTGATCGTGGCATTGCGTCCATGGCAGGAAGAGGAGATGAAGGTGTACGACTTCCATGTCGAAACGAGTGGCATGATTGTGGAATTGCCGGAAATCCAGGATGTGTTCAAAAGCGCCCGCAGCATCCGCCAAGAAGAACGCAAGAAAGAGACAACCAATCTGTACCGTATCCCCGCGCTGGCCGTAACCAAGAAGGGAACGCTGCTGGCATTCGCCGAAGGACGACGCGATAGTGCTGCCGACCACGGGAATATCGACGCGGTGGTCAAACGCAGCGAAGACGGCGGTAAGACCTGGGGACCGGAGATTGTCGTTGCTGACGATGGAAACAACACCATGGGAAATCCCTGTCCGGTGGTTGACCAGGATACCGGGCGGATCTGGCTGCACCTGTGCTGGAATGCCGACAAACCGCCCAACGGTGGATACAAACCCGGTTTCGGCGAAGATTCCCGTAGAGCCTTCGTGACGTACAGTGATGATGACGGGATGACCTGGGCCACACCTAAAGAGATAACCAGGCACGTCAAAAAAGAGAATTGGTCGTGGTACGCCACCGGGCCGTGTGCGGGAATCCAATTGACGCGCGGAAAGTATAAAGGCCGGCTGATCATTCCCGCTACCCATGTTGCCCACGTGCCCGAAGCCGGGCAGCTCAACCGCGGGTTCATTGTTTACAGTGATGATCACGGCGAGACGTGGAAGATAGGCGAGCCGACGCAGGACGGACACAACGAAGCCACAGCAGTGGAATTGGAAGACGGACAGGTGATGCTGAACTGCCGGCTTCACGGCAACGCGACGCAGAATCAGAACCATCGCGGCGTGTCGATTTCCCGGGATGGCGGGGAGACGTTCTACCATCACTATTTCGATGAGACACTGCTTGAACCGCGTTGCCAGGGCTCGCTTCAGCGTGTGCGATGGGCCGCGGACGGAAAGCCGGGAGTGATTGCGTTTTCCAACCCCTCCTGGCCATGGCGGACGCACGTGATGGTGCGGTACAGCTATGATGACGGAAAGACCTGGCCTGCGGGACGCATGATCTATCCGTGGACGAGTGCGTACAGCGCCGTCACCGTGCTTCCCGACGGACGGGTGGCGGTGATGTTCGAGAAAGATTGGTGGGGATCGCTGGGTCTGGCGATTTTACCACCCCCCCAACCTGACCCGCCGGCGCCGAAAGAGAAGAAGTGATTGGTCAACCTCCATCCCCTCCCGATTCGGCCACCGGCTCTTGCAACGGCCTTCACCGGGAAAGCAATTTCCTGCTGGCCGGAGCAGTCAGTCAGTAGCATGAAACAGACTCGTACGGATCAGTGGGGAGCGTCATCCGGCCTTCGGGCCGAGCGGCCCTGTCCCGGATGTCATATGGCAAATCCCTAACAATCAGCAATCCATGAAAAAAACAATGTCCGCATTATCGATCACCCTTCTGCTGTTGGCGCTCCGCCTCGGCTTCGCAGCGTCGTTCGCCGCCCCGTCCTTGGCCGCCGGGGGCGAAACCGCCGCCGCCTGGGACGCGATCGGCAACTTCAACCCCGTGGTGCCCGGCTACTTCGCCGACCCGACGCTGAAGAAGTTCGGGGACACCTATTACCTTTACACCTCCACCGACGGTATCGGCGCGTGCGAGGGATGGACGCAGGTCTGGATCTCCAAGGACATGGTCAACTGGGTCAACTACAAGTTGAACTGGAACCCGAAAGACAAAAACTGGGCGCCGGACTGCATGGTGAAAAACGGAAAATACTACCTTTTCTATAACTTCCCATGCATGACTTTCGCGGCGGAAGGCGACAGCCCCGTCGGGCCTTGGAAACCTTACGAACAGGCCCCCCTCATTCCGGACAAGTTCGTCCCGCCGGTCATCACGCTCGATTTCCAGAGCTTTCAGGACGACGACGGTGCGACCTACGGCTACTTCACGACCTGGGCCGGCAATAACGACGCCGGATCGGGGTGGGTCAAGTTCAACGACGACATGAAGACCTTCAAGAGCAAGGGCCGCATTCCCTATCACGAGCTGGAGGGCATCATGGAAGGACCCTACATGCTCAAGCGCAAAGGGAAGTACTACATGATGTACTCCAACGCCTCCTGCCACAATGAAACCTACAACGTCCGCTACTCGATCAACCAAGCCGGCCCCACGGCCGAGACCGGATGGATCTACGGAAAGAACAACCCTATCCTCTCGTCCGACTTGCCGCGCAATATCCACGGCACCGGCCACCACAGCGTGCTGCAGGAAAACGACAACTATTTCATGATCTACCACCGGCACGATATCTGGGTCTCGGCCGGGGGGCTCACCAGGCAGACCTGCATCGACCGCATGCGCTTCACCGCCGACGACCAGATAGATAAGGTCATCCCCACACACCAGGGCGTCGGCTACTTCGGTGCCAACCAGAACAAGTTTCCCAACCTCGCCCGGGGTGCCTCTGTCGTCGCGTCCTCGAACGAAGGAACCTACTTCCCGCGCTACGCTACCGATGACAACAACGCCACGCTCTGGCGCGCTGCCACCGGGAAGATGAATGAGTGGATCGAGATCGACATGGGGAGTGTTCAGAAAGTCCGGCGCACCCATCTGCAGTTCGAGTATCCCGAACACGTCTATCAGTACGTCCTCAAATACTCGACCGACAAGACGAACTGGAAGGTTTTCACCGACAAGCGGTCTAACCAGAAGTCCGGCTGTCCGATGGTCGACGACAACGACGTGGATGCGCGTTACTTTCGCGTGACGATCACGAACATGGAGCCGATCAAGAACATCGGACGGCGCGCGGGTATCTGGAACTTCAAGGCCTTCAGCGGCATCGACCCGAACTACGAGGCCCTGATCAGGAAGTACGGCAACGCGGACATCAATCCGCCCCTGCCGCCACTGCTGATGGAGGCCGGCGCCGGCTACGGTGGAACCGTCAGCCCCTCGGGGGTCAAGGACGCCTGGCCGAAAAGCGACCATGCCTTCACCATCACGGCGAATCCCGGCTTCGCCATCGAGGAGGTCATCGTGGACGGCAAGAGCGTCGGTGCCGTGTCGTCGTATTCGTTCGCCTCCATCGACGGCAGCCACCAGATTTTCGCTCGCTTCAAAAGCGGAAGCAAGGAGACCGGCAGCATCCCCCGAACGGGCGACCTGCTCTTCTCGTGCCTTGCCGAGGATTTGCCGGAAGAGGACAAAATCGCCTCCTGGCCGACGCACTTTCCCAAGGGCGGATCCCTCGCTCCTATGTCCAACCCGACCGTGACGCGCATCGACGGCCGGAAGTTCGCTTGCATCAACGCACCGGAAGGCGACGGATTCCGATTTGGCTCCGCGCGCACGGCGGACATCGCCTGCGACGGGTTCACGATCGTGGCCGCCGTGCGCCATCGCCGTCACAGCGCCCGCGACGCCTGGGACTCGGTGGTCGATATCTTCTACGACCGTCTGCAGCTCGGCGTCTATAACTCGAACGGCACGGTGTATGTCCGCCGCAACGGCCGGGCCCAGACCAGCAACTTCGCGCTTGTCGACGGACAGATCGCCGTCCTCAGCCTCGTCGTCAAACCCGACGGGACATGGAAGGCCTTCGCCGACAACCGGGAAATCATGGCCAGCGATTCCGCCGATCAGATGACGAAGCTCGTGCCCGGCGTGGTCGGCGGCTTCGGGCGCTGCATCAACCTCGGCCGCAACGAGCCGGACGCGTGGTCGACTTTCAACGGCGAAATCGGCGACGTCTTTCTCTACAAGACGGCGTTGAGCGACGCCGAATGCAAGGAACTCGTGAACTTCATCGCGGCGAAACTGGTCGGCGGCGGCAAGTCCAACCCGGCCAAATAGCAGGTAGGGAAAATCCTGCGGGACGCGCCGCTGCGCCAGTGGCATTGCGATAACCGGGAGCGCCCGGGCGAGTTGACGCACCGGGGCTTCGCGCTGAGTTTCACGCGCGGCGAGTGGTCGTTCGATGTGGAGGAAGCGCTGGAAGAGGCGTTCGTGACCCTTGCGTAAGGGGGCGGGAGGAAGAGGATTTGAAACGCCAAGGCGCTAAGAACGCCAAGGGGACGCAGAGGGAAGAGAAGATTTTGATTTATGATTTATGATTTTGGATTTTTGATTTTGGATTGAAGAGGAAGAGGAGAGGAAGAGGAAGAAGTCGGGGGTCGGAAGTCGGAGGGGCGCGGCGACCGCAGCGCGGGTACACCTCAAACCTGAAACCCGCCCACCCCGTCCAGCGGACTCCTCACCCCCTTGTCATTGCCGATTTTTGCCACATGGGCGTAAACCTCGGTCGTTTTCACATCCGCATGTCCTAGCAACTCCTGCAACGTCCGGATGTCCGCCCCTCCTTCCAGAAAATGCGTGGCGAAAGCGTGGCGCAACGCGTGAGTCGTCACGCGTTTGCTGTCCACCACCGCCTCTGCCGCCCGCCTGAATGCCGAACCGTAAACGTCAGCAAGAATATGGTGGCGTCGCTCGATCCGGCTTTCCGGATCCACCGAGAGCGTATCCGCCGGGAAAAGCCAATGCCACGCCCACTTCACCCCGGATTTAGGAAACTTCAGCTCCATTCCTAACATCGACACGCCAGGCACCCCCTTGCGCCGGTCCTCTTCCCAAAGTTTCCGCGAGCGGGAAATCTGCAACTCCAACGCAGGCTTGAGGCAGTTGGGAATCACCGTGATCCGATCCCGGTCTCCCTTGCCGCCGTGGATCGTTAGGACACCACGTTTCAAATCCACGTCCTTGATCCTCAGCCGGGTCAACTCCTTCAGCCGCAATCCCGAACCATACTGCAAGCTCGCCATCGTTTGATAGCGGGGTTCCAGTTTTGCAATCACCGCCAGCACCTCCGCAATGTCCAGTATCACCGCCTCACGCGGCTTTATTTTACGCATCTTGACATGGAGTTCCACCTCCTCGTTCCCGCACACGTCGCGGTAAAAAAACACCAGCGCATTGAGCGCCTGCTTTTGGGTGGAAAACGACTTCTTGCCCGTGTTCACCAGATCGGTCAGCCACTCGCGGGCCACCCCCTGGTCCATCACTCTTCGTTCCGTCCCGGCCCACTCCCCGAAGCGGGCCACCCAACTCGCATAGGTCTTGCGGGTCTCCAAACTCAGCCCCCTGCGGGCTCCCACGGAATGGACCGCCGCCTTCAAGCGCTCCGGGATCGACCTCCCATCCCCTCCAACCTTGCAGCAAATCTCAAACCACTTCAAATACCACCGCATCCCCTCCGCCCATTGACTCAGTTGCCAGTCCTGGCGTGGCTTTGACTTGACCGCCTCCCGCCAAAACTCCCGCGCACTCTCCCCGCCCGGCGGCAGATTCATCCGCACCCTCCAGTCCTCAAACCACCCGACCACAAACCCGAATGCCTGCACCTCGTTGCGCGAAAGATTGCGTGAGGCGTTGAGATCATCCCGCCAATTCAAGGAACTTTTCGCGCCGGGAGACGTTGTTGTAGCGTTCATGTGTCCACTGTTCACAAAAACACATTGCCATGACAATCAAAAAATGCATCTTTCGTATCCATGGATATTCCGTGTATCCAAGAAATCGCATTACCTTGAGGAAGGCATATCTGTTTGGTTTGCAATTCCTGAAAAAACGACTCACCTGAAATTCCGAAAATCAAAATCAAAGTCCCAGCCGTCTGATAATCAGTGTGCTGCGTGATCGATTATCAGAATTAACTTGACCTCCCCGCAAATGTATCCACCCTCCTCACGGAGAACAACACTGTT
>CAISTY010000137.1 GCA_903888515.1 Akkermansiaceae bacterium | reverse complement strand
GCCGTTCCGCGAAAGGATCAACTAAACCATACACCAAACCAGAAGGAATTACCCCTCCTCTAGATATTCCCTAACAGTTTGAATCCGCCGTCTTCTCTTCATTTCTCTAGCGAACGTTAGATGTGCGCCCACCGGCGCTGTTGATGTGTTGTTGAAACGAAATTGAAAAGCTTATGGCCGGTTGGTGCGTCACGGCTTGTTCGCTTCTCTTATTCTTAAGTGTCGAGCGAGATCTCGTCCCAATTACTCTCCACTCCAATTACCCAATCAAGCGCTCTGCGCCGCTCTCCAATCCTGCCTTCATGAAGGGTCGAACCGGAGCCATCAAGGCGAGCGTTCCTTGCTGCCCAGTGAAGTCGATAGTGTAGATCTGCCTGTAAATAAATCTCGTCAATGGGACGGATTGTGGCACCAGAAATGAACTTCGAAGGGTCTTCAAAGATCTTCGGAAAGTGGTGGAAAATGTCGGCATCGCAGGGTTCGAACGGATCCAAGTCAGCGATGCACAAACACCAAGAAAGTGCTTGTATGCACTCAATCAGCCAAGTGGCATTGGCTCTCTCTTGCGGCGTGTGCTCACGCCTGCTGAGCAAGTCTCGTTCCCGCTCTGAGGCGTCACCGGCCAATCCCACTCTCTCAAGCGAGGCTTCCAACTCACTGGCGTCGAAATCAAACCCAATCCCACAAATGTAGCTCAGCACCATGATCCTGCGGGCTACAGCTTTAGCATCTCGTGGGCTGAGTTCGTCTAGGGACTCCAGCAAAGGAAGGCTATCGATAAACGGTATCGAATGCGCCTGAAGGTATGCGAGGCTGGCTGCCTTGGCTGTTTGGGAGTCCATTTTCTTAAGCGAACGCCTCACTCTGCCGCAGCGCGGCAGGGAAGCTTGTGGTTTGTGTTTGTGAGGCTGATGGCTGTCGGCAGGAGTGAATTGTTCGGCATTATTTATCCGATCCTTTTACAATGGCGATTCTTACATCTCCAAAGCGGTGAATCGCCTCGTTGATGTCTTTATCCAATTTGATGTTGTAAGTGAGCGAATTCCGGTCATTCACATCTTTAGGAAAATTGTAGGTGTAGAAGCTTACTCCCTCGCGTTTCTGTCCCCAGAATGGACTGCCCGTGACGAGGCCACTGCGCCTGGTAATGCCTGATCCTATAATCTCAACTTCAAGACGAATCCCAGGGAGTTGATTCTCCATTCCGGTCTGCCTGGGAATTGAGATCTCAATTGTATGTTCACCTGGGTATCGGTGCGAGGCCTTCAATGAATACGTCTGGACGTCTTTTTTAGCTATCGCCTCCGCTAGGGGTGACCAAAGGTCGTCTGGCGGGAAAAACAAATTCAGAAGTGAGCCGAGATTCGGGAGAATGTAGCCATACCGAGCGGCGGCGGGAACGGCCACGCAAAGACCCAGCAATAAGATGACGATCTTGGTTCTCATTTTGGTTTGCCGAACGTTAAAGGTGATGCGGCGGCGCGGTGGACGTTGCTCTAACTAGGGGGCTTCTCGCCGTCGCATCCACCGACTTGTTAGGCGTTATTGGATTCATGGGTGGTTTCGCTCATGCTTCCGGTATTGCCCCGCATGAGTTCGCTTGGTAAGATAGTGGGTGGTTGTATTAATGCCGTCAAAATCAGCGCCACAGTACGGGCACACGTGCACCTGACGAGAAAGTCTCGGAAAAAGAAAATGTCCCTGATCCTGTAGGCTCGAAATATTGCGATTGCACTGCGGACACCGATCACTGCGATCAATCAGAAAATTGATTCCAAGGTCGATGAACATGAAGATAATTAGATACTCGCCGAGCTCAGGACGCCCTGTGGATATCCAGCATACGAGTAATCCGATCGGAATCAATAGAATCGCCATCTTGATAATTCCATTCCTACGTCGAACAGCATTGATCGTGAATCGTAAAGTCGCTGGCTTATCTTTATCATCCTGGGGCATTGGGGCAATCGGTGTATTCTTCCGCCTAACAGTTTTATTATACCGCGCGCGGCAATTGTCCTTATTATACAGCGTGCGGTATAAGAAGGTACAAATGCCGCCCGGAAGTCCAGACTTCGTCCACCGCCGCCCTAGAGCGTCGTCAGACAATCCCCGTTTATCGACCCTGCGGCGATTCCGCAAGGGAATTCTTCGGCCCATCTTCCAAGTCGGCGCGGCGGGCCGCCACGCCCTACCTCTGAAGAAAGACACGGGCAGGAATGCCTGAGCTCCGTTTTTACTCTGCACCCATGACTAATGACCCATGACACCTCCATGGGAAGCGCAATGATCCACCCATCACGCAGGGCGGCGGAGTGTGACGATCCGCTTGCAGAAACCGGGGATCGAGGCCGCCACGATCAGGGGCAAGGACAAATTTGCCAGATCGGATAGCGGGATCAGGAACATCCACCTGCACTCCGGCCGGGGACCGGCGAACCAGGCGGCGGTCATGAGGATGGCCGAGGCCAGATAGATCGTCGGCACCATTCGGCCGGACCCGCGACATGCTTTCCACAGGTTCACGAAAAAGCCGCCCCAGTTGAAGACCACGACAGGAGCCGCGAGCGACAGGAGGGCGAGCTGGAGCATGGACAGGTCGGCGGTCATGATGGATGGATTGAAGCCTGCAAGGGTATCAGGCCGCAGGGTGCGATGCCAGTGCGGAATGCTCTTCGGTTGATCGCGGGACGCTCTAACCGGGACGGTGAGGCAGACAGGCGGCGAGGGCCGTGCAGGGGGCTGCGAGCGCGATTCTTTCTAACACGACCCATCGCGCATCCCTATCATGGCCAGGCATCATGGTTGTGCGCGACTGCCAGGAAATTGCCTATGGGGTGAAGGCCGTTGGAATAGCCGGTGGCCGGACCGGAAGGCGGGAAATGGGGGTTGATAGGGAGTCCCATCACTGAAACTGTGACCCACCGAGCATTCTTCAAATCTGAGGTTGGGAACCACCATCCTCGTCCCACTCGAGTTTGATTCCAATTGCCTGGAACTTCTCCGCGAACGCAAGGATTGGACGATCACGGTGAATGACGAATAGGGCGCTCATGCCGGGGAATCGAGCTTGCCACCAGCGACCTTCACGGCCAGTTTGACACTTTCAGACACCATGTTTTACCTGTTCTTCATCATCGCGGTCGTGTTCGGGCTGATGTTGTTCATCGCCTGGTTCTCGCCGCGCAGTCCGGGCTTCCGACGGATCACCGGCGGGATCTACCTGTTGCTCACGCTCGGGTTGGTGGTCTATCCGTTGTTCACCACGGTCTGGTTCCTCACCACCGACGCCGGTCTGCGCGGTGCCAGCCCCTCCGCCTTCGCGTTCTCACTCCATCGCTCGCTTTCCGCCAAGCTCCCCGGCTACATCGACCGCCGCATCGAATCCAAGATCGCGACCACCCTCAACCGCAGTCAAATCACCGCCACCGAATCTCCCGTGTACGGCGCGTTCTTCTATCTGCAAGCGACCGAACGCCTCCAGCAACAATGGCTGCGCGATCCCTCGCTGTGCAAGCAGGCACCGGCCGTCACCGGCGTGCGGGCGATCAATGCCTCCCTCCGGCTCATGCTCGACCCGAGCCACGCCCACTGGGTGCGCGACTATTGGGGCGACGACTACCTAACCGAACCCAACTGTTTCTACCGGATGCTGCTCATCGGGTGTCTCACCGCGCACCACAATCTAACCGGAGAAACCGCCCATCTCCCGCTCCTCCGCACGGTGGTCGCGGATTTGGTGAGCGACATCGATTCGTCGCCGGTGGGTTTGATCGACGACTATCCGAGCCAGTGTTTTCCCTGCGACGTCGCCTGTTGCGTCGCCATGATCGAGCGGGCGGCGCGGGCGTTGGGCGAGGATCGGAGCGAATGGGCGCGGCAAGCATTTCTCCGCATGATGCGGCTCTATCCGGACGGGCTGCCGCCTTACACCGCCGACGCCGCCACCGGTGTGGCGCTGAGTCCAAGTCGCGGCTGCACCAACGGTTTTTTCTTCACCTACAGCCCCTTCCTCGCCCCTGAACTCTCGCGGAAATGGTACCAGCCATTCGTCCGGGAGTTCTGGCAGGAAAGCGCGCTCGCCGCAGGTTGGCGGGAATTTTCCAAGGAGGGAAACTCGCCTCCGTTCAGCTTCGACCCGGATTCCGGACCTGTGTTCGCGGGGTTCGGCACCGCTGCCACCGGGCTGGGTCTGGGATGCACCCGTGCGCATGGGGACCATCGTCGCGCCGGAATGCTTGGTGCCGAGATGCTTGCCGCCGCGGTCCCGCTGCCCGGCGGCACTTTGTTGGTTCCGCGCCTTGTCTCCGATCTCGATCACGCTCCTTACTTCGCCGAGATTTCCATTCTCCACCAACTTTCGCTGGCACCCGCCGAGCCAGTCACTTCAACGGCCACCCGGGTGCCGCTACCTCCATGCGCTTGGTATATCCTGAGCATCGAAGCAACCGTTCTCGCCCTCCTGCTCTTCATCTGCAGCCGGCTATTGCAACCCCCAGGTCCTAGGCGGCAAGCCTGAACTCAAAGCATGATTGCTAGGAAATTGCTTTTCACGTGAAGGCCGTTGCGTGAGACGGTGGCTGAACCAGCGGGTGGAGAATTCCGGCTTCCGCCATGCCACAGAGCTGGGTAGGCAAATGCCGGAGGCGCTTCCATGAGAAAGTCTCCACCGTGGAGATTGGTGTGGTTGAACCGGGAACCGCGCCAATTGGCGCGTAATTCATGCGAAGCGCCAGCCTTCCGAGCCCTCCCACACCTCCTTGAGATGGACTTTTTTCATGACGTGCTCCGCCTGAAGTTTCACCAATAGCCGGGGCCCGACTTCATCATGAGGCAGGGGATTGAAGCGACCGCGGGTGGCAGGAACGTTCTTGTCCTTCACCTTGGGTCCGGCCTTCGCCTTGGGCGGGGCGGGGGTTTTGTCAGGTTTCGCGGCACCATGTGGTTTCCTCGCGGCACTCATCGAGCGCATGCCCTAGCATGCGGCGATGGCCGTGGCCAGCGTGATTGGGGCAGGGGTATTCAACATCGGCTTGTGGGTTGGATGGCGGAGGTTTTGGCAGGAGTGAGGAGCCCGATGAGCAACCCCGTGGTGAGTCCGGTGCTGAAACCGAACACATGGCCGAGCACGTCGGTGTTGCCGCCGTGGCTTCCGCCGCCCAGCCACCCGAGCAGAATGATGCCGGCAATGAGCGGGGCGGTGATTTTCGCCCATGGGAGCCCCATCCGGTCGCGCAGCATGGCGGCAAAACCAATGCCTGATAGAATTCCGAGCGCTCCGAACACGGCGGTGGACGCGCCAATCGAAACGAAGGATTCTGGATAGGTGAACGCCGAGGTCAGGGCGTTGCCAAGAGTGCCGCAGGCCAGAATCAGCAGCCAGGCACGCCATGGACCGACGGATCTGGCCACCAGGGTGCCGAAGAAAAGCCCGCTGAGAAGGTTGCCGACGAGGTGCGGGAAATCGGCATGCAGAAATAATCCCGTGAACGGGCGCCACCATTCGCCATGGTCTATCAAGCCGGTGCTGGAAGATGCCGCCCGCTCGACGAGCGAGGGATGCTCGATCTGCCAGATGAATGTGAGAACCAAAGAGATCATCCAAAGCGCATAAACATCCCAGCCCGGCGGATTACGGAACACCTCGTGATGGGTGGTCGGGACAAGTACCGGTTGCTGTTGCTCGCTGTCGTAGGTGAGCAGTTCCTGTGAGATTTCGGCTACGGATTGAGGTTCTGCGTGCAGGGAAAATTCTCCGGCAGGTTCCGCTTCGGCGACCCAACATGGTTCCTGCATCGCGAGAATCACCAAGCCATGCTCCTGAGCCTGCTCGAGTGTCGGGTATTCTCCGACCTTCACCAGTTCTTCCCATTGCGTGGAAGCGTTTTCATCCGGGGCACTCATGGGATTGTCCTTGCATCATGCAGCGTGCCGCCGTTCCGGCACGCACCAAAATATCCAAGGTTTTTCGCATCCGTCAATCCGCCGCTTGTCATCCACGGTTTACCGGGCAGGCGCGTCCATGAGACCCTGCTCACTGCCGCCCTGCCAGAACTCGAGGATTGGGCATGGACTTGTCTAACACCCAGCGGTCCGCCACTCGGCCAAAGCGTGGTTGGCGGGGCGCAAAACGGGCGCCAGCGAGCGGTAAATCTCGAACAACGGTTCGTAACGCGCAGTGACTGCGGTGTTGGGATGGTAGATATGTGTGAAACCTTTGACCCGCTCGGCGGCTTCATCCAAATCGCGCCAGATGCCGAGTGCCACACCCGCCAACATGGCCGCTCCTAACGGAGAGGTGTCCTGGATCTCCGAGACCTCCACATCCATGCCGGAAATGTCGGCTTTGTTCTGAAGCCAGAAGGAGTTGCGGGTGGCACCTCCTGAAGCGACAATCCGTTGGAATCGTGTATCCATAGACTCTTCCATGGTTCTGAGGATATGCAAAAACTGATAGTTCAGGCCTTCGATGACGGCCCGCAGCAGATCGGTTTTGCGCGTCGTGTTGAGAAGTCCGACAAAGGCGCCGGCAGCCTTGCCATCATTGACCGGACAGGGTGCGGAAGAAAGATAGGGCAGAAAAATCACCCCGCCCGAACCAGTCTTCGGCTCACGTTCAACTTCGGCCACCACGTCCTCCCATGGCCGGTCCGCATCGCCGGCGACCTCGCGAAACCACGTCAGCGCGGAGGCCGAGGGCGAACCACCCCAGACTGCGTATCGCCCGGGTGCAACGTGCGCCTGCACGCATACACCCGCACGGCCCAAAGTCCAACTGCTGTCGGGTTGCATGACCGTGGCGATCAGACTCTCCCAGCTTCCCATGATATTGGCAACTACGCCTGGCCGGTGCGCACCGATCGGCAGCGTGCCACAGAGATGGTCCTGCCCGCCCAGCACCACCAAAGTGCCCTGCGGCAAACATGTCAGGCGAGCGGCGTCTTCTAACACCGTGCCCAGCACCGTGCCCGAAGGTTTCACCACCGGCAGCAGCCTGCGCGGGATGCCGGATCGTTCGATCAGTTCATCCGACCATTCGCGCTTCTTTTGATCGAACAGCAACATGCAACTGGCCATGCTCGCATCGGTGGCACGCACGCCGCAAAGTTTGAAGTTGATATAGTCTCCTATCAGCAGCCACGACTCCGCTTGCCGGATGATCTCAGGCTCATGCTCCATCATCCAGCGCACACGCATCACACCTGTCATCGCCCATGGCGGGAACCCGGCAATGCCGAAGGTGTGCTCCGCGCCAATCGATTGCTCCCACCATGCCGCTTGTGGCGCAGTGCGTCCGCAGTGCCAACTGATGAATGGATAGAGAGCGCGTCCGTCACCAGAGACGGGAACGCCGTCCATGCCCATGCCGGTCACCGCCACCCCCGTCACGCGTGCGGGGTCATCGATGGCGGCCATCACTTCGCGGCACGCCTCGCCCACGCCGTTCCAGATCGCATCGGGGTTCCAGAAAACCCACTCGGGATGCTGTGCGGCATACGGATTGAAACGCTCGGTCGGACGCGAGGCGGATGCCACGCAGCGACCGTCGGACGCGTAAAGACCAACCTTGGTCGAGGTCGATCCGAGATCAATGGCTGCCACCAGTTTGCGTTCGGATGTCATGGCAGGGGGTTTCTCACAACGCGTTGGCATAGGCCAGGATGCACACCCCCGCCACCAGAATCGCCAGCGCAATACGAATGCCATTCACGGCACGGGCGGATGCACCGCGCCACTCGCCTGTTAGAAAACCGTTGATCGTGCCCGTGCAGATCGCCAGCGACATGAAGATGGCGTAGCCGACCGAGACCCCGAGCTTTCCTAACAGCGGACACCCCACACCGAAACAGGCGATCGCGCCGTCGTGCAGCAACGCCATGACCAGCGCGATCACATGGACCGGCAACATCCCCGGAGACACCAACGTGTGCCAGTTTCTGTTAACGGTGAGTTTGTAGGCGCAATAACCACATGCTGAGAATGCCCCCCCCCACAGCGCGAGGGCGGTAACCACGAAGCTCGCACGCCATGGCGGATTGGCGAAGGGCGCGGCGGAGGCCTGATGCATGACATCGCCGCCGTATCCGAAGGCCAGTGCATAACAGGCGCAGAGCACGCCGGAGAACACAGCCACGGCAATCCCCTTGGATAGATTGCGCGGGGCCACATTGCCGCCACCGCCTTGTTCCTTGATCCATGCGGCCTTGCCGGAGACGACCACACCCATAATGCATACCGCCGCGCCACCTAACATCAGCGCGCCTTTGGCAGTGCCGAAAACTTCCGGTGTGAAAATTAACGCCGGAACGATCATGCCGAAGGCAATCTGTACACCGTAGTTGATCGCATAGGCCAGCGAAAGTCCGACGAAAGCAAAGCTGAGGCCTAACGTCATAGACCCGAAACCCCACAGCAAACCGAACACCACCGGCCCGATCCACTGGGCGGGCGTCAGCGACGCGCAGACACCGAAGAGATCATGCACCAGTGCGGGTCCTGCCAGCAGCGGCAGAAAAACCGTGGCGAAGAAAAAGAACGGACCCCAGAGCGTTTCCCAAGGCGTCCCTTTGCGCACGAACTTGCTAGGCAGTCCAAACGAGCCTCCGCATAGCGCGCCTATCACGATCAGTACGAGTCCTGTAGCCATGGCTTGTCTGTAATGGATTGGGGGTTGGTTTAGCAGTTCCCGAACGTCCGCAATGCCTCCAGCATCACGCGGTAGTTTTCCGGTTTCACGCCGCGATGGATCGTGTTGCTGGAGGAAACGATCAAACCGTCCGGCCCGCCGTCGGTGATGCAGCGGTGCACTTCGTCGCGCACTTCGTCGAGTGTGCCGGTACACAAGGTGTCCACGCAATCGATGTTGCCCTTGAGTGCGATGCGCGTGCCATAGGTGGCCTTCATGTGGGCCATGGAAAGTCCGGCACCCGGATCGATCGGATCAAGGCAGTCGATGCCGGCCTCGATCCAATCATCTAACAAAGGCAGGATGTTGCCGTCGCAGTGCTTGATTGTTAGACAGCCCAAAGCCTTGAAACCCTGCATTGCACGACGGAACGACGGCAAAATCCGCTCCCGGTAGGTGTCGGGATGAAAGAGGGTTCTTTTCGCCATGGCGACATCGTCGGTGGTGGCGATGATCCGGATGCCGAAGGTGCGCACGGCATGTGCGGCCAGCGCGAGATTGTAGCTGACGATCCGGTCCAGAAACTCGTCGCAGGCATCGGGCTCGGCCAACGGGGCCATCAGTGCCTCTTCGTAGCCTAGCAGGTCACGCAAATCGGAAAATCCGTCGCGCAGGTTGAGCACCACTGCCCGCGAGTCACCGAAGCGCTCGATGGCGCGGCGCAACGTGGCGAAGCGGTGATCGGCGCACGGGTCCGGGAAAGTGTATTCCTGATGGCGCGTGAGGTCCGCCACCGGATGCGCGATGACGGCGGGCATGGCGTCTCCGGTCAATTGGCGGCGGGCACCCCATTCGTCCTCGAAGATTTCAGGGCTGATGAAACGCTTGGAGTAATCGGGCCGGATGTTGATGCCGTCCAGATCCAGGCGTTCCACCACCTCCAACAGATTGTCGGAACCGGTCAGTGCTTTCGCGACGGACTCGTCGATAAACCATTCAAATGTAGGGATCCGGTCGGTTTTTTCCCGCCGAATTGCGGCGCATATGCGTTCGTTTCCGTTCATAGGTGGGGCTTTGAGAGCGTTTGGATCAATGAACCGGCATCGCGTGCAAAGACACTAACAGGAATCACCTGCCGACCGATGCCAATCCCGCTTCATTCCAATGATTTTTCCGGCCCGCGCCGTCCTTGTCAATCCCATAAAAGCAGCAGCTTCTACGACTCAGCGCTGGCTTTGTACTTACGTTGATGGACGATTCATGGGCTGCTCCAGAATCTCCACTTCGTAACCGTCAGGATCGGTGACAAATGCCATTTTGCGCTCACCCATGGCAAACTTTTCGCGCCAGGCGGACGGCCAGATTTCAATGCCCGCTTTTTCGACTTTGTCGCAATAGGAGATGATGTCCGGCACGCCCAGGGCAGTGTGCATCAGGTCATCGGGGCATGTTGCGGTGTATTCAGGCGAGTGGCACAGTTCGAGAAAGACGTCATTTCCGGGCAGGCCGAGGAAGGCGAGGCGGTTGCCCTGCGGCGAATCCTTGAATTCGCGCAGGGTGTAACCCAATGTTTGATAGAATGTGACGGATCGTTCGAGGTCGCGGACCCGGATGCGGGTATGGAGAAAGCGGATCATGGGGCATGAATGTAGCGTCCTTCGAGCGCTTGCCAATGGGCAATGTTTCGGTGTTGCAGTATCTCAGTGTTGCGGTGGGAGATGGAAAAGAAAGCCGTGCGCCCGTTCATACGCCCTTCCGGCAATTTCAACCGATCCCTTTCTGCAAATCCCTGACACTCCACAGCGTGCCCGCGGCGGCCGCGCCACTGCCACGCCATTTGCGCGCGCCGTCCTTGCGCTGGCCGCCAAAACGGTCCCGGCACAATCGGAACACTTCATCGACAAAACCCCGACTCCCGATCACAGCTCCATCCGTGAAATATCTAACACGGCAGCGCAACATCCTCCCCAGCGCCACATCCCGGCTCCGCTCCAGCATCTCTAATTCCGCGTCCACCACGGCTTTCTTCATCCCTTTCCTCACCACCTTCACTTCAAGCTCGCCTTTCTCGTTCACAATCTCTGCGAGCTTTTCCACCCCCTCTTCCAGCAATATCATCCGGTATTCTCTGGAAACCTTGCCCGCCCAGTGCCGGGC
>CAISTY010000136.1 GCA_903888515.1 Akkermansiaceae bacterium | reverse complement strand
TTGTCGCCATGGGTGACAGAGCGGGTCGGGTCCAATCTCCGCTGAATTTCCACCATCTCCTGCGCGATTCTCCGGCCACGGTCCGTCTGTTGCACGACATTCTCCTCGTTGCCGATACACCACATGAATACCGCAGGCCGATTCCTGTCCCTGAGAATCAAGTCCTCCCACTCCTTTATCGCCGCCGGGCTGGTTCCCAATTGCCGTGTCTCGTCCAGGACCAGCACCCCCAACTCATCGCACGCATCCAACAAGGCCGGAGAATTGGCATGATGACAGCGGTAGCCATTGCCCCCCATCTCCTTGATCCATTTGATGCGCTGATAGTGGATCGCGTCAGGCACGGCAATCCCAACACCGGCGTGATCTTGATGGTTGGAAAAGCCCTTCACTTTCACATACTTGCCGTTGATGAAAAGACCGTCTGGCCGTGCCTCAATCACCCGTATTCCAAAACGCGTGGTATAACGATCAAGCTCGCGGCCATCCTTCTTGATAATGGATACAATCGTGTGCAGATAGGGATCTTCCAGCGACCATAAGTGGGGACTGGAAACCCTGATTTGTTGTGGGACTTCGATTTTACCGCTTCTTGGCAAATTCACTTTGCTGGGGCTGAAGGTAGCCACTGTTGCCCCTTCTCTGTTGATCAGTTTGGACTCGATCTCGCATTGCGCCGCCACAAACGATTTGTTATCAATGGTGGTATCCAGGAAAATCGTGGCCTTGCCGGCATCTATTTCAGAACGGACGTAGGTGCCATTCTCGGGAACGTGGATCTCGCCGGTTTGAATGAGGCGAACGGATCGATAGATTCCAGCTCCTTCATACCACCAGCCTTCGTATTGCGTGGCATCCACTTTCACCACCACAATGTTTGGTTTGTCGAAATACAGATAATTGGTGATATCGAACGCAAACCCGTTGTAGCCGCTCCTATTCTCGCCCACGCAATCTCCGTTTACGAAGACTTTGCAGTCCCGGTAAACTCCGTCGAACTGGAGAAGATGCCTCTTATGGGCGTCTTCAGGTGGCAGGGATAGCGTCTTGCGATACCATCCAACGCTGTTTTCCGGGTAATGAAGACCGATCGGCTTATAGCCGTGAAAGGCGTAAAACAACTCATCTTCCGCTGGCTTCACGAAGGGCAATTCCACCGCCCAATCATGAGGCAATTGCAAGGTCCTCCACTCGTGGTCGTCAAAACCCGCTGTGAGAACGGCCGCATAAGGCGTCAAAAGGCCGTCATTGCTGAGTTTCGCATCCACCGCCCCATGTCCCCCATAATTAAAGTTTTTTTCCGGGTCTTTGGCGTGCCCCAGATGAAACTTCCAACCCTCGTCCAGATTGATGGACTTCCTGGCACTCTGGCCTTGGGTGGTGGCCGTCGCCAACAGCATTGATCCCAGCAGATAGCAGTAAGCAATAGGGTATTTGAACATCATAAGGAAGGTGGATTGGTGGCTATTCATTTGCGTCCTGTTCTCCGATGGCCGGGTGGACGCCCAACAGCCGAATGACATGAACCCGCTGGACAGCAACCTGAAGCGGCGCTTCCGGCATGACTCCCTCGACCAGTAAAACATCATTGAGAAGAAGAGGCGGTCGTCACTTTTTTGTTTCCACTTCCGGCGCCAGCACCGCGCGAAAACCGAGGATCGCGTAACCTCGCACGCCGGGGCTGAAGCTGTAGCGGCTCGCCGAGCGGATGAACGGATAGACCAGCACACCGGGAGGGTCGCCGCCGATGAAACAGCCGCCCCGGGCAACCCGTTTGCTCCCTTCGGCCGGTCCGGTGGGATCGGTCGTCTTGCCGGTCGGGTAGGGACCGTACCAGTCGAGACACCATTCGTAAACGTTGCCGTGCATGTCGTACAGTCCCCAGGCGTTCGGTTGCCGACCGTCGCCGACCGGCGACGTCTGGCCCTCGCCGACGCAGGCGAACTTCCTCAGCGCGTCGTATCCGCCCTCGGCGTCGATGTTGAGTCGGCCGGTTGTACCGGCGCGGCAGGCGTATTCCCATTCTGCCTCGGTCGGCAGCCGAAAGACGTAACCATCGGGCAATCGTCCCGCCGCGCGCTCGGTTTCGGTCAGTTTGCGGCAGAAGGCCATCGCCGCGTCCCACGTGACCGACTCCATCGGGTGCCGGAGGTTCAGTTCGCTTCCGAAATCTCCCTTACGGTAACAGTACGCCCCGCCGAGGTGGAGCGGCCCGCTCGGGTACGTCCAGCTTTCGTGGTTGAAGTCGGACATCATCAGATGGTAGCACTCGCCCTGGGTCACCTCGTATTTGCCCATATAGAACGGGCGGGTGATCGTCACCTCGTGTTGCGATTCGTCGTCGCGGCGGGCCGCTTCGCCGACCGGGCTGCCCATCACGAACGAGCCGGCCGGGACGCGAACCAGCTCCAGCCCGAGATCGGGCACGGTCCATTTCTTGGCCGTCAGCGCCTTCAGTTCCGCGACGTCCGACGCCAAGGCGTTGCCGCCGGTCATCGTCGCCACGGCCAAGAGCCACCGCAGTGCCAGCGGCATGGCGAATTTTCGTTGGCGTGTCATGGTATTTATTTCATTTCCTGCTGGATGTTGGTCAGAAACGTTCACTTCTGCGGCGCAATGAGCACGTCGTCGCGGGCGCGCTCGAGCCACTCGCGCACCAGCGGCAGATTGGCAATCGAACCGTTGAGTTCCCAGGCGGTACGCCACTGCCAGTCGCAACACGTCTTCCAGGATTCGGGCGCTGGCGAGGCGTGGCCCGGTTCGAGCGGGGCGGCGTCTTCCGTTAAGCCGTCGTCGTCGTCGCCGATTTCCAAGCGGATCCACTGGGACAGGTACCTCCAATAGGACGTGTTATAGTGGTTGCTGTAAGCGGGGCGCAAGATCGAGTAGAGCCATTGGATTTCCGGCCAGAAGGCATGGCCGGCCTCTTCTTTCGCTTCGACGTATTTCTTTTCCGCCTCGCCGATCTGTTTTGTCAAATGGGCGCTCTCCCGGGCGATGTGAATTTCCCGCATCTTGACGATCGCGTCCTCTTCTTCGCGGATGCGGGGCAGTTCCCGATTAATCTGCGCGATCGCCGGCGTATTCTGCTCCAGCTCGCCGGAGCGGTTGTGGACTTGCTTGGAAGCTGTCTCGTACTGCTCTGCCACCCGCAGTGCTGCCAGAGGCTCCGGCATCTCACGACTGGCGGCGTCGCGCTGGGCGGTCTTCTGCTGCAACAGGGGATC
Source organism: Akkermansiaceae bacterium (assembly GCA_903888515.1). Classification (GTDB taxonomy): domain Bacteria; phylum Verrucomicrobiota; class Verrucomicrobiia; order Verrucomicrobiales; family Akkermansiaceae; genus Luteolibacter. Next base: position 4,818 of record CAISTY010000136.1, on the reverse strand, counting down.
CCCGCCGTACCGGTCACTGAGCATTTTTCGATACGCATCGTCCTTCTCGCCTTCGACTTGCCGCAGCCGGACGATCTCGGCGTCGGCGTCACACAGTTGGCGGTATCGCTCGTTGAACCGGCGGTGCTGTTGCGCCTCCTCTTGCAGAACTTTCAGTTCCGGTTGCTGCCGGATTTTCTGTTCGAGCTTGCTCCGCTGCCGTTGGATCTCGTCGATTTGCCTTCGCTGCGCGACGAGATCCTTATCCTGCGGATTATTCATGATCCGGTCCTGGCTTTCCCGGATCTCGGTGGACAGCTTGGCGATCTGATCGCGGAGCTCCCGCATTCGCGGCTGGCTCTTGAACAACCCCTCCAGGCGATTCATCTCCGCTCGGATCTTTTCCGATGCCTCGCGGGCCTCGATGTAAACCTTGTCTTCCGCCAGCAGCGCATCGAGTAGCTCACGCTTCCGCTTCTCCAGCCCCTCTCGCTGGGAGGCGAGTTCGCTCCGTCGGGCGGCCCTTTCGGGCTGGCTCTTGTCGTACTTGGCGGCGATGTCTCTTTGACCATCGGCCAATTTCCGTTTGGCCTCGTCGATCCCCCCGCGTACCTGGCCGGTCCGGGGCGTACTCTCCTGGATTTCGAGTATGCGGGCGTCGATCTGTTTTTTCATGTCCAAGTAGTACTGGTTTTCGCTATTTATGCGCTCTTTGATCTGCCGGTCGATCTGCGCGGCTTTGTCGCCCTGCTGCTGTCGGCGGGGTTCCGGGAATTTTTCATGGACCGTGTGATACACGCGGACGAAATCAAGCGTGCCGTGGAAGTGCCCGGAACCGTCACGGGCCGCGGCCAGGAAGTTCCGCTTCACCCCGTCGGGCACAAAGGCGTCGCACGGCCGGAAGTCGGACGCCAGCCGGCCGGCCGCGTGGTCGCCGATCCACAACGCAAGCTGACGACCGTCGATCTCGACGCGGCAGCGGGTCCACTCGCCCTGCGGCAGCGCGCGATCGGCGACGACGCGCTGGCTCGTGCCGCCGCGCGTGACTACCAGTTCGGGGCGGCCCGACACGCCGGCGGCATAGAGCACGAAGCGGTTGTCGGCCGAGGAGCCGAAGTCGAACACCACCTGGTTCGAGCCGCCGGCCCACTTCAAGGAAATGTCGACGGTGATCGCTCCCAGGTCGGCGAGCGTCGAGGCGGCCTCGGCATATTGCGTCCGTCCGTCGAACTGGAAGCCGCCGCGTCCGTCCTCGACGACGTAACGGGGTTGGCCGTACAAGACGCCGTCCAGCGACAACTCGTAAAACGCGGCGCCCCCGAAGCGCAACGTATCTTCCAGAACCACTTTCTTCTCGCGGTTGAGCGCGTAATTGGCCCACAGTTTCCACTTATCGGGCTTGTCCTGTCCTTCCCGTAGCGGTGCCTCCGGCGCGACCAGCGTTTTGTCCAGGTTGCCGGTGATTTCGTGCCACGCGCGGGCGTACCCTCCAAGGGTCACGTCGCCGCTGACATAGGCCCGCCCGCTGAGGCGAGCGTGGCCCGAAACGAGGACCTTCGGACCGATCACCACGGCATAGTTTTCGATCACGGCGTGGTCGAGCACCCGGGCCCCGTCGAGAACCATGGCGTCCGGGCCGACGTACGCGCTCTGGGCGACCTCGGCACTCTTGGCGACCCATCCGCCGCCGTTGGGGTGTCGTGCGCCCATCAAGCCGTCGTTCAGCCGGTGGACGTCCTGCTGCCGTTCGCTGAGTATCTGGAGCACGTTGCGGGTCTCCCAGTCTCCCGCGTTTCGCTTGCCGTCTGCAATCGCTTTGTTGAAAGCCGCTTTAAACGCTGGAAGCGTCTCTTCCAGTCGGGCGAGACCCTTTTGAATCCGTTGGGCCTCGGGCGTGTCGCCCGCGTGCGGCACCTTGCACAAGTGCTTCCCCCCGGTATAGATCAGATCGTAGTCGTCCATATCCCCGGGGCGCACGTGGGGCGTGCCTGGCCGGCAGCCGGTCAGTTGGACCTCGTAGGGATAGCGCTGCCCAGGGCCGAGCGCCCACGGCGTCGCGGCCACGGTCAGCCAATGGCGGCGGTCGCCGGGCCGGATCTCCATCGTCATCACGCCCTGATTCCACAGCGGGCTGTAACGGGCTTGACCGTCGGCCCCAACCGCCACGATGCATGCCCGCCAATCGCCATAGGTGCCGGGCTCGCACAACCCGCGAAAATCCACGCGAATCTCTTTTGCCCCCTCTTCGGCCACGAGGCGGACCACGTTCGATCCGAACAATTCGGGCGCTTCTTCACGGAAGATGCGATACCACCCCGCCGCGCGGTCCATCGGTTCCATGCGATTCCACTTGACGGCAAGCACTTCCCCCGGAGACGGCGAGGGCGTTTGTCGCATCACGTGCTGCAACTCGCAATCCAGTTCGGCAAGTCGAGCGGTGAACTCGCCGACCATGTCGCCAACGCCGCGGATGCCGTTGTCGAACAACCCGCGCTGCTCGCCCAGTCGGGCGAGTGTCTGAAACACGGACTGCTCGCCCACGCCGCTCGGCATGGTCAGCGCCATGCCGTAACCCCAGTTGGGGTCTTGGCTCATGATCGCGTAGAACAGGCACGTCTTATACGAACCGTGCATGCAGCACCGCCACGGCCGGGCGATGTTGTTGCTGAAGTTCAGCATGCTCGGGTCGGCGATCGTTTGGCCGGTATCGCACTGGATCTCGCCGCCGCCGAGATACCACCCGCCGGCTGCGTGGCCGTGACACCACTCGTGGAACAAGCCAAAGCTCCAGGGACCACCTAACGCGTTCTTTATTTCGCAAGCCCCGTAACCGCCACCGGCGTAACCGGGAAGCCACTTATAGCCGTCCCGATAAGTCCCAACGACCGTGACACAGTACTTGTACTTTTCGTTCCGGTTCCAGTAGGGCATCAAATTGCCGATGTACTCGTTGTAGGCCCACCAGTCCTCGGCACAGGCGACCGAACCTTCCCGAAAGCGACGGGCCTTCTCCGGCGAGGCGCTGCCGACCCACGGGTTGTCCGGCTCGCCCGGCGGACACTGCGACCCCGAGACGAACATGAAGTGCTCGCCTACGACCTGCATCGTGCCCGGCTCGCCCGGCTTCGCGTTGTCGGGCCACTCCGCGTGCAGCGACGGATTGATCTCGTATTTGACCTTCTTGAGCGTGCTGCGGATGCGATCCATCTCTTTCAGGTACAGGTCGAGGAGATACTTCTCGTCTTCTTCGATGAACGTGCCGCGGACAAAGCAGCGTTTCCTGCCGTCTTCCAATCGCAATACGGCCGCCGGGCAGACGTAATCCCCTTCCTTGCCACTCGGGGCGTAACGGTTGCCGATCCCACGGAAACCGACCAGATGGGCCTTCAGCTTCAGCGGCTGATCGGACGCGAGTTGCCGGGTCAGCCACCCCCTGTCCGCTTGCACGTCATTCCGCTGACGAAACGTCCACGTCCGCAGCGGCATGCCTTCTTCAACCTCGATCAGATCCACGCCTCGGCGCGGCCACCAATTCACAACCCGCCGTTGGTAACCTTCGGCGTGCGCTCCGCCCTGCTGCTCGACTTTGTAGAGGTCAACGCCTGCGACGCGGACAGGCCCGGGATAGCGGGCGCGAGCGAAGAAGTCGTAACCCGAGGCCGCCGTCGCCAACACGGCGACCGCGGCAAGAACCAATGGTATCCGTTTCATTCCGTCTGACATGGCAACAAGTTCCTGACTATCTGGCTATACCCAGCACGGACGTTTTTTGCGGTTCGCCGCTAAGTCTCGTGCCACACTGGGGGATCTGTTTCCACTTATTCACCCAACATTTTCTTCAGTTCCGGCTCAATCGCTTTGGCCCAGATTTCGTAGCCTGCTTCGCTCGGATGCGTCCCGTCGGGCATGACGTCTTTCAGCAAGTAGCCCTTCTCGTCGAGAAACTTCGGGCCGATGTCCAGAAGCGTGACGTTTTTCATGTCTTTGAGCAATTCGGGGAGGTAGGAGTTGAGTTCGTTGATTTGCAGACGGAATGGGTTCGTAGGCTTGCCTCTGCGCGGAAAGACGGCGAGAACCAGGATCTTCGTTTCCGGATAGAGTTCTTGTAGTTTCCGAGCCACCACCTGAATGCCTTCGGCTGCTTGTTTTCTCGGGGTACTACCCCAGCAGATGTTGTTTGTGCCGATCAAGACGACGGCACCCTTCGGCGCTTTCTTGAGTTTTGGCATATGTTCCAATCGCCACAGAACTTGTTCTATGAGATCGCCGCCGAACCCCAAATTGATCGCCTTGCGCGGTTCGAAGTATTGCTTCCAGACTTTGGCGCCCGGGCCGTCGGCTTCGAAACCGGCCGTGATCGAATCGCCGATCATCAAAAGGTCGATGTCGCGTTTGCCCATCTCGGCGTTCTTCTCAGCGTAACGGTCAGCCCACCACTTCTCACCCTCTCGAGATGCAGGCGTGAAACCATGGTTCTGGGCGGCAGGCGGCTCCTGTATGGTTTGCGCCTCAACTCGTGCGGTTTGAAGGACCATAACAATCCCAATGACTGCACCGAGAGACAGAATGACCGCACTGCCAGGAAATAGCTTTTGCGGTGAAGGCCGTTGCAAGAGACGGTGGCCGGACCGGAAGGCGGGCAAATGGGGGTTGATGAGGGCCTCCTTGACTTTTAATGAGCGGCGATTCATGGTGGAATTCATAATAAGTGTGGTTTGATGGTTTGGAACTGTGAGCCAACTGGTGCGGTCATCACATCCGAAATAGCGGAAGTTTGGCTGCGCCTGTGATATACCTTACGCATTTCTCTCCTCTTTCAGAAAACCCGGAGATTTCAGG
>CAISTY010000135.1 GCA_903888515.1 Akkermansiaceae bacterium | reverse complement strand
CGGCAAGGCCCTGCCAATCGTAGGTGGCGGCCCATGGGATCGTTAGAATCTCATGGGCGAGGATGCGCCTTTGGCTGAGCATTCGCAGAAAAGTGTTCGGCAGGATGCCTAACACAGCCGGCGGGACGCCGACGCCCCCCCAGGAATTGCCAGTCGGCAAGATGTGTGGTGCGCCCGAGGGCATCGAAGAAGGCATGGGTGCGTTCGGCGGAACGGTGGCCAAGAGCTTTGTTCCAAGCCTCGGCCTAGCGGACGTAATACTCATGGGTGGTGGGCTTGATGGACAGAGCGTCGAGGCGCTGGAGGAAACGCTGGCGTGCCGGGGACGGGGGCGGGGTGGCCGATGGATTGGATGGGGGGCATGAGTTGGGCATGGATGTATTTAGCATGTTCTTATGAACATAACAAGACCCAATTTTTTGCGGCGGGCAGCGCTCCGGCTCGTAGAGGCTACGGCTCGGAGAGGATTCCCGCGCTCCTTGAGAGCCCCGTCCTACCCTCTTCCAACCAAAAAGCTCTTCTCTTCCTCTTCCACCCAATCCCTCTCCCTTGGCGTTCCTTTGCCTTCGCGGTTAGAAAATCTTCTCTTCCTCCTTCAAATTTGAACCGCCAAGCCGCCAAGAGCGCCAAGGGATGCGGAAGAGAAGATTTGAAGAAAGACACGGGCAGGAAAGCCCGTGCTCCGTTCTTCTTCCTCTTCACCCATGACTAATGACCATTGACTTCTTCTCTTTCTCTTCACCAGTGACCCATGACCCGTCAACCAGTCAACTTCTTCTCTCCCTTTCGGCTCAGGTCAAAAATCCAAAATCAACAATCATCAATCGGAAATCAAACCGCTTCTGAAAAACCTGACTCATTCGCTACGACTTGTGGTTTTCAAGGATTCCAGGGATATCCCAGCGCGGCGCGCTCGGCGTCGGAAATTCTTTGCGGGCGCCCGGTCGCATCCACGCGCACCGTGATCATGCACCCAAAGGCGGCGGTTGCACCCGCCGCATTGAGGATTTCAAAGTCCCAGGTGATCGACGAGCCCCCGATCCGTGAAACCGCCAGCAGCACTTCGATGCGCTCGCCGGCCTGCAGCGGACGCTGGTAGTCGCATGCTACCTTGACCCGCGGCCAGCCACCTTGCGTGCGATCAAAAACAAGAATCCCGCGGGATTTCAGCAACTCATGTTCGGCCGCTTCAACATGGCGGAATATGTTGGGAAAATGCAGCCAGCCACTGGCGTCGGTATCGGCGAATGCGACCTCGCTGGCGTGGCGGTGAAGCGGGGCTTTCATGAGTGCGCGGAGATACTGATGAGTTCTTGGTTTGCCTACAGTATTTTTTTGCCGCAAAAATGCGCAAGATACGCAATACGCCTGATGGTATTCATTTTTTGTGGTTTCTGTGCCTCTTTGCGGCTAACTGAATGTATTCCAACTCAGGGACTGCTCAGTATTTCCTTCCCCGTTAGAATTGGGTGGTTACTCGAACTTGCGGACCAGCACCGACGCATTATGCCCGCCGAAGCCGAAGCTATTGCTGATAGCGATTTTAACAGGCACCTCGCGGGCGACGTTGGGCACACAGTCCAGATCGCAATCCGGATCCTGGTCATCGACGTTGATCGTGGGCGGAACGATGCCGTCATTGATGGCCATGATGCTGGCGATCAATTCCACACCCCCGGCTGCCCCTAACATGTGGCCGGTCATCGACTTCGTGGAACTGACCATCAGCCCGTTCTTCACGTAATCTCCGAACGCGAGTCGGATGGCCTTGCTTTCCGCGATGTCACCGAGACCGGTGGAAGTGGCGTGGGCGTTGAGGTAATCCACATCCTCCGGGTTTTGCTTGCCGTGGCGAAGGGCCATTCGGATCGCGTAGGCGGGTCCGCTGCCATCCGGCGACGGGGCACTGAGGTGATAAGCATCCGCGCTCATACCATAACCGATGAGTTCGGCGTAGATTTTCGCGCCGCGTTTTTTCGCATGTTCCAGTTCCTCAAGGAGAATGATACCCGCGCCTTCCCCCATGATGAATCCGTCGCGGTTTTTATCGAACGGGCGGGATGCGCGCGCAGGCTCGTCGTTGCGCACGCTGAGGGCCTTCATGTTGGCAAACCCGCTGAGACCCATCGGCAGGATGGAGGCCTCCGCTCCGCCACAGATGAAACCGTCGGCATCGCCGAATTTGATGATGCGCCAGGCTTCGCCGATGTTGTGGTTCGAAGTGGCGCACGCCGTGACAATGGCCATGTTCGGGCCGTTCAAGCCGAGTTCCATCGAGATGATGCCACTGGCGATGTTGGAAATCATCATCGGAATGGTGAAGGGCGATACCCGCTTGGGTCCTTTGGTCAAATAGACCTGGTGTTCGCGTTCGAGCGTGGCCAACCCACCGATGCCGCTGCCCACCATCACCCCGAACCTGCGGGGATCGATCAGCGACACATCGAGTCCCGAGTCATCCACCACCATTTTCGCCGCAGCAACGGCAAACTGCACGAAACGATCCGAACGCCGCGCGTCCTTGGGAACCCTGAAATAACCATCCGGCTCGAAATTCTTCACCTCGCCGGCGATCTTGCAATCGAAGGGCTCGGGATCGAGTTGGGTGATCCGTGCTATCCCGCTGCGGCCAGCTTTCAGAGCCTCCCAGGTGGTGGATAAATCATTGCCCAATGGTGTGATACAACCCATGCCGGTGATGACAACTCGTCGTTCGTTCATAGTTTCGAGCCGCACTTTGACCATGGAACCACCCCCGCGCAAGCTCGATCACGGGATGTTTCACGTGCGCGGCATTTCCTTATCCAAGGCGGCGGCTCCGGCCCTTTTCGTTGGCGGCTCCACAATGCGGACAAACCACGACGCCCGTATGACCGGTATGTTCGAAGGCATGAAGACAAAGCCTGCAAATCACGCGGTGGGACAGCGACCGGCTTTCCGCCCGGGCATGCAGTGTCCGTGAGACGATCGTGAAAAGCACCACCATGGCACCCGAAGCCAACAGCACGAAAAGCACGAAATCAGCGAGCGTCAGGTCCATCGGCGGGTTGATTGGTGAATCCGACACTCACGGCAATCCACCGGGACGGCTGTGCGGGCTCGGGAATGAAAGACACACGGCGCAACCAATCCTCCAGCGCGGATGAGCCTCCCCCATCACCACCCACCAAGGAAACGCATTCCCGCACGTTGCCAGCGGAATCCAGCCTCACCAAAACCCGCCATGGCTCGGCGGTCATCGTCGCGTCCACCGCGCCATCAAACAGCGGCAGTTCGCGCGGCATCGCCTCCGCCGGCATGCCGGACAGCAGGTCAAGTACCGGTACCAGCTTGAGTTTCACCGAAATCGGAGCGTCCACCGCCGGCAGACTGCGAACGGGCAACACGGGCACGCCACGGGGCGCGAGCGGAAGGGGCATGTCGAACCCTCTATCCGGCAAATCCCTCAGAACCGGAACATACGGCGGCGGCGTCCAGCGGGCAGCCTGCAGCGCCACCCGTTCCAACGCAACGGAGTGCTCCCACTCGGAAGGGTCGAAACGTGACGGAAACGGCCCACCTTCCCGCGCCCGAAGCTTTAGAGCCCTCCCTTCGGCATCATCGGTCACAAATAACACCGATGCCTTGCGGGCGGCCCACGGCGTGGGCGGAGCGAGCCGGATGTTCACGGATGTTAGAAAAAAAGCGAACACCCCACCCACTGCCAAGAGGATCGACGCTTTGTGTAACGTCGACCCCTTGAGCCGACGCCAATGAAACACCCACTCCGGCGCTGCCATCCGCTGGTGTTTTATGGAAACGCGTTTTTCCATCACTCTTGAATCGGTTGCGGATCCGGAACCAGCGCGGCAGGCGCATTCGACCCGACCATGGCCAAGCGGAATCCCTTGCCGAGCACCAATTCCGTGACTTGGCGCTCGATACCCACAGGTGTGCCCGCATCGGTTTGCAGCAGCACGATGGCCTTCGCCGGTGCTCCTTTGGAACGCAATGCGTCAAGCCGGTCCGCCAACGTGGATAAACTCACGGAGTCCCGGCCGAAGTGAATCCGCGGTTCGCTTTCACCCGGACCGAGCGTCACAACCAGCGCGTCTTGAAACCGCTCGAGTTGAAAGCGCGAAGGCGGCAAATCCACCGCCACTCCCGATTGCCGCAATAGCAATGGACTTAATAAAACCAGCAGCCACAACAGCGCGAAAAGATTCAGGATCGGCACCGCGTGCAACAGCCCCGGGCGCTCAGGCAATGTCATTTCAAGTTTCATCAGGGGGAATGAATATGGCTTGCGCCGGTTTCCTGCCCGCACTCACCTCACCGCGAAAAGGCGCGAATTCCTCCGCCTCCCGCGCATCGGCTATCATGTGAACCATCTCGATACCCGTCCGCTCGATGCGGTGAACCAAGCGTAGCGCCCGACCCAGAAAATATAAGTAAAACAAATACATCGGCACCGCCACCGTGAGCCCCAACACCGAAGTGATGAGCGCCGTGAAAACACCGGACGAAAGCTCCGCAGGGCCGGTAAATCCTCCTTGCTCGGTCACTTTCTGGAACGTTTCCAACATGCCTAACAGAGTGCCCAGCATGCCGACCAACGGGGCCAGCAGCGCCGTGCCAAGGATCACCCGGATGTTTTTCTCAATGCGCGGCACTTCCAGTTGACCCGCCTCCTGCACCACATCGCGTAAATCCGAGCGGCTCAGATAATAACGCAGCAGCGCCGCGTGGGCCACCCGTGCCACCGCCCCCGGCGCGCGGGCCGCCTCATGCAGCGCCTCCGCAAAGGACCGCTTCGCAACGTGATGCGCCAACCCCACGAGCAGATCGCCAACGTCAATGCGCGACCGGTGAAAGAAAAAAAAGCGCTCCACCACGCACACCGACCCTATAAACGCCAGCCCGAGCAGCACCCACACCAGCGGGCCTCCCTGCTCGATCAAACCTGATGGTTCCATCAATGCCAATATCATCTGCCCGCAACTTACGCCTTTCCCACCCCCGCTGGCCAGCACCAAAAGACAGGTTTCACGCTTGCACCCGCGATTTGCTTTTTCCATCCTCACCCATGCTTCACACCGCCGCCGCCCTCAAAAAACTCCTGCGTGAAAAATCCGTCCGCACCGGCAACTTCACCCTCGCCTCCGGCAAACAAAGCGACCTCTACATCGATTGCCGCGTCACGGCGCTAGATCCCTTCGGGGCCATTCTCATCGGCGACCTCGCGTGGCACGCCGTGCGCTCGAAAATCCACTCCGAACACCTCAAAATCGACGCCATCGGCGGCATGACGCTCGGTGCCGACCCGATTTCCCTCGCCGTCGGCATGACCTCCGCTGCCAAACACCCGACCGAGGCCTTGCAGGTTTTCACCGTGCGCAAGGAACCCAAGGGCCACGGCGCGGGTCAACAAATCGAAGGCAACTTCAAAGCCGGCGACAACGTGATCGTCGTCGATGACGTCATCACCACTGGCAGCTCCACCCTCAAGGCCATCGACGCCATCGAACGCGCCGGTGGCAAAATCGCTTTCTGCCTGGTGCTGGTGGATCGCGAGGAAGGCGGCCGTCAAGCCATCGAAGCCCGTGGCATCCATGTCCTGCCGCTCTTCACCCGCAGCACTCTGTTAGACGGGTGACCCTCCGGGTTGCGGCACGAGTGGTCGCCGCATGCCGTATAACCCCCATCCGACCATCCAATCCCGCAGTTTTTCAACCTGTCGCATTGAATTCCTTGACACCCACCGAAAAACCGGGCTTGCTCCTCCCGCGCCAAGTGCAAGGCACCCGTAGATCAATTGGATAGATCGTCTGACTACGAATCAGAAGGTTAGGGGTTCGAGTCCCTTCGGGTGTACCACTCTCAAAACCCTGTAACTCAAAAGGTTACAGGGTTTTTTGTGGCCGGATTCCAAGGTGCTGAAATGCCGTCCAAATGCAGGGAAATGCGGGGTTTTGCAGGTTTTATTGCAGGGTTAGTTGCGGGGAGAGTTTCTTCCATGAATGGTTCACGAATTTGTTCGGATTGATTGACCAGATTCCAAAAGCCAATTCCCAGACAGTCTCCCTGAAACAAATTGTTGCGGGGTAGGTCATTTTCATCCGCGTTGCATCCTCCCCGCGCACTGCCGCGCACGATGGACATGGACGCCTGTTTGTGGTAGTCTCCGGGTCATGGAACTGGATTGGCGTCACCGCCTGGCTCTGCAAATGCTCGCTTCGGGCAACACCCTCGGCGAGGCCGCCACGGCATCGGGCGTCCATCGTCAATCACTGTTGCGGTGGCGCTGGGAATCCCCCGACTTCGCCCAGGCCGTCACGGCTGCGCGTGAGGCGGGCGGAGACGAGCGCCGATACCGGGCATGGTTGCACACCCCTTCCGTGGTTGTCGCCCGCCCGCGGGCAAGGGACACGGCGGGAAGGGGCCCGCAAGGGTGGTGTCATTTGGCAGACGCAGGGATCGGGGAAATCGCTGGCGATGGTTTTGTTAGGTAAGGCACTGGCTCTCGACGATGGCTTCCCGCACGCCCGTGTGTTGATCGTCACCGACCGGATCGACCTCGATGAACAGATTTGGAAAACCTTCCACCAATGCGGCAAGGAACCGCAGCAGGCAAAGACCGGGGCGCATTTAATCGAGATGTTACGTGATCCCCATGTGGCGGTGATGACTACGCTGCTCCAGAAATTCGGTGCGGCGGCGAAGGATGCGAGGCAGTTCCGGATCGAGGATGAGAATCTTTTTGTGCTCGTTGACGAGAGCCACCGCAGCCAATACGGCGAGGCGAACATCCAGATGCAAAAGGCGTTGCCCAAGGCCTGCTTCATCGGCTTCACCGGCACGCCGCTGATGCGGAAGGAAAAGAGCACTGCCGAGAAATTTGGCGGATTCATCGAACCCGCCTACACCATTCGTGATGCCGTTGAGGACAAGGCCGTCGTGCCCTTGCTCTATGAGGCCGCCATGTCTTGCAGGAGGTGAACCAGAAAGCCATCGACCCGATGTTCGAGGCGATGTGTGATGGACTGACCACCGAGCAGAAAGCCGACCTCAAGCGGAAGTTCGTCGCCCGCGACGAGTTGAATCGCCTGCAAAGCCGACTCTATCTGATCGCGTGGGATGTTTCCCAGCATTTCTCGAAACAGTGGAAGGGCACTGGTTTCAAAGGACAACTCACTGCGCCAGGCAAAAAAGAAGCGCTGATGATCAAGGCATTCCTTGATCAGTTCGGCAAGGTGACGAGCGAGGTTGTGATTTCCGGCACGGGGGAAATTGAAAATCCCGAGGAGCACCAACAACCGGAGAAGGACGAGAGTGTTGAACTCTTCTGGAAATTGATGATGTCCAAGTATGGCACAGAGAAGGAATATAACCGGCAAATCATCAACTCATTCAAGAACGGTGACGACCCGGAGATCATCATTGTGGTGGACAAGCTGCTGACCGGCTTCGATGCCCCGCGCAATGTGGTACTCTACATCGCACGCAGTCTGAAGGAACACTCGCTGTTGCAAGCCATCGCCCGTGTGAACCGTCTCCATCCCGGCAAGGATTTTGGTTATGTGATCGACTACTATGGCGTGGTCGGCCACCTGCACGATGCACTGGAACTCTACAGCTCGCTGGGCGGCAAGTTTGACGCAGAGGACATCGAAGGAACACTGGCCGATGTTTCGGAGGAAATCAAACGCCTGCCGTCCCTGCACGATGGACTGTGGGACTTGTTCAAGGCGGTTTCGAACAAGAAGGACGAAGAGTCCTTCGAGCTGACCTTGGAGAACAAGGATGTGCGCGATGATTTCTACACCCGGTTGTCCTCATTCTGCCGAGTGTTGAAGATGGCACTCTCCAGTATCCATTGGATCAATGAGACGCAGCAGGACAAAGTGGAGCGCTACAAACATGACGCCGTATTTTTCCAGAAACTCCGGGCCAGCGTGAAAATCCGCTTTGCCGAGGAGATTGACTACCGCGACTATGAAAAGCAGATCCAAAAGATGCTCAACACTTATGTCCAGGCGGACGAGGTGATTCAGATCGTCGAACCGGTGAATATTTTCGAGCGTGAGGCATTTCAGAAGCAGGTGGATAAAGCGCGCAGCGACCGCGCCAAGACCATCGAGACGGTGGTCGGCCCCGCCGTGCTAAAAAGGACTGCGGGGCGGATTTGATGCGCTCTTGGACAATTTTCCCGCATGTCCCCCCCATGGTCTTTGCGATTTCCCTTGAGCCATAAGGGTTCAAGCACGTTTTTTCATTTCCTGCGGATGGCTACAAGGGGTCGCTGAGTTTGATGCGAAGCAGCTCGAGGATCTGTTGTTGCTCTTCGCTGGGCTCGGTGAGTTGATGGAAGCTGTTTGATCTTACCGGTGGCGGGATCACGGAAGGTGGAACGCAGGATGCCCACCGGGTGCTTCCGGTGACGCTGGATTTCAAGATGAATGGGTCAGCGCGGTTTGATGGTTTGAATTATGTCGATAATTCCAGCAATGGCAAGAATAGAATTTCCTAATGTATGGCTACATTTGGAAATGGAAAATCATCGCTACGCCAGAAGAATAAAGGAAAGCCGTTATTTGGGCCGGGGAACATGCGCTACATCACGGTGTTTCCGTTCGCAGGACCCGGTAGAAACGGCGGGGCAAGCCTGATGTCGCATCTTGAAAGGTAAGCGGTTGGTCGACAATGATGGAGGGAAATGCCATACTTGGCAAGTCCCTGCGCCAGACGGAGAGGTTGTCGGAGTATTCAATCTGATAGTCGAAGCCTTTCTGGCCCGGCCAGGTGAGGGTTGTGGCGGTGGCGGAATGCAAGAACGAGCTGATTTTGAATGGTTCGATTCCGAGGGGGGCGCTGCGCACCACGGTGTCTGCGACCAGCATCCAGTTGTCGCCGTACCCTGTGGCTGCAGTGGCACCGAGTTGCCATTCGTAGGCGAGATAACCGAAATCAACCGCTCGGGCGGTGGCCGTGAACGGAGCGTTTTCAAACAGCGGGATGCCATCAAGTTCCGCACTCCAGAGGTTAGCCGGCAGATTGATGACAAAGCTCAGCAAATGCAGTTCCCCGCGATAGAAAATCACCCCGGTGTCGTGGTCGTCATTGGCGCCGTCCGCACGCCAGATCCCATAAGTGTTCGGGCGGTTATCGAAGCGGATTCCGGCAAGGTATTCGAGGCTACTGTTATAGATGCTGACAAAGAAGCTGTCGCGGGCAGGATGCAGAGTGGAGGAGTCCTGGATTCCAATGATTGTCTCGACGCGAACGAGCGGGAGGTCACCGAGTTTGGGAGAGTACTTGAAAGCCCTGAGCACAACGACGAGGTTGGCGTCGGGCTGATTGAAGCCGATGAAGGCAGTCTTGCCGAGCCCACCACCTGCAATCACATCCTGGTCGATGCCTTGGACGCCGAGAGTTTTGTTGGTAGCAATCCAACCGTCGGTTCCTGCCCATTTGTTATCACCACTGACGAAGTTCTCGAAATCGGTGCGGTACAACAGCGCACCCTCTGCCGAAAGCACGGCCAAGGACATGCTTGTTAGAATGCTGGATAGGAGGTGGCGCGGGCGCATATGAATCATTACAGTCCTGCCGCATCGACGAGCGGTTCGGGGGTGGTATCGCGGTCGCCGCTGAAGCCGCCACGCCAGCGACCGGTGGCATCCAACCAGGGTTCCACTGGCGATTGCGGCGTCGCCAGCGTCAGCAATGCCGTACGCACAGTTGCTGGCGTGGCGGTCGGATGGTGGACCAGATAGAGGGCGGCGCAGCCCGTCACATGGGGTGCGGCCATGCTCGTGCCCGACATGGTGGCATAACCGCCATTCATGGAGGTCGAGTATATGGTCACGCCCGGCGCGGCAATATCGACAACCAGGCCATAGTTGCTGAACGTCGCAAAGCTGTCGTCCGCTCCGTAGTAGGTTGCCAAGCCGTCGGCACCGCACTCGCCATCCTCATCAGCGACCGCCGAGACGGCAATCACGCTGGGATGGTTGGCGGGGCTGAAGGTGGCCGCGTCTAGCGAGTTGTTACCGGCTGCCACCACGTAGGTCACCCCGGCATTGACCGATCTGGTGATGGCGCTGTTGAGGGTGGTGCTGGTGGCGGTGAATCCCAAGCTCATGTTGGCTACTTTGATTCCTTTGAACCTGGCATTTTGGGTCACCCAGTTGACGCCGGAAATCACGGCGGAAAGCGTGCCGCTTCCCGTGCTGTTAAGCACTTTCACAGGGAATAGTTTTGCGTTGGGAGCCACGCCACGCACGCCCAGACCGTTGATTTTGGCGGCGGCAATTCCCGCCACGTGCGAACCGTGTCCATTGTCGTCATTGGCGGAGGTGACACCGGTGACATACGAAATGCCGCTAACAACGTAGAGATCGGGATGAGTCAGGCAGATGCCGGTGTCGATGATGGCAATACCGACGGCAGAGGCATTGGAGATCGGGTTTAATTCCGCGTCAATGCGATCCACCCCGGTAGGCACCAAGTCTCCCGTGCTGGTAACGATGGCGGCGGTGATGGCACCGGGCTTCACCACATGACCGAGGATGTGAACTTGGCGGTCAGGTTCCACAATCAGCACGCGCCGGTCGCGCTGCAAGGCCTGCACTTGGGCGGCAGAGAGCTCCCCGGCAAACCCTTGCACCGCCGTGTCATAGACGTGCTCGGCCCGCACGCCGTGCATTGCAGCCATGCCTTGGGGATTGTTGCCGGCTTGAAGCATGACGATGTATCGGCCAGGAATGACTTGAGCGGATGCGATGGAGGACAAGACCGCGCCTGCGGCGCTGATAAGAAGATGATTGAGGTTCATGATATTTTCCGTTTCCAATTTCCGAGGCGGCTATGAGATCCACCCACACCGGGACTGACGGCCCGGTGTGGGGAGCGGTTACAACGATTCAACAAAATCCGCAGGGATCACGGCTAGGGGTCGAGGAGGTCGAACAAATTGCCGTTTTCGCGGGCGGCCGGCGCGACCCGTTCTTCAGTGGCGGGCGTGGTGGCTGCGGGTGTGGTGGGCGTCTCCGTCGGATTTTCTGTGGGACTCGCGGCAATCGTTGCGGTGACACCGCCGGTTGAGTCGATCAAGTCAGCTTCAAGACGGGCGAGGGTATCCTGCCACCACAGTAGTCGGTTCACCTCCTGGTCTTCGACGAGCGCCTGTTGTTGGGGGTCGAGGACTTGGTGGATTTCCTCATCGGCGGCGAGCGGGGTTTTGGCGGCGAGGTTGCCGCCGGTGAGCATGACGGGGTCATACCCCGGGGTGGAACGCACGATCAGGGGGAACATCTTGTCACATTGTGCGGGGGTGAGATCAAGATCGGTGGTCAGGCGATCCAGTTTCTTGCGGGCAGCGCGTTCGACAGTGGCGGTGCGGGTGCGCCATTCCACTTGTTGTTCAGGCGGCAAGGTGGTTAGCCAGGGTTCGGGGAGCGCCACACGCAAGGCATCGGACTTGAAGGAATCCTCCTTGTGATTTGCCTGGTTGCGGGGGTTCCGGGCTTGGGAATTCGCAGGTGAGCCAGTCGTGCTGGTATGGGCGAGGGCGTGGGGGTGGGTTGTTTGGGGCGAGCCAGCATCGGGCCGGGGGGTGGCCTTGCTGCTGTCACCGGGCGCATTGCGCAGGGTAATCGAAGCGGCCAAAGTCGCCGCGATCACCAACAGCGCAAATCCAAGAATCAAGGTTGCTCGGCCCATGGTTTTTTCGTTAGTTGTTGAAAGGGTCATCGAAAGGAGCGGAATGACATGGAACCGAGGCAATCCGGCATAGCTGGATCACCTCGGTGTGTGGATAGTGATGGCTTGATGTGCTAGTTGATGTTTTTTCTAAGACCCATACGCGATCCGGTGAGGATGCCGGTTCTATGTGCCTGCGCCAGTGCCAGTGCCCGTGCCGTCGCGGGCTTGGTCGCATTGTTTCACACAGGCGAGGAACTCATCGAGCGAGATCGTGCCGCTGTCATCAATATCGAGCCGGTCAAAAATGGCGGCCACCACCTCAGGCTTATCCACGACCTTCTTGGCCATGCCGGGCAGCAGGATGAACTCATCGTAGGAGAGGACTCCGTCGCCATCCAGATCGGCTTTCAGAAAGCGGGTGGTGCGGGATTCGGTGATCATCTCGCACAGCCGAACCTTGGCCTGGGCGCGTTCCTGATCACTGATCTTTCCGTCGCCATTGGTGTCCCAGTCGGTCCGGAGTTTTTTCTGGATTTGGTCGCGTGCCAGTTCCATGACTTGCCGTTCTTCCTCACTGATGACGCCATCGCCATTGACGTCGTACTGGGCGAGGTATGCAGGCAGGCATGTGCTGTCGCCGAAACGCTTTTGTTGTTGTTGGCCGGTTTGTGCGAACACGGCCGGGGTGAAACAGAGGGTGCAGATTACTAACCAATTGATTTTCATTATGGGGTTCCTTTCTTGATTCCGAGGCGGGGGTGATTTCCACCTTCATCGGGACCGACGGCTCGTTGAGGGGAACGGTTACAACTATTCAAAAAAATCCGCAGGGATCACGGCTAGGGGTCGAGGAGGTCGAACAAATTGCCGTTTTCGCGGGCTGCCGGCGCGACCCGTTCTTCAGTGGCGGGCATGATCGTTGCGGGTGTGGTGGTTGTCTCCGTCGGAATCTCTGTTGGGCTCGCGGCAATCGTTGGGGTGTCACCACCGGTTGAGTCTATCAAGTCAGCTTCAAGGCGGGAGAGGGTAATTGAGACAACCCATGTCGCCGCGATCACCAGCAGCGTAAATCCCAGAATGAAGGGAGAGCGGTTCATCATAAATCCTCCGTGTTAATGGTTAGAGTTGAGTGACGTTTCATTGTCCTCATCAAGAGAGATCTGCAACTGCTTCCGGCTTTCTTCGACCTGTTTGCGTTGATTGGCATCCAGATGAGGCAGCAGGCGTTGGTGGAGATCTATCAAATCGGCACGGTATTGGCGGATGGCCTGATGGCGGGTGGTGGCAATGCGGGTGGCCGTTAGGCGGACTTCTTTGGTGACGGCTGCTTGTTGGTCGGGTGTCAACGCAAGCTCGTGGGTCAGGCGCTTGACGGTGGCTTCGGACCAGTCCGGCTGCGCCAGGGTCGAACCGGAACCGGGAGCGAGGCGCAGGCGGGTGGTGCGTTCTCCGACGAGGAAGCCGATGCCGTAGCCGCATAGCAGAACGGCGAGCAAAGCAGCGGTGATCGCGAGGTAGTCGCGAGGGGATGGTTTCATGAGGTCAAGGGGTGGGTTGCAGGAGGTCGGGCGTCTCAATGAGCGGGGCGCTGGATTCAGTGCAGCGATCGAGAGCGAACATCACAATGAAGATGGCAAAGCACAAGATCGCGACGGTGATCGACCAGCGGCGCCAAAACAGCACGCGGGCGAGGGCCATGACCGACTCGCGCAAGGCGACGATAGCAGAGGCAAATCCGGGGGGAGGCGCTTTTGTCTCGACCGGGGATAGACTGGCACGGCGGGCTGTCTCAATGAGTTTTTGCCACTGTTGTTCGGGATCCTTCATACGGGTAGGGAGGATGATTTGGTTTCCAGTCGCTGCATTTGTTCGGCGAGTTTGCGGCGGGCGCGCATGGCGGTGACCTTGACCTTGGAGGCTCCCCAACCGGTGTGGTTGCAAACATCCTGCACCGAGCGTTGCTCCAAATCAAGCAAGCGGATCACGATTTGTTCGCGGGGCGCGAGTGCCGCGATCATCCGGTCGAGCAGGTCGTGGAGCATGGCAGGTGTTTCGTCAGCGGGCGGCACATCGCTGGCAAGCGTGCGCTGCAGGATCTCGCGTTCGTCGTCGGTGAGGTCGCTGTAGCTTGTTAGAGGTCTGGCAGCGATGCGCCGCAGCCAGTCGCGGCAAGCATTCAAGGTGATCCGAGAGACCCAATGATCGAAGGGTTGGCGGCCGGCGTATTGGCCGAGATTGGCGAAAATCTTGACGAACACTTCTTGAGCCACGTCGTCGCGGTCCGCCTCGCGCCGCAGGTGGTTGCGGATGGTTCCGGCCACCAGTGGATAGAGCAAATCGACCAATTCCCGCCATGATGTCTCATCCCCGCTGCGCGCCGCGTCGAGCAGACTTTCGGGAATGTTTTGGGAGTCGTTGTCCATGGTTGGTGACCGTGCGTTCAGGCCAGGAACCGGCATGCTGCCTGTCCGGTATGGCACGTGTGATACGAGCAGGACGAGAGTTTGCTCTCTTGCCAGGCAGACACAAGCGGAACAGTCGGGGACCGCAGGCCACGATTCCGGTGCAGGGGAGTTGCGGGAGCTCTCGAATCGAGTCCACACCGATCCTCAGACCTGCCGTGATGGATGTCTTTTTCCTTGTAATGACGGGCTTTCGCCGCTCGCGAGACGTGGACCTCATAAGGGCGACGATGTCTATCAGATCGCATCATGACCTGACGGATTCTAAACAAATTGTAATTTTCCGGAGGGGGTTTCGTTGATTTCACCGCTGCAGTTTTCGCGTGTCTGTGACGCCCGTGGCGGCTTTCCGGCTGTGCAATCCATCGAACCGTGTATAGAATCCAAGCGAGCGACAGTCGGCCGTCATGAAAATCCTGGTCATCGAAGATGAAAAAAAGATCGCCTCATTGATCCGCAAGGGGCTTGAGGCGCAGGGATTCGTGGTGGACGTGAGCCATCATGGTGATGAGGGATACGCAGCGGTCACGACACGGCCGTATGACGCGGTGGTGCTGGACATCATGCTGCCAGGCCGCGACGGGCTGAGCATCCTGCGCAATCTGCGCGAACGCAAACTGTCGGTGCCGGTGATCCTGCTCACCGCCCGCAGCGAACTGAACGAACGCCTCGAAGGCCTGAATCTCGGTGCCGATGATTACCTGACCAAGCCGTTTTTCATCGAGGAATTGATTGCGCGTCTTCATGTCGTGACGCGCCGGGCCTCGGGCGCGAGCCAGAGCATCCTCGCGGTGGCGGATCTAACGGTGAACCTGCTCACCCGCGATGTGACACGTGCCGGAAGGAAAATCGATCTCACGGCCCGCGAATTTGAACTGCTGGAACATTTCGCGAGATCCCCGGGGCGAGTGCTGACCCGCCCGCAGATCTGTGAACGGGTCTGGAACTACGACTTCGACCCAGGCACGAATCTGGTAGAGGTATACATCCAGCGCCTGCGCAAGAAAGTGGATGGCGAAAGTGATATGAAACTCATTGAGACCATCCGCGGTGTGGGTTATCGCATGAAACCGGACTCATGAAACCACCGTCATTCCGCCTCAAGATTGCGCTGCTCTCCACCATCATTTCCGGAGTGGTGTTAGTCGGTTTCGGGTTGGCGGCGTATTTCATGATTTGCAGGCAGAAGATTGATAGTCTGGACACGGAACTCCGTTCCATCGGGGCGCGGCATCCAGGGTGGATCACCAACCGCCGCGATTTCAAGCGGCTGGATGAAGCCCTCGCGTTCATTTTCGGCGAAGATCACCGTGATCAAGTCATTCTGATGGTCAAAAATGCCGATGACGGAGACATTCTTTATACCTCACCGGGCTGGCCGCAGGACTCTGACCCTGCAACACTCGACTGCACACTCGCGGTCGATCCGAAAATATCCCGTGTCGCATCGGATCCCGGTGGCGACGGCGATTTGCGCATCGGTCGGGGACGGGGAGGTCCGGGGCGGGGCTTAGGTCCGGGTGGCGGAGGAGGTCAGGTATCGTTCACCAAGATTCCAAAATTCCAGACTATAAGCACGGAGGCAGGCCAATGGCGCCTGGGCATGCTCGGCACTGCGGACACCACCTTGATCATCGGCTTGAACTCCGCCCAAACACGCGCCGAGTTGGACCACCTGCGCAATGCATTCCTAGTGGCGTTGCCGTTGGCCCTGTCTCTCGTAGGAGTCGGCGGATGGCTCGTCGCCGGCCGTGCCGTGCGGCCGATGAGGGTGATCGCCAGCACGGCCGAGCAGGTCACCGCCCGCGGTCTCTCTCAACGCATCCCCTTGTCCAGCGAGGATACGGAGATCGCCCGTGTCATCCTGGTGCTCAACCGCATGATGGATCGTTTGGAAAACAGTTTCCAACAGGCTACCCGCTTCAGCGCGGACGCCTCGCACGAATTGAAAACCCCTCTCGCCATCATGCAGGGAGAACTCGAAAACGCCCTGCAGGAGGCATGTCCCGGGTCCAAGGAACAGCAGGTTTTCAGTGGTTTATTAGAGGAAACCCAACGGCTCAAAACCATCACCCGCGGGTTATTGTTGCTCGCCAGCGCAGATTCCGGGCAGCTCAAGCTGGCGGAGGAGATCCTGGATCTAACATGCATGCTGGAGGGAATCATCGAAGACATGCGGGTCCTCGCGGCGGAGACGCGACTGGACTTCGAGGTGAAGCTCGCGCCGCAAATCCACGTGCGTGCCGACCCGGTGTTGCTGCGTACCGCATTGCTCAATCTGTTTGTCAATGCGGTGAAATACAACGAACCTGGCGGCAAAATCCTGGTAGATCTCGAATCGCGGGAAAACCATGCCGTCCTAACAATCGGCAATTCCGGACCGGGGATCCCCGAGGCGGACCAAGCCCTCATCTTCACCCGGTTCCACCGGGTGGATACTGCACGACAGCGGCAGGTGGACGGAGTCGGACTCGGGCTGAGCCTGGCACGCGAGATTGCACGGGCGCATGGCGGTGAATTGGAACTGCAGACGAGCCAATCCGGATGGACGAGTTTTGTGCTGCGAATGAAACAATGAGATTGGGGGGGCATGGAGACTGGGGCGCTCCTTGCAAACCGCCCCAATCATCCACGCCGGTTCTATCAATTTCAGGCTGGGCACTCGGCACCGCCACCGCGTGGGCCGCTGCCGTCACGCGGTCCCCGGCGTTGCGCCTTGCCTTGGCCCTTGCCTTGGCCCTGGCCCTGGCCGGCACACGCGCCGCCGTTCACGCATGCGCCGCCGTTCACGCATGCGCCGCCGTTTGCTTTTTGGCAGGCCTCCTGGCGGGCGGCGCGTTCTTCGTCAGTTTGCGGCGGACCGCCGTATCCAGCGCCGCAGCGATTGGGGTTGCCTTGGGCCAGTGCTGTACCTGCGGTCAATAATGCCGCAGCTATCAATGTTGTGATTCGAATTGTTTTCATGTTTGTGTTCTTGGTTGGAAACGCTCCGTAGTGGAGCCTTTCAAAGGAATAGACCCCGGCCACATGAACCGGGACCGTAGCGCCTGATTACAATTCTGTTATATTCGCGCATGTGGCAGCGCCACGCCATTTTCCAGCAACGGAACTTGCAGCTTCTGGCGCTCCAATACCGCCCGTTGCAGTGCCTGCAAATCCCGAATCTCCGCCCGGCCGGCCAGTGAGCGGATCATCTCCTTGATCACCCCTTCCTCCGTGGTGGCGTTCAGATCCAGCACCAGCGGGGCGGTTTCAGTAACATTCGACTTACGCACGCCCGGAGTCAGCCAAGCGCAGGGCACCATGGCGAAAGAAAAATCCGTTATTGCAGAAATTCCGCTTGCAATAATTTGTAATTTGGCAAACTTTCGAAGTATGATCGCCGCGTGCAAGACATCCAAGCGCAAGAAACCCACTGATTTCCGCAAGGCTGCGGATGTTTTCAAAGCGCTGGCCAACCCGAACCGCCTGCTCATCGTCGATGCGCTTGGCAAAGGAGAAAAGTGCGTGGCTGATTTGACGGAACTCGTCGGTCTGGATATTTCCACGGTGTCCAACCACCTCTCGGTGCTTCGCAAGGTCGGCCTGCTGGTCGACGAGCGCCGTGGGACGCAGGTCTTTTACACCCTCAAAAACGCCTGCGTCCTGAAAATCTTCTGTTGCCTCGACGAATTTCACGCGCACTTAGGCAGGTGAATCCGCGCCGCTTGTTTGGAATAACCAGTCCATTCTATCTGAATTTCAACGATCCTCATGAAACGACCCTCAATCCGCCGCCTGCTCACCTGGTTCATCGTCGTCGCCGTTGCCGGGTCCGCGGTTTACAAGCTCAAGTTTGCTCCGGTGCCGGTGGTCGCCCACACCGTAACCCGTGGTGAAATTCTAGCCGAAGTGATGGGCACCGGCACACTGGAGGCACGGGTGAAAACAACGGTGAGCGCCCGCATTCAGGAAAGGTTGTTAGACGTGCTGGTGGATCAGGGGGACACCGTGAAAGCCGGACAGCTTCTCGCCCGGCTCGATGATGCGGAATCGCAACAACAAGTCGCCATTGCCGCAGCCACGCTGGTGGCAGCGAAGCTGACGGCAGAGCGGGTACGTGCCGACCTCACCCGTTCCGAGGCGGTGCTGACTCAGGCACAACTCGATCACAAACGCATGACCGATTTGACATCATCACGCGCCGTTTCGCAGGCGGATGCGGACAAAGCCGCCGAAGCCCTACGGGTGGCCGAGGCCGACCTCACACGATCGCATGCAGCCATCGCCGAAGCGGAAGGGCAGATCGTGGTGGCGGAGAAAAACCTGTTATTCCGCAAGGATCAGCTCGCTTTCACTGAAATTCACGCGCCCTATGACGGACTCATCATCCGCCGTGACCGCGATCCCGGTGAAATGTTAGTTCCGGGCGCGTCCTTGATGCGGATTATTTCGTTAGGTGAACTATGGGTCAGTGCGTGGGTGGATGAAACGGCGATGCCTGCCCTTGCTGCGGATCAACCCGCACGCATCGTTTTCCGCTCCGAGCCGGGACACAACTACCCGGGCAAGGTAGCGCGGCTCGGGCGCGAGGCTGACCGCGAGACCCGCGAGTTTCTGGTGGACGTGCATGCCGCCGAACTTCCGAAAACCTGGACCATCGGCCAGCGGGCGGAGGTCTTCATCGAGACCGGACGACAAGCCGATGCGGTTCTGTTGCCATCAGCCTTCGTCGTTTGGAAAGACGGGCGTGCCGGGGTTCTAGTGAACGCGGGCGGCAAGGCGCAATGGCGCGAGGTCACTCCGGGTTTGCGCGGCAAAGACCAACTCGCCGTCATCAAGGGATTGAACGCGGGTGACCAAGTGCTCCGCGCACCTGATAGCCGGAAATCCCCGCTTGCCGAAGGTCAACGCATCAAACTGCCATGAATCTAGCAGTTCGCGACATCCGCCACAATGCGGGCCGTTTTGTCTTCACCACCGTGGGCATCGGATTGCTGCTCATGATCGTCATGGGGATGGGCGGCATCTATCGAGGACTCATTCACGAGGCCACGCTGCTGGTGGATCGCGTGGGCGCTGACCTATGGATTGTACAGGGCAGCACCCGCGGCCCCTTTGCTGAAATTTCCCGCATCCCCGCCACCCTCGAAGACCGCGTGCGGGCCGTGCCCGGCGTGGCAAATGCGCGCCGCTTTGTCTCCCACACCATCCAGCGCGAGCACCACGGGCAACCGCTGCGCATGGTCGTGCAAGGGCTATCCTGGCCCGAAGACCGTGGCGACTGGGTGCCTCTGGTCGCCGGTCGGGCGCTGCGCCAGGCGCACTATGAAATGATCGCCGACCAGTCATTGAATCTGCCACTCGGCAGCAGCATCCGTTTGGGCAAGGATGTCTATCAAATTGTTGGGCTCACCCGCGGCATGGTCGGCACCGGTGGCGACGGGCTCACCTTTTTCACCGTCAGCGATGCGATGGCCATTCAGTTCGACCAACCGGGCGAGGCCACGCGGCTCGAACGGGCCGCCCGCCGGGCGCGGGTGGAAAACATTGATCTCGGCCGACTTCAGCCATTGTTGTTAGAGCGCGCTGCCGGACTCGCCAGCGGCATTCCCGCGCTGGCACCGCCGCAAGTCAGCGCCGTGCTGGTCTCCTTGCAACCCGGTGCCGATGAAGCTGCCGTGCGCCGCACGTTGGGCACCTGGCCTGACATCACCGTCTATTCCACGCAAGAGCAAAAGGACCTCCTGTTAGCCGGCATGGTGGACAAGGCCCGCCGCCAACTCGGGCTCTTCCGCGTCCTGCTCATCATCATTTCCACCATCATCATCGCGCTCATCATCTACACGCTCACGCTCGACAAGATCCGCGACATCGCCTTGCTCAAACTGATTGGTGCCCGCAATGGGGTCATCGGCGGCCTCATTCTTCAGCAGGCCCTGCTCATGGGTGCGTTCGGCTATTTGTTGGCGTGGTGGATGGGCCGGTATGCGTTTCCACACTTCCCGCGCCTTGTTCTGATAGATCCAGCCGATCTTGTTAGCCTCGCGATGATCGTCGTCGTCATCTCAACTCTCGCCAGCCTGCTCGGCATCTGGAAGGCCATGAACGTGGAACCTAACACCGTCCTTTCCGCATGAAACAAGCGACTGATCCCATCACGCCTGCGGTCGAGGTCACCCACCTTCGCAAGGTTTATGGCAGTGGCCACACCGAGGTCGTCGCCATGCGCGATGCCACGCTCAGCCTAGCCCCGGGTGAAATCGTCGGCATGTTTGGTCCCAGCGGTTCCGGCAAATCCACGTTGCTCACCGCCATGGCGCTGATCAATCCACCGACCTCCGGCCAAATCTCCATCGGTGGCACACCGGTGATGGATGGGCCGCGGGCGCTCGT
This sequence comes from Akkermansiaceae bacterium, assembly GCA_903888515.1. Taxonomy (GTDB): domain Bacteria; phylum Verrucomicrobiota; class Verrucomicrobiia; order Verrucomicrobiales; family Akkermansiaceae; genus Luteolibacter. The sequence continues at coordinate 21,387 of CAISTY010000135.1, read as the reverse complement.
GGACCTGCGCGCCTTCCGCCGGGAGCACCTCGGGTTTGTGTTTCAAAAAGCCAATCTCATCCCGTTTCTAACCGCACTGGAAAACGTGCAGATCGCACTCGAAGTGAACGACACCGCGCCAAAGGCCGCTCGCAAGCGGGCTATGGAATTGCTCGATTACCTGAACATCGGTCCGCGTGCCAACAATCTCCCCGTCGCCCTCTCCGGCGGCGAACAGCAGCGCGTCGCCGTTGCCCGCGCCCTCGCCAACAACCCCAGCCTCATCCTCGCTGATGAACCCACCGCCGCACTTGACGGTCCGTTAGGCCGGCAGGTCATGGAACTTTTCGCCAAAATCGCCCACGAACGCCAGGCCGGCGTCATCGTTGTCACCCACGATCACCGCACGCTCGATGTTTTTGACCGTATTCTCGATGTCGAGGACGGCATGATTCAAAGCCGCATTCATAACAGCTCACCAAAATGACCTGCCATTGGGGCGGCAGGAAACCCTCATCGCCAGCAAAGCCACCAGCCTGCAGGAACTCGAGTCCGCCGCCGCCCGCGTCAAGGTGGCCGACGCCGGACTCAACGAAGCCGAAACCATGTTAGGCTTACCCTCGGTTGGCGCGAGTCGGGCATCGTGGCGGTGGCCATTCCCGCCACCCTTGCGCTTACTCTGTTAGTTTTTTACCTCTATGGTTTTACGCTCAATCGCATTACCCTTTTCGCGTTGATCTTCAGCATCGGCATCCTCGTCGATGACGCCATCGTCGTGGTGGAAAACATCGTCCGGCATTTCCACCTGCCAGCTAACAAAGATCGCGGATGGTCGGCCATCGCGGTGGAGGCGGTCAACGAAGTGGGCAATCCCGCCATTCTGGCCACCTTCGCGGTGATTGCCGCAGTGCTGCCGATGGCCTTTGTCGGTGGCCTGATGGGTCCCTACATGCGGCCCATTCCCATCGGTGCGAGTGCCGCCATGTTCTGGTCGTTGCTCATCGCCTTCATCGTCACCCCCTGGGCGTCGATCCGCATCCTCAAATGCGCGAATGCCTCACGAGCACCCTCGGCGATCCAGCATCGCGCATCAAACGGGAGCATCATCACCATGGCTGATGTCCGCAGCGATCCGTGCCTCATGCCGCGTTTCCAAGGCAAACCTGGAAACGTAGCCACGTAATAAGCCCCAAAGAGCGTAGCGCCGGCTGCGCAACGCAGCCGGCAAGATGCCGACGCTCCCCATCGAGCCGGTGAAATTGCATGCCTGCGCCTAGCTTGTGTTAGAGATCAAGAATCCGCGAATTCACCATGAATCCCAACTTCCTTTGCGCGAGGCAATCTTTATACCCCGGCACCTTTGACCGCAACGGTCTCACTGCCAAGCCGCCCATCCCGGTTAAGAGGTTTCTCGCGCAAAGGCGCAAAGGCGCAAAGTTTTTCAGAAATAAGAAATCCTGATTTTTTCGGCAAAACGAATTTAGTTCGCCATAATCACCGACCCTGTCCTTAGGTTGATGCGAATGTCCAGAAGCCGTCCGGTAGAAGGCTAATACGAACATCGAACATTGCCTCCGGCTATGCCAGTTAGGGCTTCGCCGGATTTCTCCAAGCTCGCTAGCGCTCGCTCCGCGTTCCACTTCGAACGCCGAACGCCGAACGGAAGAGGTGAAAGTAACAGACTGAAAGACTCATCTTTCTCTTTTCGGTTCAACGTTGGAAGTTCAGCGTTGGATGTTCGATGTTCGCTTCTATCTTAAATAAAGTGAGTAGTTGTCAGGCCATCCTGGCGGCTGTCACCAGCATCCTGCCGGAGACTCTTTGGGTGCATTGCGTGGTTTCTGAAATCGGTGCCCACCCCCGCAGAGGCAAGATGTCAAATCCTGCCGCCAAGATGGCGGCGCTCCCCAAAGAATAATTCGCCGCGAAGTGAAACCGCCGGTTTGACATGGTGGCTGCCGTGCAGCCGCCTTGACAGCACAACGGGTGGGTGCGAGCATCCGGCATGTCTACTGCGGAACTCAAGCAACTCATCGAATCCATCGCGATCTCCCAACGGGAGACCGACCGGATCGTGAAGGAGACATCCCTTTCGATCAAGGATACGGACCGCCAGATGAAGGAAACCGACCGCAAACTCAAGGAGCTTGGCAAGCAAATCGGTGGCTTGGGCAACAAGTTCGGGTCATTCGCGGAAGGGCTGGCGTTTTCCTCCATCGCGCGCATCCTGCGGGCGGACTTTGGCATGGAGGCGATCACGCCCCGGTTTGCGGTGGAGAAAGGCGGCGAGGGCGAGGAATACGATGTGTTGGCCTACAGCAATGGAGAAACGCAAAAGGGCATGATTGTGGAGGTCAAAAGCAGCTTGGACCTGGCGACCATCCAGCAGATGAAACGGAAAATGGACCATCTCTTCCGCTGGATGCCGGAGCATCGGGACAAGGAGTTCCAAGGCATGGTGGCCTACGTGGAGGGCAGTGCGGCGGCCCGCCAGGCGGTGCTGGCACACGGCTGGCACCTCGTGCATGTGGGCGAGGACTTGTTCGACCTGAAAAACCCGCCCGGCTTCGTCCCGAAAATCTACCGGGCGGATGCGCGTTGATGAGGGAGTGGCAATGCATGGCGTGGTTTCTGAAATCGGCGTCCACCCCCGAAGAGGATTTGGCAAGATGTCAAATCCTGCCGCCAAGATGGCGGCGCTCCCCGAAGACAAAGGACAAAGGGATAGAGCATCAAAGCGAAACCTTGCCACGTCTGCGCAGCAGCAAGCCGCTGGAGACGAGGGCGAGTGTGGAGAGCAGCGACGTGGGTTCAGGGACCGCAGCGAGTTCGCTGCTGGCAACACGGAAGCCGACGTAGCCGTCCTCGCCCGACGGGGCGCCGTCGAGGCCGCGGGACGAGGAGGCCAGGTAGCCGTTGTTGTCCCAGGAGCCCCCGCGCAGCCCGCGCGACGAGCCGGATATCACAGCATCGTTCCATTCCCACACGTTCCCTGCCTGGTCGTTCGTGCCATATGCGCTGACCCGCTGCGCGAAATGCCCTTGATGAAGCTGGTGGTCATTGACGCATTGTAGAGCGCGTAGCTGTCGGTCTTGGCCACCGCGTTGAGAAACTCGGTGTATTGGCTGATGGTCGTCTCGTTCTTCGCAATCTGATAGGTGTAGGAAACCGCGCCGTAGAGGCTGCCGGTCGCCGTATCTGCCACATTGCCCGCGTTGCCGACGCTGACGTAGGAAATGTCCACCAGTGAGCCAAAGGCCGGGGTGACGAGCGAAATGCCAGCCAGAACGGCCAGCCCGAGGGTGGTGATGATGGGGTGTTTCATGTGGCTTACAATGGTCTAACACCGCTTTTTAGCTCCCCCCCCCCTAGTCGAGAAAAATCAAAATATTTTTTCTAACTATTGGCCGGGCGTTTCAAGAGCGCTTCGCAAAGCCGGGTTGCTGTGGCGGCGTGTATGGGGTTCTACAAAATTGCAATTCCGGTGGGTGGGGACGGCTGCGATTGCGGCGAGGCGGCCGTCGGGCAGGTTGAGGCGTGGGCGGAAGGACCCGGCAAAATGAATCAGAGTTCCCAGAGTTTGGAGATGGGCACGGCGAGGAACGCCCCATTGGCCACGGGAAAGATGCTCTCGCCATCATGAAAGACAATCCCGCCTTGGAAGTCACTGCCCGCGATCTCCGCCAAGCGGTGCAAACCCTTGGTGTCCGAGGCCGTGACCGAACGTGCCGCCTTGACTTCGACACCCCAGACCTTGCGCCCCTGTGTCATCACGCAATCGACTTCCACCTGATCCCTGTCCCGGTAATGCCAGAAGCGGAGGTCCGCCTGAGTGGCTCCAGCCTGGGCAACCAATTGCTGCACGATGAACGACTCCAAAAGGCGGCCGAATCGCTCGCGCTCCTGGATCCAATGATCCGCACGCAAGTCGGATAGGGTGGCGGCGACCCCTGAGTCACAGATCTGGATCTTGCCCGCTGAATCTCGTCGAAGGCCGTGAACATTCCACTGGCAGACGGCCCGGTGCTTTGTCTGGCAGAGGGCGAAGGCCGCAATGCGGTCTATCTGGCGAAATCCGGTCATCGTGTGACGGCAGTGGATCAATCCGCAACGGGCATGGCCAAAGCTCTCCGTCTCGCCGAAGCGAGCGGCGTGGTGATCGAGACCGTGCCTGCGGATCTCGACCCCTACCGGATCATCCCCGGTGCCTGGGCGGGGATCGTTGCTACTTTCGCGCATTTGCCGCCGCCCTTGCGCCGCAAGGTCCATGCCACAGTGGTTCAAGGCTTGAAACCCGGCGGTGTTTTCATTCTGGAAGCCTACACGCCTGCGCAGTTGGCTTTGGGAACTGGCGGACCGAAGGTTCCTGAACTGCTGATGACTCTGGACAGCCTCCGTGATGAGCTTTCCGGCCTGGAATTCATTGTCGCACGGGAAATCGAGCGCGATTTGACAGAAGGCAGCTTCCATCAGGGCCGGGGCGCGGTCGTGCAAATCCTTGCCTGTCGTCCATAACTTCCAGTCAGTATTTGTAACTTTACTGGTTCCCGTGGATCAGTAGCACATGGTAGCAATGAAATCCGAAATGAAAAACATGATTGAACTAACTGAAGCGACCTTTGACCGTGAAGTCCTGAAAAAGGAGATTTCTCATGATCATCAAACTCATTATTGGAATTTGCGTCGGAGGCGTGCTCGGCTTCAGTTATTACAAATTTGTCGGGTGCTCGACCGGGACCTGTCCGTTGACCAGCAACCCATTTATCAGCACGATCTATGGAGCGGTGATGGGCGCGTTGCTATCTAACATTATACATTAACAAGCGACATGCCTGACATTATGGAACGCATCATTCGCCGGTTTGCCGGCACATTCATCCTCGCCAGTCTTGCCCTTGCCCACTACCATAACCCCAACTGGCTGTGGTTCACGGCATTCGTGGGTTTCAACCTGCTCCAGTCGTCGTTTACCAACTTCTGCCCTCTGGAACTAATCCTTCGAAAACTCGGGGTGGATAGGGATAGTATGGACGGTCACATCGCCGGGCAGGGATGGATTGCGGCGAGCGTGGATTTCAAGGTGGCTTTGGCGACTTGCTGGTCGTGGTGGGCTTGGAGATTGAGCCACACCTCGGCTGGCCATCCGAAATAGCGTTCGAGGCGCAGGGCGGTGTCCACGGTGAGGGTGCGTTTGCCCTTGACGATTTCGTTGATTCGCCGGGGCGGGACACCGATGTCCTTGGCCACCCGGTATTCCGATAGACCGAGGGGGATCAGGAAATCCTCGCGGAGGACTTCGCCGGGATGAATGGGAGAATGTGTTTTCATGATGGATCAGTGGTAATCGATGATTTCAACTTCGTGCGGGCCGTCGGTTTTCCAGCGGAAACAGATGCGCCATTGGTCATTGATGCGAATGGAGTGCTTCCCCACCCGGTTGCCCTTGAGGGTTTCCAGGCGGTTGCCGGGTGGGATGGAAAGATGGTTGCGTTCGGTGACGGCATGAAGCTGGGCAAGTTTGCGCAGGGCAACGCGTTGCATGTCCGGCGGAAGCGACCGGGTTTTCCGTTCCTCGAAGAAGAGTGCTGTTTTTCTGCAAGCAAAGGAACGAATCATCGGGTCAGGGGGATAATAACGCGCGGCGTTAAGCCGTCAATGATGTTTTTCATACGATGCCACAAAAGGCGTCACCGTGCGGTCGGCGATTTGCCCGACGACGGCCAGCCTAACCAGAGTATCAAGGGGTGATGAGCGGGGACGAAATGCTGTACGGGGCTTTTTGTGTTGGTGTGTCTGGCTCGGTTAGCCGCATCCACCGGGTACGGCTGAATGGCCAACGAAAATCCTTTGCAAAGCGGGCCGGATAGGTATTTTCGGGTTCGAGGATTTTCCCATGAATCCGCTCGCAAACCACTGTCCCTTGCCCAAATCCGCCGTTTGGAGGTTCCTGTCTCTATATTTTCACCGCAACACCGCCCTTCCGAAACACCGAAACACCTCTTCCCCCCCCCTTTTCCCCCGCAACCCCCATTTCCCCACGTTTCGGTCCGGCCACCGGCTCTTCCAACGGCTTTCACCCCGAAGAAGCACATTCCTGGCAATCATAACCTCGCTCCCGTCCCGTCAACCCCGGCTCCTTACCCAATGAAAACCCGCGCCCTCGTCCCCCTCGCCCTCGCTCTTGCGTTGCTCACCCCGCTCCATTCGTCAACCGCCGCCCAACCCAACATCGTCATTTTCTACGCTGACGACCTCGGCTGGGGCGAAGTCGGCTGCCAGGGATTCGCCAAAGACATCCCGACCCCGCACATCGATTCCCTCGCGCACAACGGTCTCCGTTTCACCAATGGCTACAGTCATGGGTGAAGAGTAAAAACGGAGCTCAGGCATTCCTGCCTGAGTCTTTCTTCAGAGGTAGGGCGTGGCGGCCCGCCGCGCCGACTTGGAAGATGGGCCGAAGCATTCCCTTGCGGAATCGCCGCAGGCCCGATAAACGGGGATTGTCTGACGCCGCTTCACAGCGGCGGTGGACGAAGTCCGCACTTCCGGGTTCGGTTTGTACCGTAACACGAGCGCGTTCGTGAACTGGTGCAAACCGAACGCGTTCGTGAACAAAACTGTTCGCTACAGAAATAAGATGCGCCTAGTTCTACCAGTCATCGTTGCCTTGGTGCTTCCATCGAGCTGTTTCGCAGATGCAGGTGTAGATGCGTCACCCCATGCGACAGTAGCGGGCGAAGTCGAGAACCCCGGGCGATTCGCAATCACCAAGGCAGCCAACTTAAGCGCGGTTTTCAGTGAGATTACCAAGCCCCTTGTCATGGGGTCTACCAGCAGAATCCGAATTTATCGGAACGGCACGCGTCGAGACTATGATTTGAAGAGATTCGGAGATACCGCTATCGTTGACGGAGACATTGTGGAAGTGCCGATCAAGTATGTTCACGATGAACAGGCCGAAGACCATGTCGAACCTGTGTTCTGTAAGGATTCCAAGGCGTTCTTGGGGGAAGTCGTGATGCTCAAGAGCGACCAGTGGAAGGCCCACACGAACTGGCGCGAGGGTATCGAAGGCATCGAGTTTCGCCCCACAGGAAAGATTGGAGCGCATGGAGGAGTGTCGGTTTTTGTGAGAGCCGCTACCCCTGCCGAGCTAGCGACAACTGAAGATCAGAAGGGGCCGCCAGCGCCGAAGAACTCCCATGGGGTCCTAGTGATTTGTCGCGACCCTGGACGAGGAGTGAATCCCTCGGAGTTTGAGCTGACGTTGGTCGCAAAGATCCGGGCCATTCCCAGCCATCGAAATCAACCAAGCGAACAAGCCGTGCCTCCTAACGGACCATAAGCAGCTTAATCACCTTCCACTTTCCATTCAATCGCTCCCGTAGGAGCACATCAAACGTTGGCCACAAAAAATATCTGGAAATCCCGCTTGCAAGGTGGCCCAATTGGGCTCTTTCATGGCACCATGAAAGAGGCAATAGTACGAGCAAGGGTAGATTCCAAGCTGAAGGCCGATGCGGAAGCGGTCTTCGGCACCTTGGGCATCAACACGACCGAGGCGATCCGAATGTTCCTAAGTCAGGTGAGGCTGAGACGCGGGCTGCCGTTCATTGTGGGGATTCCTGACAATAGCGACCTACTGCTTCCGACCCAAATGAGGCAAGATGCCATCAATTCTCTTTATGTAGACTAAACCTGGAGAAGTCTACCGAGTGGATCTTGGCATGGGAGGGAAGGTCCGCATGATGATGGTCGTTTCCCGCGAGGATGCTGCTGCTCCAAGGGCATTGACGATTTGTGCCCCGATCACGACGGCTAACAGAGGATCAGCTTACGAGGTGGAATTGCCATCCCGACCATTTCTGCGCGAGCGCAGTTACGCCAACATAAAGGGCCTTCAAGCGATTCAACACCATGAACTCCAAGGCCCGATCGGTATATTCCATGGCAAGGTACCTGCGCGAAACCGGCTATGTGTTGAAGAAACTGGGCGTGGACTTTCACAACGTCAGTGTCACCAAGCCGGCGTAGTCCCCGGTTGCAATGCCAGCAGGTGGCACGCCATCGCCGAGGGCGCATTGCTTATGGAACGAGGTCTTCGAGCATGTCGGGGGGCGTCGGCTTTGAGGATGTCAGCCCCCCATTTTCCTGCCTCCGTTCCGGTACCAGCGTTTCCAACGGCCCTCACCCGCCACAAGACGTCCCGACAATCAAAATTCGCCCCGGTGCGCATGGATTCTTGATTCCCCGGGTGATCGTCGCCAGTGTCTCGGGCATGACGGTTCCCGCAAGCACGCCGATGATGGCCCAGTATCTGGCGATGCGCAAATCCCTGCCTGCGGATGTCATCCTGCTCTACCGGCTCGGGGACTTTTACGAAATGTTTTTTGAGGACGCAAAAACCGCCGCGCCAATCCTCAACGTGGCCCTCACCAAACGCGGCGGTACCCCCATGTGCGGCGTCCCCTATCATGCCGCACAAGGCTACCTCGCCCGGCTCCTCAAGGCCGGTAAACGCGTCGCCATCGCCGAACAAACGTCCGAGCCACAACCCGGCAAACTCGTCGCCCGCGAAATCTCCCGCATCTTGTCGCCCGGCTCCATCGATGACCTCACGCTGCTGGATGACCAGCGGCCGAACTACCTCGCCGCAGTGTGCCGCCATGCGAAATCCATCGGTCTCGCGTGCGTGGACCACACCACCGGGGAATTCACCATCGCCGAGTTCGCGGATTTCGGGCTGATGGAGGATGAAATCGCGCGCATTTCCGCTTCCGAGGTGCTCATCCCGGACCATCAGACCGCCGAGTTCGGCACACTCGCCAACAGCTTGGCGTACGACGGTTACGCGTTCCTCCCGGAGCACGCCGCCCAGCTCATCAAGGACCATTTCAACGTCCACTCGCTTGATGGCTTCGGCTGCGGCAACCTCCATGCCGCCAGCGGAGCCGCCGGCGCCGTGCTCCATTACCTCATCCACCAACTCCGCCGCCAGTGCGACCACCTGCGACAGCCGCATGTGCGTGCCAGCGCCGATCACGTCCTCATCGATATCGCGTCCCAACGCAACCTCGACCTCGTCGAGTCGCGCGCCGGCAAACAACACACCCTGCTCGCCGTGCTCGACCGCACCGCCACCCCGATGGGCGCACGCCTGCTGCGCGATTGGATCCTCCACCCGTTGCGCGATCTGACAACACTGACCGCCCGCCAGGATCTGATCGCCGCGTTTCTAGCAGAACCGTTCCTGCTATCGAAATGCCGCGAGTCGCTCAAAGGCATCCGCGACATCGAGCGCACCACGTCGCGCCTCTCGCAAGGGTCCGGCAATGCCCGCGACCTCCAATCCCTCGCCACCTCGCTCGCCCATATCCCCGCCCTCAAGGAGGATCTAACATCGCTGTGGGGCACAGGCGTTCCGCCTGTGACGGATGACGGGCGTCCCGCCAGCCGCTCTTCCTCTCTCCAGCAGGCTGGAAGTACGCTTGCCAAGTCGGACGAGACGTCCAACCTCCGCACTCATCTCCACGATTTCTCCGACCTCACCTCGCTGCTCGCCGCCGCCCTAACAGACGAACCGCCCGGCCACCTGCGCGACGGCGGCATCATCCGCGACGGCTGGTCGGCCGAACTCGACGATCTCCGCAGCGCCGCGCGCGGCGGCAAGGACTGGATCGCCCGCCTCCAGGAAGACGAACGCAAACGCACCGGCATCGATTCGTTGAAAATCAAATTCAACAACGTCTTCGGTTACTTCATCGAAATCACCTCCACCCATCTCGCCAAGGTGCCCGGCGATTACACGCGCAAACAAACCATGTCCAATGCCGAGCGCTACATCACCCCGTCGCTCAAGGAAATGGAAAGCAAGGTGTTAGGCGCCGAAGAACGCTCGAAACAACTCGAAGCCGAACTCTTCGGCCAACTCCGCGCCCAGGTCATCACCCACCTGCCGAATCTCCAGCAAACCGCCGCCGCCGTCGCCGCAATCGACGTGCTATGCGCGCTCGCCGATGGTGCCCAGCTCCACCGCCACTGCCGCCCGGTGCTCAACGAATCCAACGGGTTCTTTGTCGTCAACGGCCGCCATCCGGTGCTCGAGCAAACCCTGACGGACACCAAGTTCGTCCCCAACGACACCGAACTCGATCCGCTCACCGCCCGCCTGCAGATTCTCACCGGCCCTAACATGGCGGGCAAATCCACCTACATCCGCCAGATCGCCCTGATCGCCGTGATGGCCCAGATCGGCGCCTACGTCCCTGCCGAAAGCGCGACGCTGGGCTTGGTGGACCGCATCTTCTGCCGCGTCGGCGCGTCGGACGACATCTCGCGCGGCCAATCCACCTTCATGGTGGAGATGAGCGAAACCGCCCTCATCCTCAACCACGCGACTGATAGATCGCTGGTCATCCTCGATGAAATCGGCCGCGGCACCGCCACCTTCGACGGTCTCTCGATCGCCTGGGCCGTTGCCGAACATCTGCATGACACCATCGGCTGCCGCACACTCTTCGCCACCCACTACCACGAGCTAACAGACCTGGCCAACACCAAACAAGCTGTCGCCAACTACAACGTGGCCGTTAGAGAATGGAACGAGGAAATCATCTTCCTCCACAAAATCCTCCCCGGTGCCGCCGACAAATCCTACGGCATCCAGGTCGCCCGCCTCGCAGGACTGCCCAGAGCCGTCGTCGAACGCGCGAAATCCATCCTCTCCCACCTCGAACTCCACTCGGTCAAACCCGAGGCCAAATCCCAAGGCCCCAAAGCCAAAAACACCGTCCAGGACACCCTGCCGAAATCCAACCCACCGCAACTGGACCTGTTCGGCGATTTCTAACATGTCAGATCACCGCCGTGCCCGAGCTTCCCGAAGTTGAAACCACGCGCCGCGGCATCGCGCCGCATCTGTTAGGAGCGCGGGTTGTGGAGGTGATCGTGCGCCGCCGCGACCTCCGGCAACCGGTTTCCAAATCACTGGCCGCAATCGAGGGACGGCGCATCACGGGCATACGGCGGCGCGCGAAATATCTGCTGCTGGAGATCGACGATGACAGCACGCTGCTGATTCATCTCGGCATGTCCGGCAACCTGCGGGTGGCCACGGCGGCGCAGCCGTGGAAGTCGCACGACCACCTCGGCATCACACTGGCCCGGGGCAAACAACTGCGGTTTCACGATCCGCGGCGCTTCGGGCTGGTGTTGCGCCTCACCGGTGATCTGCCGGCGCATCCGTTGTTGGCAAAACTCGGGCCGGAGCCTTTGGAGGAGGGTTTCACCACCGCCCATCTGGCGGTGGCCTGCGCCAAACGTTCCGTTGCCATCAAACTCGTGATTATGGACGCCAAGGTGGTGGTCGGCGTGGGCAACATCTATGCCTCCGAAGCGTTGTTCCGCGCGGGCATCCGGCCGCAAACGATGGCCAGACGCTTGTCAAAACCCCGCCTCGCGAAACTCGTGGCCGCGATCCGCGCGGTTCTAACCGAAGCGATCGCCGACGGCGGAACCACCTTGCGCGATTTCCTGCATGCCGACGGCAAACCCGGGTATTTCAAGCAGCGGCTCCGCGTCTATCAACGCACTGGCGAACCCTGCCGGGTGTGTGGCACCCCGATCCGCCACACGGTCACCGGCCAACGCTCGACCTTCTGGTGCCCGCAGTGCCAGAAGTGACGATCATGCCAGACCTCGATCAACACCTTGGCAAACAGGTTGGCCGTGACGACGTTCAGGGTTGCAGCATGATGATTTGCTGTTGTGCCGCCACTGTTGCCGCGTTCGCAAGCGTGACACCGTTGGCGGCGGCGTGACGTTCCCATTGGGCGATGGCGGCGATGACCTGATCGATGACTGCACCCGCGTTCCTCACAGCCTGCGCTTCACCGAGCCGGATGAAATCCTGGCGCGTGATGTGGGCAGCCTTGCCGTTCACGCGGGCAGCACGGAAACCGGATGCCAGTGGATAGAAAGCCAATGTCAGGTCAAAAGCGGGGGCCAGGCACCAGACACCCGCTGCATCCATCAGAAACGCATGATTGCGCCCGTGATCATCATCATTGGCCGCAGCCACATTGAACACCGCCCGCCGGAATATCTCCTCCACACTCCGTTGGTCTTCAGTTAGCGACCGCGCGATTTCCATCAAGTCCTTGTAATCAAGCCCATCTCGCAACGACGTATGGGTAAGTCCGGAATACGAATGCGAATGCAGGCGCTCCCCTGCCGCGCCACGATCAAAGCGGCGACTCAGAAAATGGCAACCGCCAGCGGCCTCCAGCAGTCGCGTTTCCGGCACCGTGATTCCTGCAGCACGAGCCATGTCCGCATAGGCCGCTTCGATGCGGCCTTCCTGCAGCACCGGCTCGGTATCAAACTTGATCAACCACCCGCCAAACCCAGGCGGCGGCGGATCATCCAGCAGGATTTCCGAAAAATCCTCCGAGATCGCCAGTAGCGCCTTCGGCTGGGCGCCACCAGGCGACATCCCGGAACGCAGCAAGGCTGCCATGACTTCACCCGTCTCCCCACGGAGCATCTCTCGGGCCGCTTGCACCAACTCTCCAAGCTCGGCCACCATGCCATCATTGAAATCCGTTTCGTCCATGCACGGATGAAATGTGAGAGCGCCCATTTTCCTATGGCCCTGGCAGGCAAGTTTGCGCAAGGCCGTGACCCGGTTCCATGGAATCCCGTGCGCCTCAAAATGTCGTTGCATCAGACGTTCACCCCACCAATCCGGAAGCGCATCTTGAAATAAACCATGCAGCTCACCAAACCCCGGCGTCGGCGTACTCACCGCTCCTTGTGTCGAGTTCGGCAGATAGATCGGCGAGAGTTCCCGGGTGCCCGTGCGCCAGACGGCATCGTATTCAAAAAAAATCACGCCGCGCGCGTCCTGATAGAGCCGACCGATGCGTTCCTCAGCGCCTCCGGCCCAATGAACTTCAAGCTCCATCACCGACTCCTTTCGGTTTCCGGCGCGGAGCGCGTTGCCGTTCGCGGCGTTTCACCGCCTCTATGGATTCCATCGCCAGCGGGCGTGCAAACAACTCGCGCAATTCGCCATCCACCCCCAGTGCCACAGCCATGCGCACCAAGCGCTGAAACGAGCCCTGACCCTTTGTCTCAAACAATTTCAAGGTGGAAAGCGCGATGCCCGAACGCGCTGCGAGTTCTTCCTGGGTCCAGCCTTTGGCGAGGCGAAACCCACGCATGCGCTGCCCGATCTCGCGTGTCAGCGTGACAGGGTTCCGTTGTTTGAAAGCCGATATTTTGTCCACATCGGCAGTAATAAGTCCTCAAGGCCATCATTTCAACTTTTATTTCATGTGGGCCAAGGGCCATCCGAGCGCTCCACTTGGCGATGGATCCTCAAGCGGGATTCCTTGGCGATCAAATCCGCGAGGTGGCCGCCGCGGGCGGTGACCCATTTGCCCTTTTTAATCACCCGGGTGAAGCCGAGTCCGTTAGAAGCGGCGGCGGTGAAGACGTCCCACGCCTGGCTGGCGAGGATGCCCGACACGATCAAATCGCCGCCGGGCGCGAGTGCTTTGGCAATCACCGGCCAGGCCGCGATCAACACCGTGGAAAACAGGTTGGCCGTGACGACCTGATAGCCTTTCCTGCGCGGCTTCCATGTGAGGACGTCCTGTTTCTTTGTGAGAACATCAGGCGTGCCGTTGCGGATGGCATTGCGCACGGCCGCCGCCACGGCGAAGGGATCAAAGTCACAGGCGAAGGTTTCGCCCGCACCGAGTTTGGCCGCGGCAATGGCCAGAATGCCGGTACCGGTGCCGAGGTCGGCGATGGTCCATGCGGTGCCGGCACGCTCGCGGGCGACATCCACTAACAAGCGCAGGCAGGTGGAGGTGGTCGCGTGATCGCCGGTGCCAAACGCCATTTCCGGCGGGATCACAATGATTTCGCGCTGCGGATGGTCCTGTTGGATGCGCGCGATTTTTTCAGGCCGGGTTTCAGCGGTGAGCAGGAGCCGGTTGCGCACCTTGACCATGCGGGGTGGGGCCACCGGGGGATTCCAGTCGGTGCGGGTCATTTGGCGCACATCGCCGCCGAATTGTCGGGCCACGGCCCGGGCTTCCTTGAGGGTGTTGCAAAACAAGCGGATGCGGACGGATTTCCCGCCTTTGAGCGATTCGATGACGAGATTCGGATTGCCGGCGAAGCGCTCTTCCCAAGCGTCCATCCATTTTGCTGCGGAGAGTTTCGACCAAACGAACATGCGCATCCTGCTTGATAAACCCCGCGCCCTGCCGGAAATACCCGGCAAAAAGTGGAGCGGGCGATGAGATTCGAACTCACGACATCCACCTTGGCAAGGTGGCGCTCTACCACTGAGCTACGCCCGCGTCGCTAACCGCGTGCGCGCTTTCTACACCAGACCACATCACCTACAAGTCAAAATTTACAATTTTTCCGTGTGCATTCTCCCGATGCCGGGTTTTCTTTCCCCACACGCCATGCCCGACAAGCTCGCAGAAATCCTCGCCACCAAGCGCCTCGAAATCGAAGCCCTGCTACCACGGGCCGATTTGCTGCGCGCCGCCGCCCTGCTGCGCAACGATTACGGCGGCTTCCGCAGCGCCCTTGACCGCGGTCCAGGCCGCCTCGGCGTGATCGCGGAAATCAAGAAAGCCTCGCCCTCGGTGGGCTTGATAGATCCGGATTTCGACCCGGCCCGCCAGGCCAGGCGCTACCTCGAGGGCGGCGCGTCCTGCCTGTCGGTTCTAACGGACGAGAAGTATTTCCAAGGATCACTGAGCGATCTCTCGCAGATCTCGAAATTTTCCGGGGCTCCCTTGTTGCGCAAGGATTTCATGATCCACGAGGTGCAGATCCACGAAGCAGCGGTGGCGGGGGCCGACGCCATCCTCCTGATCGTTGCCGCGCTCAATGACGCCACCCTGCGTCGCCTCTACGACGAAGCGAAGGCGTTCATGCTCGACGTGCTGGTCGAAGTACATGATCTGCGCGAAATGGAGCGTGCCCTCGATCTCGGCGCGGACCTGATCGGCGTGAACAACCGCAACCTCAAAACCTTCGAAGTGAATCTGGCGACCACCGAGCGGCTCGCCGAGGAAGTGCCCGCTGATATCCTGTTAGTCTCGGAAAGCGGCATCAAATCCCCGGCGGATGCCCTGCGGGTGCTCGAGGCCGGAGCCAACGCGGTGCTCATCGGCGAGGCGCTAATGCGCGCCCATGATCCGTCGCGCGCGATCGAAGCCTATCTGGAACTGGAGATCGTCTAACATAAGTCCCATAAGTCCCATAAGTCCCATAAGTCCCATAAGTCCCATAAGTCCCATAAGTCCCATAAGTCCCATGGGACCTATAGGACCTATAGGACTTATAACTTATGGGTCGCCGCCGCCAGCGCCTGGTCGAGGTCGGCGAGGATGTCATCGATGTGTTCGATGCCGATCGAGAGGCGGATGAGTTCGGGGGGGATTCCGGCGGCGCACTGTTGTTCCTCGTTGAGCTGGGAATGAGTGGTGGTGGCCGGGTGGATCGCCAGCGATTTGGCATCGCCGACGTTGGCGAGGTGTTTGAAAAGTTTGAGGGAATCGATGAATTTAGCGCCGGCTTTGGCCCCACCCTTGATGCCGAAGACGACCATGGCTCCGCCTTTGCCACGCAGGTATTTGTGGTTCAGCGCGGTCTGCGCATCGCCGGGCAGGCCGGGGAAACGGACCCACTCGACGGCCGGATGGTCTAGCAGGTGTTGGGCGGCTGCTAGGGCATTCTCACAATGACGCTCCATGCGCAGCGGCAACGTTTCGATGCCTTGCAAGGCGATCCACGCGTTGTCGGGTGAGAGGCAGGCACCGAGGTTGCGCAGCGGGCCGGTGCGCATGCGCAGGATGTAAGCCAGCGGCGCAAGCGGCGCGGGCAGATCGTGGCCCCAGCGCAGCCCGTGATACGACGGATCCGGCTGGTCGAAGAGCGGATGTTTGCCGGCGGCCCAATTGAAAGTTCCCGAGTCAATGACGATGCCGCCGATAGCCGTGCCATGGCCACCAAGCCATTTGGTGAGCGAATGGACGACGATGTCCGCTCCGAATTCAATAGGCTTGGTGAGATAGGGCGTGGAGAACGTGGAATCCACGATCAGCGGCAGACCGTTAGAACGGGCGATGGCGGCGATACCCTCGAGATCGGAAATCTCCAGCGCAGGATTGGACACCGACTCGCAAAACAGAGCGCGGGTTTTCTCATCGATGGCGGCGGCGAAGTTTGCAGGCTGGGTGGAATCCACAAAGCGCACTTCGATGCCCAGTGCGGGCAGGATGTCCTTGAACTGCGTGTAGGTGCCACCGTAGAGGTTTCTAGCGGAAACAATGTTGTCGCCGGCTTGGGCGAGGTTGATGATCGAGTAGAAAATCGCCGAGGTGCCCGACGCGATCGCAAGGCCGGCGGCCCCGCCTTCGAGGGCGGCGACGCGTTGTTCGAGCACGTCGTGGGTGGGGTTCATCAGGCGGGTGTAGATGTTGCCGAGTTCGCGCAGGGCAAACAGGTTTGCGGCGTGTTCCGTGCTGTCGAACACATAGGAGGCGGTGCGATAAACCGGCACCGCGCAG
Organism: Akkermansiaceae bacterium; assembly: GCA_903888515.1. Taxonomy (GTDB): domain Bacteria; phylum Verrucomicrobiota; class Verrucomicrobiia; order Verrucomicrobiales; family Akkermansiaceae; genus Luteolibacter. Next base: position 4,804 of record CAISTY010000135.1, on the reverse strand, counting down.
GCGTGGGTCGTGGGATCGGAAGAATAACCGGCGTGAAGACAAAGCGTGGCGAGTTGCATGGGTGTGTGGACAAGGTGTGTAGAGAAACGAACTGCGGAAGAAAAGCGGAATGTTCCGCGGCACCATGGAAAACAAAGATCAGCGGATCGATCCACCATCTGCTGGATTTCCAGAGCGAAGATGCTGTCGGGATGGCCCCGCAGACGATATGGAATTGATTTTCCGCTAGCACGCGCTGAGGGAAGATCCACCCGGTCGTCGAGGGATGCTCCATGGTGCGACGGCCCGGATAGTATGTTTTCACCAAAGAAACATTCCAGAACACAAGACCGGCTTGCCGACAGCGTGTAACCTGAATTCACAAAACATGTTGACACCTAACAGCCAATTGTCCTTCAGCGAAATGCTGGCGGGGGAGCGATTTGTGTACGGAGCCGAGTTGGTGACGACACGCGGCATGCCCGAACCCGATCATCCGTCCAAGCTCGTCGAGTTGGGCGAAGCACTGGCGGCGGACTCGCGGATCGCGTGGGTATCCATCACCGACAATCCCGGCGGCAATCCGATGATTCCGGCGGATTGGCTCGCCAATATCCTCAAGCCCCGGGGCACCCAGTTGGTCATCCATCTGACCTGCAAGGACCTCAATCGCAACGGCCTCGAGTCGGCCGCCTGGCGCTACGCGGCGGAGGGCTTTGACAACATCCTGGCGCTCACTGGCGATTATCCGGTGTCCGGGTTCCGCGGGCAGGCGCTGCCGGTGTTCGATTTGGATTCGGTGAGTCTGATCGCCATGCTCCATGCCATGAACGAGGGCTTGGAGGTCACCCGGCCTAACGGCAAAACCGAGAGCCTGCCCAAAACCCGTTTTTTCATCGGTTGCGCGGTGTCACCGTTCAAGCTGCAGGAGCGCGAGTTGCTGCCGCAGTATTTCAAGCTGGCGCGCAAAATCCAGTGCGGCGCGCAATGGGTCATACCGCAACTCGGTTACGACATGCGCAAATTCCACGAGATCCAACTCTTTCTGGAGTGGCAGAACCTATCCGTGCCGGTGATCGGCAATGTCTATGTGCTCAACAAGACAGTGGCCCGGATGTTCAACCAAAACAAAATCCCCGGCTGCGTGGTGAGCGATGCTCTATACGCCGAAGTGGAAAAACAGGCTGCCGGACCGGACAAGGGCAAGGCGTTCTTCACGGAACTGGCTGCCAAACAACTGGCGGTGTTCAAGGGCCTGGGCTTTGCCGCAGGCTATCTGGGTGGCGTGCATAAAGCGGAGACGTTCTCACAAATCATCGATCTGGCGGAAAGTTTCGGGGCGGATGATTGGATGGAATTCGCCAAGGAAATCCAGTTTCCCAAACCCGGCGAGTTCTATCTCTTCGAGCAGGATGCGCAAACCGGCCTCGGCAATGGCGCACGCCTTAACAACAGTTATGTGCAATCACTGGAAACACCGGCCAAGGCCGCCGACGTCACCTTGAACTATCGCTTGACGCGACTGGTGCACGATCTGGCGTTCACCCCGGGTAAGAAATTGTTCCCGACACTCCAGAAAATCTACGGGCACTTGGAGCAGAACGATCACCCGAAGATGTTGCGCGCATTGCACGGCGTCGAGCACGCGTCCAAGGCGTTGATGTATGGCTGCAAGGATTGCGGGGATTGCTCGCTGCCCGACACCGGCTATCTCTGCCCGCGCGCGTCTTGTTCCAAGTGCGGACGCAACGGCCCGTGTGGAGGATCCTTCGATGGCCGCTGCGAACTCAATAACAAGGATTGCATCTGGGCACGCGCTTACGATCGCATGAAATATTTCGGCGAATCCAAACACATGCTCGAGGGCCCGGCGGTCATCGCCAACCCGGCACTGATCTCCACTTCGGCGTGGGCTAACAATTTCCTCGGGCGTGACCACCATCACGTCGCCATTCCCAGCATGCCCACACCCCCGCCCGCCGCTGCCGATGCTCCCGTGAACCCGCCCCCGGTCTAACGGACATGCGCAGCCCGCTTTCATCTGCCAACACCTATACATATGCCCATCCCCAACCTTACCATTATCGGTGAATCCATCAATGATTCCGTGCCTTCCACCCACCGCTTTTTCGAAGCCAATGACATGGCCGGATTGAAAGAATTGGCGGTATTCCAGGATACCGCAGGTGCCGGTTATATTGACGTCAACGTTGGTCCCCGCACCGGAACATTTCTAGCAGAAATGGTGCGGCACGTCCAAGCCGTGACCTCCAAGCCACTGTCCATCGACACACCCGATCCCGCGATGGCCGAGGCCGGACTCATGGCCTACGACCGCGACCGCGCGGACGGACGCATGCCTATTCTGAACTCAATTTCCCCGCTGCGCATGGAGATGTTCGAACTCACCCGGATCATGCCGTTCATGCCTATTTTGCTCGCCTCCGAGCGCGTTGAAAACGGCATCGGCAAACCGAACCACACCGCGCAGGACGTCTATCAAACAGCGCGCCAGATGGTGGCAGCGGCGGTCAGCCACGGCATCCCGGTTGAGCAATGCATCATCGATCCCGCCATCGCACCCATCGGCGCGGATTCCGAAGGCCGCTTTCACTGCCTCATGGGGGCCATCCGCCTGATCCACGCCGATCCCGACCTCAAGGGCGTCCACATGTCGGTGGGCTTGAGCAATTTCAGCGTCATGCTCCCACCCAAACGCGCCGATGGCTCGCCCACCAAGGGACCCTTGGAAAGCGCCTTCCTAACCCTTGCCGTACCTCTCGGCATGGATCACGTCATTGGATCCGTCAAACGCAATTACAACCTGCTGGAACCCGATCACCCTGCCATGCTTTGCCTGAACGATTGCCTGCAACTCGAGGGCTTTGACGTCATCATGCGCGTTCAGGAATACTACGCCGATTAACCATTCCGCACCCATCCTGCAAACAACATGATATCTAACACAATTCCTTCCGACATCGAAATCGCCCGCCAGGCGAAAATGCTACCCATTGAACAAGTCGCCGCGCGCCTCGACATTCCCGCCGACGATCTTGATCATTACGGGAAATACAAGGCCAAGGTAGGTCAGGATTTCGTCCAGCGGCAAATGGCGACTCCACCGGGCAAACTCATCCTCGTCACCGCCATCTCCCCCACCCCGGCCGGGGAAGGCAAAACCACCACCACCATTGGCCTGGGTGACGGCTTGAACCGCATTGGCAAGCGTGCCACCATCTGTTTGCGCGAACCCTCACTCGGACCATGTTTCGGCATGAAGGGTGGTGCCGCCGGCGGCGGCTATGCCCAGGTCGTGCCGATGGAAGATATCAACCTCCACTTCACCGGCGACTTCCACGCCATCACCTCCGCCCACAACCTGCTAGCGGCAATGGTGGACAACCACCTCAACCACGGCAATGCCCTTGGCATCGACCCGGCACGCATCGTCTGGAAACGGGTGATGGACATGAATGACCGGGCACTGCGGCAGACGGTCGTCGGCCTCGGCGGCCCTGCCAACGGCGTCTGCCACGAATCCGGCTTCGACATCACCGTCGCCTCCGAAGTGATGGCCATCTTCTGCCTCTCTCAGTCGCTAACAGAACTGCGCGAACGCCTCGGCCGCATCATCATCGGTTATTCCCGCGAGCGCAAGGCCATCACCGCCTCCCAGCTCAAGGCGAACGGTGCCATGACGGTGCTGCTCCGCGATGCCCTCAAGCCCAATCTGGTCCAAACCCTGGAAAACAACCCCGCCTTCGTGCACGGTGGCCCCTTCGCTAACATCGCCCATGGTTGCAACAGCGTGCTCGCCACCCAGCTCGCGCTGCACCTCAGCGAATACACCATCACCGAAGCCGGCTTCGGAGCCGATCTCGGTGCCGAAAAATTCCTCGATATCAAGTGTCGCCAAGCCGGTCTGCGGCCCGATGTCGTCGTGCTTGTGGCCACGGTGCGCGCCCTGAAAATGCACGGCGGCGTGGACAAGAAGGATCTACAGCAACCCAATGTTCCGGCCGTCGCCTGCGGTCTGGCCAATCTGGAAAAACACCTGGCTAACATCGCCGGCTTCGGCCTGCCCGCCGTGGTCGCAATCAACCACTTCACCTCCGACACCGACGAAGAACTCGCACTCATCGAACAACGCTGCGCCGCCCTGAACGTCAAAGCCATTCGCGCTACCCACTGGGCTGAGGGCGGAGCCGGCGCGGAAACCCTCGCCCGCACCGTGGTCGATATCGCCGGGCAAGGATGCAATACCTTCAACTTCCTTTATCCCGACAACCTCCCGTTGTGGGAAAAAGTCCGGACGATTGCCCGAAAAATCTACGGGGCCAAGGACATCATCGCTAACAACCGCGTGCGCTCCAAGTTTGAGGACCTGGAAAAAGACGGCTTTGGCCAGTTCCCCATCTGCGTGGCCAAGACCCAATACTCGTTCTCAACCGACCCCGCCCTGCGCGGCAGCCCGACCGGCTTCGATGTGGCAATTCGCGACGTCACCGTCTCCGCCGGTGCCGGCTTCGTGGTCGTTCTCACAGGCGAGATCATGACCATGCCCGGCCTGCCCAAAGTGCCTGCCGCCGAAACGATCGACATCAACGAGGCCGGCCAAATAGTCGGCTTGTTCTGATGCCGGGCACGCTGCCCCCGCGTTATAACCCCCGCTGATTCGGGGTCGGCATAGGTTATGGTGTCACAACCCTGTCCATTGTTAGTCTATAGGTAACTTTCCATGAGTGGATGCAGGCGTTCCAGGGCTTGTCTGTAGCAGGTCGGAATCGTGAGCGCGGTGCGTAGCCAGCGGATGAATTGAAGG